>CAYJQE010000007.1:0-27066 GCA_964372245.1 uncultured Candidatus Saccharibacteria bacterium
TATAATTGATTTGCAAGTCATAAAAGTATTATATCACTTTCCATACATTATAATCTACTATGTCCACAATAGGCAAGAACATCAAACGATACAGACAAGACAAAGCGCTTTCGCAAGATAAGCTCTCAAAACTTGCTGATTTGTCGCTCAATACGGTTGTTAAGATAGAGTTGGATGAAAGCCCGAACCCGACCATTGAGACAATTCAAAGGATTGCGAAAGCTCTTGATGTTTCGGTTGATGACCTTTTGAAAAAATAAAACTATGTACGACAACACAATCGCGCAAAAAATAGCAAAGCAATATAATCAGCAACCACTGACCGATTTTGCGAGTGTAAAACCGGAAACCCAACTTGATACATTAAATTTGAATTGGCGCGAAAACGATTTGCCGGAATATCAGCGCACAAAACACGTCCATCGTTTGCATCCGTACCTTGGAAAATTTATCCCACAGCTTGTAGAAATATTTTTGAGAAAATATAAACCGAAACTTGTCTATGATCCGTTTGCGGGAAGTGGTACGACTTTAGTAGAGGCAAATGCACTCGGAATAGATTCTATTGGCACAGATATTTCAATTTTTAATGTTTTACTCTCGAAAGTTAAAACCGCCGATTACGATATTCCGCTTCTTGAAAAAGAGATTCATGACATTTTGAAGCGTCTCGATGTCTATAAAAGTAAATTTTCCAAAGACGAAAAAGTAAATAAACTTTTCTCAACGAAAAACGAATACATACAAAAATGGTTTGCGCCGAACACACAAAAGGAACTTTTGTGTTATTCCCGCCTCATTAGAGATTACACATATCAAGATTTATTGAGAATTGTGTTATCTCGTTCGGCGCGCTCCGCTCGTCTCGTTACGCACTACGACTTGGATTTTCCGAAAGAACCACAGATAAAGCCCTATCAATGCTATAAGCACCAGCGAACTTGCCAACCAGTGGAAGAAGCATATAAATTCTTGTCGCGCTACACGATTGACACATTAGATCGGGTCAAAGAATTTTCTAAGATTAAGACAAAGGCAAAAGTTATTGTAAATCACGCGGATTCGCGCGAGGTTGAATTACCAATGGGAATTGATATGGTTTTCACTTCTCCGCCGTACATCGGCCTTATTGATTACCACGAACAGCATAAATACGCCTATGAACTGCTAGGTCTAAAAAATAATGAAAAACGAGAAATTGGCCCAGCAAAGAATGGTCAATCACAACAAGCAAAACAAGATTATATCAAAGGAATAAATGATGTTTTGCTTCATACTCGTAAATTTATGACACCGAAAGGATTAGCTCTTATCGTTGTAAATGACAAATACGGACTTTATAAAGCAGAGGACGCAGGATTTAAGGAAATTGGACGTGTTGAGCGTCATGTCAATCGCCGGACCGGACGACGCGAAGGTGCGTTTTACGAAAGTATTTTAATATGGCAAAAAATATGACACAAAAACAAGAAATGAAAGAAGCAATTCAATCTGTCATTAAAGTAATGATGGATAGAGTTATGAATACAGTTTTAGTTGAAGACCCTTTTGTAAAAGAGGAGCACAAAGCCAAAAAACCGCTTTACGCCGCTTTAGTACCTGACGAGATATTTAAGGGTTCTCATTTTGAACGGCGTTTCGTTACGCCATTCGGTGGTGTCTGGGAAAAACTAGCTATTGTAGCGGCGAATAAAGGACTTGGCTTTGGTGAGAAAGGGCGGACAATAACCGGAAAGATAAATGCTGAACGACTACGTAGAATTCAAGAGGTGCTGAATAATCTTGAACACGGAGAAAAAGGAAAGAAACGAATCAGACCAGATTGGGATAATGAACTAAAATATATTTTGGAAGGTAAAAGCTCAAAACTTATTCCTGTTACAGTTATTTCTGATGTGTATGCAGAGGATAAGAAAAATAACAAGAAATATGCCTTTGAGTTAAAAGCTCCGCTACCCAACAGCGATCAAACAAAAGTGAGCAAGGAGAAAATGCTCAAGCTCTACAGTATGGAGCCGTTGCAAGTTGATGGTGCTTACTATGCGCTTCCATATAATCCATTTGGAAAGCGAGAAAATTACTCATGGGCTTTTCCGGCTCGGTGGTTTGACATGAAAAATGATGAGGTTGTTTTGATTGGTAATGAGTTTTGGGAAAAAATTGGTGGACTTGGAACATATAAAGCATTTATTGAAGCGATAAATGAGATTGGCCCAGATTATAAGAACCGTATATACAGGGAATTTCTTGGCATTGAACCACCGCCTACTGCGGATGAGGGGAAACTTTAACTTTTAACTCATGGACATCAAAACTCTCGCAAAATTTCTAAACGAAGCAAACAAGGTGACCTACGCTAACAAGACCGCCCCCAAAGTCGCGCCATCTCGTTTGAAGTCAGAAGATTACCATTTTGAAAAGGATGGATTGATTTATCACGACACTTATTTTGGTGGGCGCGACTTTATCGGCGAGGAAATCGTATACGAAAATGAGAAGCCAGTATGGGGTGCAAATTATTTTGGCTTTGTCCTTGATGAAAAAATGAGCGAGAAAGATGTATACGATTTCCTCCGAAAAGCCCTAATGCAAGAATATGATGATGCTATTCCAGTTCGCGGACCAGCCAAGTTTTCTGATGGCAAATGGACTTATCAATTTACAGCAAATGGCGGGTTGGAAAACTTTGCTGGTCAGGAAGAAATTTTGCTGGATGGGAAAGTCGTGTATCGTTGTATGATACACGGAGGATTTATTAGATAGCCGCCGGATTTTTTCGCCGAAATGCCAGAAGCGAGGGCGCGGCGGAATTCCCCCCTTGAACCTCCCTGCCGAGCCGCCCTCACTTGGGGGTCCAGTTTTTCGGCGGGCTTTGATAAATTCTTTTCCTTGCCCCTCCCACCCGGCGCGGAAAAGGTTAAGGAGCTCCCTTTTTGATTGCTAAAAATCATTTTATATGGTAGTATTAAAGTGTAAGCAGATATCTCATATACTATAATACTACCAAAACTTTATTTCTATGACAAGTGGAAAAGTTATTAGTGAAAATACAAAGAAACTGCGCAACAAACTTGGTCTAACCCAAGACGATTTAGCCAAAAAAGCAGATATTAAATATACTACATTGATGAAAGTTGAAAGCGGCGCGGTCAATAAGCCAAGCGTTCAAACAATGGCAAAAATCGCTAAAGCGTTAAACGTGTCAATAGAGGATTTAATCAAATAAATTTATGTTAGATCACCTTATTCTTAATAAAAAATCAATAGAGAGTATTTACAAAACTATTCGTGAGTATCACGAAAAGTATCTCAAACAATTCGGTGTTAAGTTGCCAAAACTTTATGACTCTCAAGGTAATTTTCCAAAAGATGCTTTAGTTTTGGTGTATCTTGCTTACGACTATCCTAAAACAAGGATCGTTTCCAAAGAAGAATTAACCAAGTTTGTAAGAAGTTTTTATCCAGATACAAACGACGTTCAGCAAGCAAGACATTTAGGCGCGCAGGCAGGCTGGCTGGTGGATTGTTGCGGGCGGTAGAGATAATATCGTCCTCAATATAAAACGTGGCTCTTATCAGCTCTACTCATTAGAACAGCCATACCCTGGATTTAAGAAAGGTCATCGCATATCAGAAACTGGCGACTGGAGAAAGATTAAAGAGAAATATAATTATCGTTGCGCAACCTGTGGATCACAAGAAGGTAAGCCGCATTTTCATTGGCCCGGCACAAAAACTATTTTACAGAAAGCGCATATGGACCCCAATGAACCGCTTGTTGCCGGAAACATTATCCCGCAGTGTCAAAAATGCAATAGAGGCGACAGGAACAGATGCGTTTATGATGACAAAGGCAGAGTTATAAAACTGGCGGACGCAAATTTCGTTAGAAATTTTGACAAGGAAGTAATGGAGAAAATATACTGGATACTCTACAAAGAATTCAACGGAGAAAATCCTTTCAAAAAGTAATCTATGAAAAACAGCAAATACATCAATAAAATTATTTGTGCCGACGTATTAAAATTGCTTCCTCAAATAGAGGAAAACTCTATTGATGTCGTTTTAACCGACCCCCCTTACTTCTTGGATAAATTAGACAATAACTGGAATCACGAGGAAGTTTCCAATCAAAATAATCAATACACCATAAAATCTTTGCCCGCAGGAATGAAGTTTGATAGAGAGCAGGGCAAAAGATTTTATGCTTGGTACTTAGATATTTCAAAAGAGATTTTCAGAATTCTGAAACCGGGCGGATTTTTCTTTTCCTTTTCAAGCCCTCGGTTATATCACCGAATGGCTTCCGCGATAGATGATGCCGGTTTTGAAATCAGAGACGCTTTTATGTGGCTTTATACCCAAAACCAAGCCAAAGCAATGGGCGTTGACCATTTCATTAGAAAAATGGATATAGACGAAAAAGCAAAAGAAAAAATTAGAGAAAAATTAAATGGCTGGAAAACCCCACAAATAAAATCTTGTTTTGAGCCAATCGCAATGGCTCAAAAACCGGCCGACCAGACCTACTTAAACAATATGCTCAAACACGGAGTCGGTTTATTCAATACCAATGTGCGGATTGGCGATAATATGTATCCGGCAAATGTTTTTACGATAGATAGTATTAACGAATTGATAGATAAAGCATTTCTACTGCCCAAACCAACGAAAAAAGAAAAAGGAGAATATAACGACCACAAAACTGTTAAGCCGTTGGCTATCTGTGAGTATCTGATTAAGCTTTCCGCTTTTGAAAAAAACGCAATTATCCTTGACCCGTTTATTGGAAGCGGAACAACCGCTGTTGCGGCGAAAAAACTCGGGAAAAATTATATTGGAATTGATACTAACGAGAAATATGTAAAAATATCGGAAAGAAGACTAAAAGAACTAAACGATAAACCAGACCTATTCAAAACGATTGAAAACAAGAACGCACAAATGAGACTTCAAGTAATTTAGATTTATTAAAATACAATTTTAGCTAGCGACATGAGTAAAAAAATCTCAAAACATCTTATAGAAATTCGTTATAAGCCCAACTCCCGCTTTTTGGATAGATTAGGTGAAGTTGCCGAGTTACTCTCCGGGGCAATTTTTGACCGATGGCAGATATCATCTAATCGCATAGATTTTTCCAGTAAAGAGCAAGAAAACATTGGGGCTTTCATTAGTTTTAGAAACTTGGGGTTATTTGCGAATTATCCAAATACCCAAGAATTTTTTGTAGAGAAAGCAAAAGAATTTATACGATCTGCATGGACGCATTTTCCATCGGGCAAGATTACTCGTGTAGGTATCCGTTCTACTTACTTAATTTAGACAAAAGACTTTAAGAGTGCTTTTGATAAGTACCAGAAAAAGTTCCTCGCTTTATCTGAAGATGATCTAAAGAAATTTGACGGCGATCTCATTGACACAGGTTTCCCGTTGAATTTTGCTGTTGGCGAGGATTTTTTCAATGTGGTTACAGGTCCAATGGAAAAAGATCAATCCAAAGAATTTGTTGTTGATGACGATAAAGAGTTACCAAAAGTCGGTATCTATGTTGACATTGATTATTTCCGCAAGGAGTTTTCCCCGCATACTACCCAAAGAAACGTACTCGACTTCATAGATAAGGGGGTTAAAAAGGCTGATAGCATAAGCAAACTAATCGCGGGTTGGACAACAAAATAAGTTATGGCCGATACAAAGAATATAAAAAATGACGAGTTAGAAACTTCACAAAAAACAGGCGAGGGTTTTTTTAGTTCCCCAAAAGAAGAAACAACAAAAGAAACGAAAGAATTAGAAGATGCGGGACAAGAGATAATATCTGAAACAGAAGAAGATATTATTGACCAAGGAAGAAACCCCACTCCTTTTGAGATTAGCAGAATTAAATATTATGATAGTGAAAAGGAAAAAAACGATGCCAAAACTGCCGTATTTAACATACTAAAGTATCTTATCCCGATTTTTACATCGTTGATTATAGGACTTTTGGCATTTTTCGGCGGCGTTTGGGCTTACAAACTTAATAACATTGCAGAGCCAATAGGCGGTTTGAAGATCGAGGTACAATATTTGAAGGAAAATATTTCTGAATTAAAAAACGAGATTAGAAATTTGCAAGAAAAAGTTAACCTTCGTACGACCGGACAGTAAAAGTAAATTAGCCCGCCGAAAAATTGGACTCCCAAGCGAGGGCGCGACGAAAAGGGGTTCAAGGGGGGAATGCCGAGCCGCCCTCGTTTGGCCAGACGGAATTTTGGCGGCGATTACATTTTTTTCTTACCCTTGCCCCACCCGCCCAGTGCGCGGGCAAGATATAGGAACTCCCTTTGATTAAAATTTCTGAATTTGATAACATTGTAGTAGAAAGAGCGAACTCTTTAGATTATATTCTGTATACTACAATATTATATAATGACTATGACGGCGTCAAATAGCAAAATTGCGGATAACTTAAAACGGCTTCGGGATAAAAAGAGCTATTCCCTCGAAAAAGTGGCCCGACTTTCAGATTTATCATTGAATACCATCGTTAAAATTGAGAATGGCGTAAATCAAAACCCAACCATAGAAACGCTTATCAAAATTGCCAAAGCGCTGGAGGTTGAAGTTGACGACTTACTCAAATAACTATGACTAAAACCGATTTCAAAAAGAAATTTTTAAATAAAATAATCTGCGGTGATGCGCTGGAGGTGATGAAACAAATGCCAGATGGTTCGGTTGATTTAGTTATTACTTCACCACCATACAACATCAAAAATTCCACCGGAAACGGCTTGAAAGATGGTCGGGGCGGCAAATGGGCTAATGCTGGCTTGCAAAAAGGATATTCGCACTACGACGATTGTATGCCTCATGAGGAATATGTGAAATGGCAACGCGATTGTCTTACTGAAATGTTAAGACTGATCGCTTGACAACAAATACCCCTTAGGGGTATAGCTGAACGGTGGACAGAGAGATAAAAAAGAGGGCGATGCGACGACTGAAAATTTTGGAGGGCCAAGTTCGCGGCCTGCAAAAAATGGTTGAAAGAGAGGAATACTGCATTGATATTATTAACCAATCGCTGGCGGTTAAGAACGCGCTCTCCGGGGTTGAGGACCTTATTTTGGAAAATCATCTCTCGACCCATCTGATTGAACAGGTTAAGTCGGGCCGCGAGTCAAAGGCGATAAACGAAATTCTTTCGGTTTATAAGCTGACAAAGAAAAAATGAAACTTCGAGGGGAGGCAACGGTTTTTACCTGTCCGATGCATCCTAATGTTCAGCGGGTCAAAACCGGCATCTGTCCAGAGTGCGGGATGGGCCTGGTTCCGACTGTCAAAAAATCGGTCGGACCGATGAAGCGCCCGCATGTCAATAAACATATGGGCCACGATCTTCTGGCCTTCAAGCTTAAATTTTGGTTGAGTCTCCTACTCACCATTCCGGTCTTGCTTTACTCCGATATCGTGTCGGAGCTCTTTCGATTCAAGGCCCCAATCTTTCCCGGGTCGGCCTATCTGCCACTCGTTCTCTCGTCGGTTATTTTCTTTTATGGCGGCTTGATTTTTATCAGCTCGGCGATCAGGGAATTAAAGGCGAAGATGCCCGGCATGATGACTCTAATCGCGTTGGCGATATCGGTTGCCTATCTTTACAGCCTCGCTGTTGTCCTATCCGGCGGTGAGAAGACTCTTTTCTGGGAGCTGGCGACATTGATTACCGTGATGCTTCTCGGCCATTGGCTTGAGATGCGGTCGGTCGGAGCGGCTCAAGGCGCCCTCAAGGAGTTGTCAAAGCTTCTGCCCGATCAGGCGGAGGTCGTCCGAAGCGACGGGACGGAATTGGTGCCTCTTGACGAGGTTAAGGTCAATGACCTCGTCTTGGTCAAGCCGGGTGGCAGAGTGCCGACCGATGGCATTGTGCTCGATGGCGCCTCCGACCTTAACGAGTCAATCGTGACCGGTGAGTCAAAACTGGCGCCGAAAAAACCCGGAAGCCAAGTAATCGCCGGGACAATCAACGGTGATGGGACGCTCCGAATCACGGTGACTAAAATTGGCGACGAAACTTTTTTGGCCGGCGTTGTCCGGCTCGTCGCGGAGGCTCAAAGTTCAAAGTCGCGCTTGCAGATCCTCTCTGATCGAGCGGCCTATTATCTAACGATTATCGCCATTTTGGCCGGCGCTACGACTCTGGTCGGCTGGCTTTTGGTCGGAGAAACCGCCTTCGCCTTCGAGCGAATGGTGGCGGTTCTGGTCATTGCTTGTCCCCACGCCCTCGGTCTGGCCATTCCCTTAGTCGCCTCGATTTCCACCACGAAAGCGGCGAAAAACGGTTTTCTCGTCAAGGAGAGACTCTCGCTCGAGTCGGCCCGGAATATCGATCTTGTCCTTTTTGATAAAACCGGGACCTTGACAAAGGGCGAATTTGGCGTCGATCAAATAGCGACTTTTGGGAAGGGGGGAGAGGCGGAGCTTTTGCGATACGCGGCTTCGATCGAGAGCCAATCGGAACACCCGATCGCTCGGGCGATCATCAAAGAGGCAAAAAAACTGCGGCTCTCCCTTCTTAAGACTGAAAATTTTCAGCGCGTTGCTGGCAAAGGGGCGAAGGCGAAAATTCGAGGAAGGGAGTTTTTCGTCGGCAGCCAAGAACTTTTGTCTGATCTGGGTTTGGTCTTTGATCTGAAAGCGAAGCGAGCGGCCAAAGAACTTTCGTCTGGAGGAAAGACGGTCATTTTTGTTGCCCGGAAAGATTTTTTGATTGGCGCGATCGCCCTCGCCGATGTCACCAGAACCGAATCAAAGGAGGCGATCAAGCTGCTTGAAGATTTGGGTCTCAAGGTGGCCATGATCACCGGAGACAGCGTTGATGTCGCCGAGTCGGTTGCCGGGGAATTGGGCATTGATCAATATTTTGCCAAGGTCTTGCCGGCAGAAAAGTCGAAGAAGGTCAAGGAGCTTCAGGCCAAAGGCCAAAAGGTGGCGATGGTAGGCGATGGGGTGAACGACGCTCCCGCTTTGGTTCAGGCCGATCTCGGAATCGCCATAGGTGCCGGGACGAATGTCGCAGTTGAGTCAGCCGGCATTATTCTCGTTCGAGACGATCCTCGCGATATCTCAAAAATTATTAAACTCTCCCGCCTGACTTATAGAAAGATGATCGAAAATTTGTTTTGGGCGGCGGGCTACAATGTTGTCGCCATTCCGCTGGCGGCCGGGGCGCTTGCCTTCAAAGGGATATTTTTACAACCGGCGGTGGCGGCCATCTTTATGTCGCTCTCTACCATTGTGGTGGCGATAAACGCCAACCTCCTTCAAAGGGAGCGATTATGATGAAAAAAAATTGGTCAAAGCGATCGACTCGATTCAAGACTTTTTAGGTTGGTTTACAGTTTCTTGTCGTCCGGTCTCATTCAAAAAGCCCGCTTCTTTCTGGGATAAACAGTCTTTTCTGATTGAAGAGGAGCTTGTGAAATAGTATATACTATCCACCATTTAACAAACCGGCCAAGCTTCCAATTTGTCTGGCTCAACCGCCATCCCTTGACCGAATCGCGAATCATTTTAAGACGATTCGGTTTCTCGATCTCGTCTTGTCCGGCGATGACGAGACAGTCGAAGCCTGTTTTGTTGGCGGGTCGAAGCTAATTAGGACTCTTAGCGAGGTAGTATATACTATTTTTTCTTATTGATTAGAGACGCGAGATTTTCTGAATCGTCGAGCGCGAACAGTTCCTCTTTGCCGGATTTCATATTCTTGACTCGGATTCGATCTTGGGCGATCTCGTCTTGTCCGGCGATGACGAGATAATCGAAACCTCTTTTGCTGGCGTATCTAAGTTGGTCGGAAAGACTCTTCGCGAGGTAGTATATACTAGTGTTGATGTTTTGTTCTCGGAGACGTTTTGCGATTAAAAGGAGTTCGGTTTCGAGATCTTTAAAATGGGCGATCAAGACCCTTGGTCTCTCGGTTTTTGTCTCAAAGAGCTGCTCGATCCGGTCGAGGCCGAAAGAAAAGCCGATGGCCGGCAAGTCTCGCCCGACATATTGACTGATCAGATTGTCATAGCGGCCGCCGGCTCCCAGACTGCCAAAAGCGGGTGATTTTGAAGAGAAGACCTCAATGATTAGGCCGGTGTAATAGTCAAAACCCCGAGCCAGACCAAAATCGAAGACGACCGGGCAATCGGGACTGATCTGCCTGATTAGCTTGAGGGTTGAAAGAAGGGCTTGACTGGCGGGCGAGTTTTTCCCGAGAAGCGCCTTGACCTTGGCCATTGCCGAATCGGAGTCTTCCAGTTTGGCCAGCTCGATCAGAGACTCGATCTGATCATCTAGAAGACCGATTTTTTCGAGTTCAACGGCGGTTTTTTTTGAACCGATCTTCTCTCGCTTATCAAGAACTTGGAGGATTTTTGGGTGTTTTTTCAGCGGCGTCCCAATGACCTTTAGGACTTCGTTCAAAATCGCGCGGTCGTTGATTTTGATATTGATCGGAATCATCAACTCCTCAAATGCCAGAATGATGAGATTCAGCAATTCGACCTCGGCCAGGCCGAGCGGCGCGCCGACGGTGTCGAAATCGCACTGGGTAAACTCTCGATATCTTCCGGCCTGGGGCTTTTCGGCCCGAAAGACCTGACCGATCTGGTAACGTTTGAAAGGCAGGACCGTTTGATGCGAGGCAAGATAGCGGGCGAGCGGGACGGTCAAGTCGTAGCGAAGAGCGACATCGCGTCCGCCTTTGTCCTTGAATTTCTGAATCAATTTGTCGGCCTCCCCGCCATACTTTCTTTCGAGGACTTGACCGCGTTCTATGGTTGGCGTTTCCAGAGGCTGGAAGTCAAATCGGCTGAAAATGCCGGTCAGAATCTCCAAAATCTCCCGTCTTTTTTTCGCCTGTTCCGGACCGATATCTCGGTAACCGGAAAGGGCTTTTAGGTGGCTTTTTTCCATATTGTCTCTTGACTTTAGCCTACCAAATCTGTTACTCTCTAGCTAATTTCTCTAGAAGAACCTTGAAAGGGGGTTTGTCCGATGAGCGGGTCGGCTGGTTTTTGGCGACTCTTGGCTCGCCGTCTCGAGTTGAGAGGCGACCGATTGAAGATTATTATTTCGACCGGTTTGTTGTTGATTTTGGGAATAGTGGCTGGCCTTTCAGTCGTCAGCGATCACTTGGCCGGACATGAGCCGAGAAGAGACGGTTTGGTCCGATTGGTTGTCTTGACAATTTGTCTTTTTGAAGTCAATCTTTTCTTTAATGCTTGGTCAATGATCGGCGCCCTCGAGTCCCTAGATCTCGATCCAAAATTTGGCGACTACGGGGTACGGTCGGCCAGATTTATTGACAAAACTTTTCCCTCGATGGTGGCCAGACACTCGCGGGCCAGCCGGCCGATTTCAGTTTTAGCGATCGATCTCGATGACCTTAAGGCGGTCAACGATCAGTTTGGTCATCTTGCCGGCGACCGGGCATTGAAGGAAATATGCTATCAGTTCGGCAAGCATTTTCGGGGCGGTTTCGATGTGCTTTGTCATTCTGGTGGCGATGAGTTTTTGGCCATTCTATCGGAAGCCGGTCAATCATCGGCCGCCGAAGCGGCCGAGCGGCTTCGGAGGGCGATCGAGCGCTGCCCACTTTCCCTCGGCAAGGAAAAGTCCCCCGTTTGGATAACGGTTTCGATTGGGGTTTCGACCATCGGGGTCAGCGGGAGCAATGATCGAGAACTGATCGCCATGGCCGACGCTGCCGCCTACAGGGCCAAGGCGGCTGGTCGGAATCGGGTTGTCGTTGCCGACGGTTGAACCAAAGTACGAGGCTTGGCTTAGAGATGTTGGCTAAGCCTCGACAAGGGTCAGAACGATCGCCGCTCTGACCCTATTGATATAGCTCGATCAAGCCACCGAGATTCTGTGATTTGGCGAGTTTTGGCCTCGGCTCGCTCAATACGGACTTGACAGAATGTAAGGTATATATTACATTTAAGGCGTGAGACCGCAAATCATAAGACTCCGGATGTTGCGTCATCAACGAGCGCTGACCCAAGAAGAGCTGGCCAAGCTTCTTGGAGTCAGTCGTCAATCGGTGATAGCGATCGAGACCGGTCGGCGCTTGCCTTCCTTTCCCTTGGCGATTGCGATCGCTCAGTTTTTCGAAGTGCCGGTCAACGAAGTTTTTGAGCGGTCTAACAACGAAGGCGGGGAAAAGATTATTACCAAGGAAAATATCATTAACTTAAATGAGGAGGATAAAATGAGAAATCTGCCAGTTTTCGATCCCTTTGAGATGATGAGGGATACCAGTCGGGATTTTAATCGCTTATTTCGAAGCGGCCTTTTCGGCCATCTCTCCCCGGTTAGTTCGATGCCGGTGACCAATGTCTTGCAGACTGACAAATCGGTTGTGGTCGAGGTTCATGTTCCGGGCTATAAAGAGTCCGAGATCTCGATAGAGGCCTCGGATGAGAGTTTGACGGTATCGGGCGAGCAGAAAGAGTTGAAGGACGAGAAGGCCAAGAACTACTTTTACCGCGAAGCCTCGAAATCGGCCTTCAGCCGGACAATTCCTTTGCCGACAAAGATCGCTTCCGAAAAAGCCGAGGCCGATCTTCAGGATGGCGTTTTGACGATTATCTTGCCGAAAGCCGAGCCGGATCAAACTAAGTCGAAAAGAATAGAGATCAAGCGAAGCTAAACTTTGTTCATGCAAACTTTTGAGGAACCGCAAGGCCTTAAGACCGGTCTTCAAGAATCGGCTCTCTTCCAATTCGGACAAAATTTGACCGAGAGGGCGCGAGCCGGTCTGCTTGATCCGGTTATTGGTCGCGATCAGGAGATCAGAAGGGTCATTCAGATTTTATCGCGGCGAACGAAAAATAATCCGGTTCTGGTTGGCGAAGCCGGCGTTGGCAAGACGGCGATTGTTGAGGGTCTGGCCCAGCGGATTGTTAAGGGCGAGGTGCCGGAAAGCCTAAAATCAAAAGAGCTGATCCAGATTGATATCAGCTCGATTGTCGCTGGAGCGGCTTTCAGGGGTCAGTTTGAGGGTCGGCTAAAAGCCCTGATTGATGAGATTAAAAAGGCTGGCGGCAAATTTATCCTATTCCTTGATGAGCTGCATACCCTTGTCGGCGCCGGCAAGGCCGAAGGAGCGATCGACGCGGCCAATATTTTGAAACCGGCTTTGGCTCGGGGGGAACTTCGGGCGGTTGGCGCGACGACGACCGCCGAATACCGCCTTTTTATCGAGAAAGATCCGGCTCTCGAGCGACGATTTCAACCGGTCAAGGTTGAGGAGCCGAGTCTTGAGGACACGATTCATATCCTTCGAGGTCTGAAAGAGAGATATGAGCTCCACCACGGAATCAGGATCGGCGACGCTGCGATCGAGGCGGCGGCCAACCTTTCAACTCGCTATGTTTCCGACCGTTTTTTACCGGACAAAGCGATTGATTTGATTGACGAGGCCTCGGCCGCTCTTCGGATGGCGATTGATTCGATGCCTGAACCGATCGAGATCTTGATTCGGCAACTGACTCGTCTCAAGGTCGAGATCGAGGCCGCGAAACGATCCGATTCTCTCGAAAAGGATTTAGTTAAGGAAAAAGAGGAGAAACTCAAGAGATTGTCTTTGGAATATTCCCAGCTTGAAGAAAAGTGGCAAAAGGAAAAAGCCTCGATTTCCCGGATTCATGATTTAAGAAGTCAGCTTGATCAGGCTAAGAGTCAGGCCGAACAAAAGGAGCGGGCCGGCGAGCTTGAAGCGGTGGCGGAGTTGAGGTATGATCGGATTCCAAAGATCGAGACCGAGCTTTCAGACGAACAATCAAAAATCAAAGCGATCGGGGAACCGCTTCTCAAGGAGGAGGTGGAGTCAAACGACATCGCCTTGGTTATCGCCCGTTGGACCGGTATTCCAGCTGGCCGGCTGCTTGAATCTGAAGCTTCGAGGCTGCTCAAGATGGAGAGCGGCTTGAAAAAGCGAGTCGTTGGCCAAGAGCCGGCGATTTCAGCGATCGCTTCGGCTTTGAGGCGGTCGAGAGCCGGCCTCGCCGATCAATCGAGGCCGATCGGCTCGTTTATTTTTCTCGGCCCGACCGGGGTTGGCAAAACCGAGACGGCCAAAGCCTTGGCCGAATTTCTTTTCGATGACGAAAGAGCGATGATCCGGGTTGATATGTCGGAGTTTTCCGAGCGTCATACCGCCGCCCGCTTGATCGGCGCGCCGCCCGGTTATATCGGCTACGACGAGGCCGGGCAACTGACCGAGCAGGTCAGACATCGTCCCTATAGCGTTCTCCTGCTCGATGAGATCGAGAAGGCTCATCCTCAAGTTTTCAATCTGTTGCTTCAAGTTTTAGATGACGGACGGCTGACCGACGGCAAAGGCCGGGTCGTCTCGTTCAGAAATACCGTCATCATTATGACCTCGAATGTTGGCACGGAGACGTTGGCCAAACAGGCAATGGGTTTTGGCGATGAAGGCTCGAGGCGGCCGGAGACGACGAGCCGGCTTCTCGACGAGCTTAAAAACCACTTCCGGCCAGAATTCATCAACCGGATTGACGAGGTTGTCGTTTTTAGTCAGTTGTCCCGAGACGATCTTCGGGCCATTGTCGAGATTCAACTCGACCGGCTGACCCGTCTCCTAGAGCGGGAAAAGGCGATCAAGGTCGTTTTTAGCGAAGGGTTAAGAAGATATCTGGCGAAAGCCGGTTTCGACCCGGACTTTGGCGCCCGGCCACTTAAAAGATTGATCGAAAAAAAGATTCTCGACCCGCTCTCGTTCGAAATCATTGGCGGCAAGATTGATTCTGGTCAAGAGATAGTCGTTGATTTCAAAAATTCAAGGGTCAAAATCGGCCGATCTTTAAGCAACTAAGATCGCGAGATATCTTTGTTTCGCGCGCCGTGATCGTATCGGGAAGCTAGCCGTCTTAAAAGCTTCCTGATAATCTGGTTTGATTGAAAGGAGCTTTGATTTCGGGTTGCTCCCGCTCCTTGAAAGTGAGGTGAAGTTGGTGTCGAGAGATCTTTCGGAGAATGGCGATTGTCGTCTTATCAAAGGTCGAAAACTTAAGCCGGGGGAGTTTAAGGCTTTGCTGGAACGGGCGAAAGCCGGCGAGATCGAGGCGGCCGGCGTCATAATGGAGGCGAATTTCCCGCTTTGCGTCAAGGCGGCCCTTCCCTATAAGTCGGCAGTCTCGGCGGCTGTCGGGTTTGAAGATTTACAGATGGTGGCCTTTATCGCCGCGGTGCGAAAGGTTGCCGAGTTTGACGAGGAGCGGGGTACGGCCTTCTCGACCTATATTATCCCGTGGATGATTCAGGCGATCTTGAGAGCCCTGGCCAATCGGGGTCAGGTCCGTCTGCCGACCGATGTGGCCGATTTCTTGAGGATTCTCGGGAAAAAATCCGCCCTGTTGGCTCAAGATCTTGGTCGAGAACCCTCTGACTCGGAACTGGCGGACAAGATGGGGTTGAGCGAAGAAAAGATCCGCTGGTTTAGAGCCATCAACTATGTTTCTGATCAGACCTCGCTTGATTCTCCAGCCGGCGAGGCGGACACCAATCCAATCGGCGACCTTCTTGCCGAGTCGAGGATAGAGCCGGAATGGGGGATGGCAGACTTTAGGCTCAAGGCCATTGATCTGGCAATCTCAAGATTGCCAAAAGGAGAAAGGAGGATCTTGACTCAACGTTTTGGCCTTGAAGGTTCAGAGCCGAGGACTTACGAGGCTATAGGGAAGGCGATGGGGTTCACTCCGGAAAGGGCCAGGCAGGTTGTCGATCGGGCGCTTAGGAAGATGAGGCTAAGCGACCGAAACGGCGCTCTCGCTCAATGGGCGAGGGAGATAAACAGGTAGAGGAGGCTTTCTGCGCTAGGGCGAGCAGGATTTTCTGCCCGTCCTAGTTTTTTTGGCGCGGTTTTGTTAGAATTCGGCCAAGAGGGCAGGTCGTCTGGTTTTTGCGGGCACTTAGCTCAGTGGTAGAGCGCTTCCTTGACGTGGAAGAGGCCGTAGGTTCAATCCCTGCAGTGCCCACCAAAACCAGATTTCGCGGTTTTTCGGAAGCCATTTCGTGGGCAGCTCGCAGAGCCGCCCATTGATTTTGCTCCGACGAATCCTTGCCGCTCGGCGCGCGGACGCGCGCCTCGCGGCTTTGCAAAAAGAGGTTCGACCCAAAGACTTCTTTGGCGGCAACCTTTTTGAGAAAAAGATTGCTATCACTTGCGATTTTTTCTAGCGTTTGGGCGTAATTTATCCAGTTTTTCATCGGTTCGACCCAACATTTCTGCTTTTGTTCAAGTTTGGTGATTTGTTCTTCCAATGACTTCTTTTCGGAAAGAAGTTTGGCTTTTTCAACACGATAGATTTCTCGTTCAATATCCTGCTCCAAGTAGCCGTCCAGAAGTCGCTGGAGCTTTGTTTGTATGGCGCGGATTCTCTCTCCAGCTTCCTGAACAAAAGCGGTGGAGGATTGGGCAGATTCTTTTTTGTCTTTTTCCAACATTGTCTGTAGTTCCTCCGCCCAATCCTGCGGCAAAGAAACTTTTTTCAGCAGAGAGGAAATTTGCCGGTCTAACACTTCTTGGCGAACACAAGGTTCTTTGCATTTGGTAGTTTTTGATTTACGCGAGCAGTGGTAGTACATATATTCATGAGTATTACCATTCTTCTGTCTCCTAACCTTGTATTCGCCAGTTATCATCATGCCGCAAGAGCAATGGAGGAGTCCGCAAAATGGTTGCGGCTCATTTTTGGTTTTATGCCTCGGTTTCCCTCTCTGCTTCAAAACTTCCTGCACTTTGTCAAAAAGTTTCTTTGCGATGATTGGGTCGTGTTTGCCTTCGTGCACTTCTTTGGCATAGCGAAAATGTCCATAGTAAAAAGGATTGGTGAGCAAATTGTAAATTGAGGAATTAGAGTGCGGCTTGCCGTTTGGGCTTTTGACGCCAAACTCGGCGAGGCGATGATGGCTTCGCGGTCTCTTCAAAACCTTTTGTCGGCCGAGGAGGGCCATGGCGCGAGCCGACGCCGTGGTCGCGTTTCTAAAAAATCAATGATCGTGATTTTAAAACGGTTGGATCAGATCTTTGAGTCAGCCGCCGATTTTTTTGCTATCATGGCTTTATGACCAATTCAACCGCGAGAAAAGAGGGCCGACAACTTCGTTATAAGCTCGCCGTCTCTGGCTCGGCGGCCGGGACGACGGTTGAAGCCAAGGAGATGGCCTTTGAGATTGGCCGACAGGTGGTTAAACAAGGGGCGGTTTTGGTGACGGGCGCGACGGTTGGCATTCCGAATGAAGCGGCTCGAGGGGCAAAATCGGCCGGTGGCTTTTCGGTTGGGCTCTCGCCGGCGGTCTCAAAAAAGGAGCATACCAAGGTCTATAAATTGCCCCTTGAATATTACGATTTTATAATGTTTACCGGGATGGACTACGCCGGACGGAATTTTTTGATGACCCGCTCGGCTGACGCGGTGATTGTTGTCGCCGGTCGGATCGGGACCTTAAACGAATTCACGATCGCCTTCGAAGACGACAAGCCGGTTGGAGTTTTGACTGGCAGCGGTGGAATCTCGGACGAGATTGATCACATCTTGGCCGTCGCCAAACGGGGCAGGGGAAAGGTTATTTTCAATAAGCAGCCAAAAGAGCTGGTTAAAGAGTTGATCGAGATCTTAAGGGCGGAGGAAGAAAAACCGATCAAAAGAGGTCGGGCCGGTCGGACAACCTATTAAAAGCCGAAGAGACCGAACTGGCTAAATCTATTCTTTATCGGCCTGTTTTTGCTCTGGATCGGGCAGTCTCGTTGTCGAGGGCTCTTTGCGAGCTTTCGGGTTTGTTTATCGGGATGGGAAAAAAGCTCTTTCTCGGAGCTTTTTTTGTTGCTAGTCTGAAGGCAGCGTGAAGAAGGAAAAATCGCCTTCGATTGAAGATATCCGTCATTCGCTAGCCCATCTTTTAGCGGCGGCGGTGAAGGAGTATCGTTCGGGGGTCAAGTTTGGTCTCGGGCCGACGATTGAGAATGGCTTCTATTACGATTTTGATTTTCTCTCGGCAGAGGCCAGATCTGACGAATCGGCTCAATCGCCTCCAGAGTCAACGATCCCGCCGGCTTCTGGTTCCTCTCGGTCTCTCTCCGAGGCCGACCTGCCGAAACTTGAAGCCCGGATCAAAGAGTTGATCAAAAAAGACCTGCCGATTGAAAGAAAACTTTGGCCGACCGACGATCTTAGACGAGAGCTTTTGAGAGATCGGCAAGACTACAAGCTTGAGCTTTTGGCTGAGATCGAGAGCGGCCAAAGAGGGGCCGTCTCCGGAGAGGAGGCCTCGATGATTCAGATTTACCAGATTGGTGATTTTCGGGACATTTGCAAAGGCGGCCATGTCGCGAGAACCGGTGAGATTCCGGCCGACAGTTTTAAATTGACTCGGCTGGCCGGCGCTTATTGGCGGGGCAACGAGTTAAGGCCCCAAATGACCAGAGTTTACGGTCTGGCTTTCAGGACCAAAAAAGAGCTTCAGGCATATCTTGAAAATCAAGAAAAAGCGGTCGAGCGGGATCATCGAAAAATTGGCAAAGAACAGGATCTTTTCTCGATCTCGCCCCTGGTTGGTCCCGGCTTGCCGCTCTGGCATTCAAAGGGCGAGGCGATCCGCCATGTCCTGATTGAAGAGCTTCTTCGGCCAAGACTCTTGCGTCTTAATTACCAGATTATCTCAACTCCCCACATCGGGACGCTCGAGCTTTATAAAACCTCGGGCCATTATCAAAAATATAAAGACGATATGTTTCCGACGATCAAGCTTGAAGGCAATCAATATGTCCTTAGACCGATGAACTGCCCGCACGCGATACAGGTCTACGCCGAGCGGCCGAGAAGCTATCGTGAATTGCCGATCAAGTTGGCCGAGTTCGGCGCGACTTTTCGTTACGAGCGTTCGGGCGAGCTTTTGGGCCTGACCCGAGTTCGAGCTTTCACCGTTGATGACGGCCACATTTTTGCCAGAGAGGATCAAATAAAAGCGGTCTTTTTAGAGGTTATCGGTCTGATCGAAGAGCTTATTCAGGTCTTCGATTTCGAGAATTACCGGTTTCGATTTGGCGTTAGGGGCAAAGGAAAGGCCAATTATATTGGTTCCGACAGCGTTTGGCAATCGGCCGAAAAAGCGATCGAGGAAGCGATCGGAGAGCGAGGCCTCGACTGCGAGAGAGCCGAGGGCGAGGCGGCTTTTTATGGCCCGAAGCTTGATCTTTTGGTTCAGGACTCTTTGGGTCGAGAGTGGCAGCTTGGGACGAGTCAGGTTGACTACAACTTGCCAGAGCGATTCGCGCTCTCCTATGTTGGCGAGGATGGGGGCGAGCATCGGCCGGTCATCATTCACCGAGCGATTCTTGGCTCGCTTGAGCGGTTTATCGGTATTTTGCTCGAACACTTTAACGGCGGCCTGCCGTTCTGGTTAGCCCCTATTCAGGTGGTGGTCTTGGACGTTTCCGATCGCGTCAGGGATTACTCCCACAAGGTCGCGGATAAGTTGAAAGAGGTTGGCTTTCGAGTTGAGGCTGACTTTTCCAACAATACGATCGGCTGGAAGATCAGGCATTGGGAGCTCCAAAAAGTCCCTTATATTTTGGTGATCGGCGAGAAGGAAGAAGAGGCAAAGACCGTCAGTCTCCGAGAACGGGGCGCCGGCAATCGGGGCGAAGTCAAGATCGCGGCGCTGGTTAAGGAAGTTTCAAAACATCGCCTCTCAACTTGACGAACGGCCGGTCTTTCGGCAAGTATCTCAAGAGACGAGGTAAAGGTATGGCGTTAAAGTTTTTTGCTCGAATCAGGCCATCGTCGGCGCTTTTGGTCGTCTTTGTTTTGGTTGTGATCTTGAGCCTTTCGGCTTTAATTGATCGAGACGGGGCGACTTCCTTAAAGATCAATCCCGAGCGAGAGGCGGTCTCAAATCGGGCCCGGGAAGAATCGAACCTGTCGGTCGGTAGAGGCGGGGAGGCCAATGATGAGCCTTTGATCGGGGACGAAACCGAGACTGAAGAGGGCGGGGCGATTAACTTGATCGAATCGGACCGCCCGGACCAGTTGACTGGCCGGGAGTTTAAGAGCTTTTCAAATCGTACGCTCGGTTTGGCCTTTCAGAAGCCTGAAAATTGGCAATTCCTGGGCGAACGAACCGACTCGAAAAAAGAAGACTATCTTGAGATCGGGATTGGGAGCGCCAGTCAAGTCGGCAAGCCGGAGCTTTTGGTTTATAAAAACCCGGGAAGTTTGAGTTTCGAGAATTTCTCGGTGGTCGTCGAGACCGAAAAGTCGGTCAGGGTCGGTTCGGTCGAGGGCAAAGTTTTAGTCGGAGAAGAACCGTCGGAAACCGGCCGAAGAGCTCACTTTTTGCGATTCAGCTTCGAGACGAACGACTATGTTTTCCTTTTGAGTTATTCGAAGACCAGCAACTTTTCTGAAGATTTCGATCGAATTGTTGAGTCGGTCGTCTTTCTCTAAAGCGACAACCCGCCAATCTCGGGCATTCGGGGCGATCTCTCTCTTCCTAATCCTCGGGTTTAAGCTTGGCCTCGGTTTCGGCCGGTCTTTCTTCATCGGCGGTTTCTTTCGGAACGGCCGTGGTTGAAGACTCGAGATCTTCTTCTTTGCCTCGTTTCTCGGAGAGCTCGACTTCTGGTGGCTCATCCTCGATCGGTTCCGACAGTTCGGCCTCGAGCTCCTCATCGGTTTTTGGCGGATTGACAATCGCGACCGCCAGCTCGGGGTCGCTGTCAGTCAGTTCAATCCCTTTTGGAAGAGCGATATCCCTAATCAAAATTTGATCGTCGAAGGTCTTGAGTTTGGAAAGATCAACCTCGATTTCCGGCGCCAAGTCGGTCGGTAGGCACTCGACTTCGAGTTCAGTCAGATTGGTGATCAAAGTCCCATCCAGCCCCTCGACCGCTTCGGAAACGCCGATGAAGCGAAGCGGGATTTCGGTCTTGATCTTTTCGGTCATTTTGACCGAAAAAAGATCGACATGGATCGGTCGGCCGGACAGGGAGTCTCGGTCCGGCTCGTGCATTAAAACCTTGGCGGGCGGCAGATCGTCAATCTTTAAATCGACCAAGCTCGATGTTCCGGCCCGGTCGTAGATGGTTATGAAATCTTGGGTTCTGATCTCGAGAGGCAGAGCTTCCCGGCCCGGTCCGTAAATAACAGCCGGCAGAAGGCCTTGATCTCTCAATCGCTTGACTCTTTTCCCCAAAACCAGTCTCCGGCTGGCGACCAGCTTAAAATCGGCCATCGCTGTTATGAATTAGTTGACCTTATCCTTGACCCGAGCGTTTGAAGAGAGTTTTAAAATCGCCGTTAAACTCTTCGAGGGCGAGGTGGGCGTTGATCACATCTTTTGGCGTGATTCGGCCTCCTCTGACTGTCGAATGAACATCTTTGAGATAGTTTGGGTTTCGACTGATGATAATTGTCAGAGTCAAGGGGACATTGCCGTACTGATCAATTATCTGGAGATGATGGACCTCTTGATCCTCGATTGGCGACTCCTCGTCGGGCTCTTTATCTGGCTTCTTGGCCACAAATCCTCCCTCTCTGATCATTGTCGCCGATTGACGCTTGGGAGTCAAGCGGCGGGGTTGACTTTCCCGAAAAACTTGATAAACCAAGAGAGAGGATTGGCGCCGCCGACATTATGGGGGAAACTTACCACCCTCATCTCCTTTTTTAGGCCGCTTTTTGTCCAGCTTATTGAACGAGGCTCGAACTTTTTTTACCAATAATCCTTGAGCTAAGGTAGCGCTCCGTCCGCTGGCGGAGGGGTTGCCTTTTCACCAAAACGCCGAATGTTCTTTTTAGTCCCCGAACGAGACCTTGAACCGCCAGTCGCAAAGCTTAATCGAGAGGCGAGCCGGCGCTCGCGACCGGCTGACCGCGCTTTCCCGGTTGAGGAAAGCGGGTTGATCGTCAAGACACGATTGTGACGGTGTCGGACAAGTTAGCGACGATGACCAACTCGTCTCTCATCGGAGCGCGACCCGCTTCAAACTAAATAGGCAGCCCCCTTCCGCCGCGGCCTGAAAAAGTATGTTCCCTTTGCGCGCCATTCTTTTGTGGATTGTTTGTCTCGTGAGCGGCCGAAGGCTTTCAAGGGCTTCATAACAAGAACGCGATGGCCTCGAATTTTTTTATGAACTCAAAGTGTAAAGTAATGAAAAGAGATCAATCGGAAAAAATTGAGCAAAGATTTCAGGCTCTCTTTGGTGAGGGAGATCGGCTTCTTTTCAGCCTGGCAGGAAATTGGTCCCGACTTTAGAGCTTTGGTCTTTAGCGTTTTTTCGCGCCGAGCTGTTTCAGGAGATCAATTTTGTCTCTGATGACGGCCGCCCTTTCAAAATCGAGGTTTCTGGCCGCCAACTCCATCTCGATTTTTAACGTCGCCATGAGGCGACTTTTCTCTTCGGGCGGAAGGGCGGTAAGGTCCGACCTCAAAACCAGATGGTTTTTTTCGAGTTCTAGCCGAGCCGATTTTCCGCTCTCCGGAATCGGGCTTTTAGCCGATCGGGGCTTGATCTTATGTTTCAAGTTGTAATGCGCCTGGATCCGACGCCGTCTCTCGGTCTCCTCAATCGCCCGCGCCATCGAGCCGGTGACTCGATCGGCGTACATTATTATCTGACCGTTTTTGTGCCTTGCGGCTCGACCATAGGTTTGGACAAGAGCGGTCTCCGAACGCAAAAAGCCCTCTTTGTCCGCGTCCATAATCGCGACCAGCGAGACCTCGGGCAGATCAAGGCCCTCTCTCAAGAGGTTGATGCCGACTAGAATATCAAACTCGCCGAGTCGAAGTTGACGAAGGATGTCGATTCGCGAAAGAGTCTCGATATCCGAGTGAAGATACTCAACCTTGAGCCCTTTTTCAGCCAGGTGGTCAGTCAACTCCTCGGCCATTCTTTTGGTCAGGGTGGTGACTAAAACTCGCTCCCTTCTGGCGACACGGCCGGTGATCTCTTCGATCAGATCCGCGATTTGGCCGGCGGTTTTTCGAACTTCGACCTTCGGGTCCAAAAGTCCGGTCGGCCGGACGATCATCTCAACCAGACCGGATAACGATCCGCGATCCAAAGCCGAGAGCTCTTTTTTCGGGGGTTTGTTCTTAACTTCCCGGCCTTTGATTTTCGAATGGCTTTTGATAATCGTTAATTTTTGATCTCTGATTCGTGTCAGCTCGAAAGGGCCGGGCGTGGCCGAAGTGTAGATCGTTTCCGGCATTCGAGCTTGAAATTCCGGGAATTTAAGCGGCCGGTTGTCAAAGGCGGAAGGCAGACGGAAGCCGTGTTCGACCAGAGACTCCTTTCTTGACCGATCGCCGAAATACATGCCTCTAATTTGAGGAATTGTCTGGTGTGATTCGTCGATAACCAGCAGATAGTCCTTGGGGAAATAGGAGAGTAGGGTCGCCGGCGGCTCGCCCGGTTTCCGCCGGTCAAAATAGCGAGAATAATTTTCGATCCCGTTGACGATCCCGGTTGTCTGAAGCATCTCAAGGTCGTAATTTGTCCGCTGGTTCAATCGTTCAACCTCGAGTAGTTTCTTCCCGGCCTTAAGCTCCTTGAGCCTGATCTTCAAGTCGGCCTTGATCTCTTTTACCACCGTCTCTAAAAGGCCGACCGGCGCTAAATAGTGAGTCGCGGGATGGATGGTCAGCCGGACGAGATCTTTATTGACGATTCGGCCGGCGATCGGTTCAAATTCGATGATCTTTTCTAACCGATTGCCGAAAAAATCAAGCCTAAAGGCTGTCTGACTATAAGTCGGGAAGATATCAATCGTGTCGCCCGAGACTCGGAAATTCGATTGAAAAAAGGCGATCTCGTTTCTCGCGTATCGGAGCTCCAGAAAGCGGGAGAAAAGGGTGTGGCGCGGAATCTCGTCGCCAACTTCCAGTTCGAGGCTGAGATTTTGATAGATCGTTGGGTTGCCGAGGCCGTAGATGGCCGAAACCGAGGCGATGACCAAGACATCGTTTCGGGTCAGGAGGGCTTGGGTGGCGGCATTCCTTAAACGCTCGATCTCCCGATTTATTTTGGCGTCCTTTTCGATGTAGGTGTCGCTGGCCGGCAGGTAGGCTTCCGGCTGGTAGTAGTCGTAATAGGAGACAAAGTAGTGGACGGCGTTGTCCGGGAAGAAGGTTTGAAACTCTTTGTGAAGCTGGGCCGCCAGCGTCTTGTTGTGGGCGATGACAAGGGTTGGCCTTTGAATCCGCTCGACGAGATTAGCGATCGCAAAGGTCTTTCCGGAACCGGTAACGCCCAAAAGGACCTGATCTTTAAGGCCTTTTCGGAATCCTCCCTCAAGGGTCTCGATCGCGTTTGGCTGATCGCCGGCCGGGCGGTATGGGGCCTTGAGCTGAAATGACATGGTTTTCAGTATAGGGCTCTCTTTGACCTTTGTCGTCCCTTGTTCTGGTCGTCTAGCCCTTAAGCCGGCCTTTCGATTTTCAGGCCAGATCACAGACGGCCGGTCTTCAAGGATCGGCTTGGCCTTTTCTCTTGATCGCTCTTTCCCTTGGCCGCAACTCCTTAGTCGCGGCTATTTTCCGCGAGATTTTTCCCCTTTTTGCCCGGCTGGAAAGATCTGGTAGCTCCGACCGGTCTTTGAATCTTGAGTTCATGATCGGCCGGTCGAAGCTTGGAACCTTTCGGCCGGTTCCGGACGGTTCAGATCTCGATCTCGTATATATCGCCCCGATTGAGAATCCAGGCCGTTCTCGATTTCTGGTTGACGATCAGGTCGGAGGCCGTGGTCAGATCATCCGGCATAATGAATTGCCTTAAAAAGCTGCCGTTTTTGTCGAACTCGATCACTCTTGGCGGGCCAAAATTCTTTTTCTCGCTCGAGCCGGCGTCGAGGATATAGATTGAAGGAGTCTCGCCATCGGTTACGACCTTTTTGGGATTTAAAATTCGTTCATAGGGAGTTGGCAGCTCTTTCAATTCGAAGCCCCGATCAAGCTCGCCTCGGCTGTACCTTAAAAGCCGACCGTCGTCCTCGAGAATGTAGACCGAGCCGTCGATCGCCAGCGATCTTGGCAAAACCGGCTTCTCGGCCGATTCGGCGAGAAACTCGACTCCGTCGGCGAAGTTTTCCCCGGCCTTTGGGTATTTGATGATTTGTCGATTGTCTCGATCAAGGATATAGATATTGCCGCCAAAGAGGGCCATAGAGGGACCGGCTAAAATCTGATTTTGATTTTCCGCCAGGCCGACACTCTGCTTTTTGAGAGTCCCTTTCCGATCGGTTAATTCGAAGAGCGAGTTTTTGGTAGTCGTGAGAAAAAGTCGTTCTTGGTCAGGATCTGACGCTAAAAGGTTAATCTCGCCTTCGTCTTCCGGCAGGGAGGTCGAAACTCGGGCTGTGTTCGAATCGGAAGAGACCTCGAAAAGCTCCTGACCGCCTTGATCCTTGCCAAAGAAAACCCGATCGGCTAAAGCGAAGCTCTCAATGTCTTTTTGCTTGAAGCTCAACTTTGGTTCGATCGAACGGAACCGAACTGCCTGGGTTAATTGATCGAGTTCGCGCTCGGCCTTTTGGCGTATGGCGATGATCGAAGGATCTTGGGTCTTCGAAACTGGGTCGGTTTCGGTTAGAATCTCGAGCAGGCTCTCCTTTGCCTGGTCCAGCCGCTTGAGCTTCAAATTTTGGTCGAAAGAGACAAAAAGATCGTCGGTCAAGCTCTCGATTGCCTCGACCTGACTGGCTTCAAGTTCAACCTTTTTGTCGGTCATCTTGAAGCGGAAGTTTTGAACGCTGATTACGATCAGGAAAATTACGCCCAAGATGTTAAGAAAACGGCGATTGCCGGGCCTCAAAAACCAGCGGGCTCGTCTCGCTGTCAGGGCGTTGAGGTGGATCAGATTGGCTCTCCGACGACTGGCAAATGGCTGAAAAGCGATTTTGAATCGCCGGATAGCTGGTCGAAGAACATGGTAGAGCGATTGGAAAGGTCGGGTCTTCGAAAGGCCGTTAGCCAACTTGCCGCTCAAACGAGAAGGGCTTAAGAGCTCGATCAGGCCTTGGTTTTCAGCTTTAAAACGCCGAGCCGATTTTTGAAGTTGGTCTATCAATCGGTCGCTGGCTGGCAGAAGGTCAGTTTTGACTCTCCCCTTACTCTTCCGGTAAAAGGCTAACAGGAATCGGCCAAGAGCCATAAAAACCGGTTTTAGGACCTCGACGAGAGCTTGGCTCGAGCCGATGATTTGTTTCATCGCGTTATTCGCCCGGCGGCTCTCGATTCTTTGATCGAGGTAGACTAGTGCCTGAATTTGCGAGTCGTTGGTATGTTCGGTCTCTTCGGGATCTCTTGTTTCGATGACGATGACATTGATTTTTCTCGCCCGTTCTCGTTGAAGCAGTCGTCCCAAGTCGCCGATTCCGGTGTTGACCGAATTGCCGGTGAGGATTTTCCCGAGGTTCTCAACCGAGAGCCAGTTGAAGAGCTCCTGATTGGCGATAACCAAACGATCATTGATCGCCAATTCGCCCGAGGTGATCGAGCTAAAGGCCCCGTCGGTCTCGTCATTTTGATCGACCGAGTTGACCTTCTCGCCGCGAAGGAGATAAACCGGCGAATTGCCGGCTTGGCTGATGTGGATTTTGCCCTCGCGGCTGATTAGAACAAGAGCGCTCGCCAGATAACCGGCGAAGCCGTTGATCCCTTCCCGCTCGGCCAGAGCCAGAGATTCGTTGACTCGCCTCAACGAAAACTCAAACCGATCGAGGGAATCGTCTTCCGGCTGGCTCCGATAGGTCTGTTCGAAGGTGCTAACGATCAGCTGTCCGATCTGTTGAGCCTCAAACCAGGGCTTCTTTATTTCGACAACCGAGAACAGGTGGTCCCGATCAACCTCGACAGCTTTCGAAAAAAGATAGCGATCGGCCAGTTTTTCTCTCAACGCGATTCTGCCGATTCGAAGATTGAGCTCTCTAGCCATATCTCTTGACACTCTATCTGTTTTTAGAGCCTTGAAGCAATTTTTGACCGCCGAAGAAATTTGTTAAACTA
>CAYJQE010000008.1:0-25810 GCA_964372245.1 uncultured Candidatus Saccharibacteria bacterium
GACCCGAATAAGACCGGCGATCATCAGGCCGATTGAAAAAATGATCGGCCCGGGCAACCAAAAACGAAAGGCCGAGAGCAAAATAAGACCGGAAAGGCCGAGAAAGAAAAGGAGGAGGCCGAAGAGTTTCGACCGAAAAACCTGAACTCTCGGTCTCAATTCAATAAGACCGCGGCTCGAAGCCAGGTCAACAAGGCTCAAATAAAGTTCGGCCAGACTCTGGGGAAAAATTTTCAATCTGACATTCCGGTTTTGATCTTCGGCTCGAGAAAAAAGTCTCTGCCAGATAAGCTTTTCGATCTCGTCAAGCTCGATCTTGTTTTCAAGCCGCTGAAAAAATCGGAGCTCGCCCCGCCCTTCAACTATCATGAGATAACCCCGAGTCGCCAGGTCGATCAGGGCGGCCACCAGCTCGCGGCCGCCTAATCGTTGATCAAAGATCAGGCCGACAATCGCCGGCGAAAGGTTGGAGGGTGGCCGTTCTAAAATCGGCCCGTCGTTTGCCAGTTTTCGCCTCTGTCTCCTAAACCGGCGCGCCTCTTGAAGAAGACCGAGGGCGGGCGGGAGACTGGCAACCAACCAAAAATAGGTTGGAGCCTCTAAAAAGACCCGGGCGCCTTGTCCAAAAATCAAGGACAGAGCTAAAACCAAAAAGAGAAGCCAGAACAGCGCCTCGAGCTTGCGACCATAGAGGCTAATCAAACCTTGAGACTGATTTTGATTCATCGGTTACAACTCCATCCTACCGCTATCGAGAAGATTAACGATATCAAAAATAACCAGCGAGAGCAAAAGATCGTCTGGCAGGCGGCCGGATTTCAGGTTGACGTCAATGGAGAATAATCGGTCGGCCAACCTCTCAAGCTGTCGACCGTTTAGGCGACGAAGCAGGCTCTTGGTTTTTTGAAGAGCGAACGGCTTGACTTTAAGCTCCCTGGCCAGATCGTTGATCGGTTTTTTTGAGGCCTCGGCCGCCTCGAGAAGGAAGAGCCAGCGGACAATCCGCTGAAACTGACTGATCAAAAAAACCGGCTGGAAACTTTCAAGCAGACCGCCTTTAAGCCGCCTGAAAGCCCGAGCGATCTCACCCGATAAAAGCTCGTCCAGAAAGGAAAAAATATCTTCTTCGGCCGGTCGAGCGATCAGTTGGTCAATGGTTTCCGATCGGACATTTTCTTCGCCGCTAGAGCGAATTTTTTCAAGCTCTTGAGCGGCCAAGAGGGTGTTGTCCGAAACTCGTCTGGAAAACTCTTTGGCCAGATCGAGCGAGAGCTTGAGACCAAAATCTCTTGAGGCCATTTTTTGATAAAAGCTCGGCCAGAGCTCTTTCTTCGGGAGATCGAATCGTTCGGTCGGCAACTTTTCGATCCTTTTCACCCAACTCAACCGGCGATCGCTAGATCGGCTGACTAAAAAAACCGTGATCTTAGGCGGCGGCTTGACAATCCGATCAATCAGGCGGTTGAGCGACTCGGCCTTGGCCCGTTCGGGGTAACGAAGAATCACGAGCCGCCGAGCCGAAAAGAGCGAGCTCGACGAGAGAGCTTGTTCGAGTTCGAAGCCCTTCAAATCGGAGCCTTCGAGCCGACTGATGTCTCCCTCTCCGCCCCCTGCTTTAAAAAAGGCCTCGATGAACCGTTTAAGCTTTCTCTCGAGGTGGTAGAAATCGTTGCCGGAAAGATAGAAAGAGGACATGGGTATTTAAGTTAAACTTGAAAACCGAAGAGCCGAAAAGCGGGCTCGAAAACCGGGGTCGAAAAAAACTCCCGTCCGGTTGAGACCGGTCGGCGATCTAAATCGAATTCGCCTTCTTTCATCTTAAATCTTGGATTATTTTCGGCTCCTCCATCTCGCCCCAGTTCCGACCAAGCGCGAGGTGGATTCTGATCGGAATCGGCAGGTTCAAGACGCCCTCCATTAAGGCTTTGACTTTCATTCCGACCTTTAAGGCCTTGGCCTTTTCGACCTCGAAAAGAAGCTCGTCGTGGACGGTCAAGAGGAGAGCCGCCTCGCTCCCAAGTTTTTTCTCGACCTCAATCATCGCCAGTTTCAAAATCTCGGCCGCCAATCCTTGAATCGGCATATTGACGGCCATTCGCTCGCCAGCTCGTCTGACCGAGCCAATCGGCGAATCGAGCTCGGCAATTTTTCTCACCCGACCAAAAAGGGTTTCGACCTGACCGGTTTTCCGCGCTCTTTTGGTCGCTCCTTCGATATAATCCTTGAGGTCCTTGTGGACTGAAAAATAACTCTCGATATAATCCTTGGCCTCGTCAAAAGGAACCGAAAGCGCGACCGAGAGGCCGTGCGGTCCCATACCGTAAAGAACGCCGAAATTAACGGTTTTTGCCGCTCGCCGGTCGTCCTCGGTTACTTCGGCTAGCGGCTTTTGAAAAATAGCGGCCGCCGTGGCGGCGTGGATGTCCTTGCCGGTCCTAAATGCCTCATTCATCACCCGATCACCGGAAAGAGTCGCCGCCAGCCTAAGCTCGATTTGAGAGTAATCGGCCTTGAGCAAGACCCTGCCCCTTGAAGCGATAAAGGCCGAACGAATCGCTTTGCCCAGTTCGGACCGGATCGGGATATTCTGAAGATTGGGATTTTTCGAGCTGATCCGACCGGTTGAGGTCTCGAGTCCATAGGTTGTGTGAAGCCGGCCGTCGGATTCAACCATTTTTGGGAGTGGCCGAAGATAGGTGTTCAGCAATTTTTGAAGCTCTCGGTATTCAAGCAAGAGACCGGCGATCGGGTATTCTTTAGAGAGTTTTGACAAAACTTCGGAGTTGGTTGAAAAACCGGTTTTTGTTTTTTTGATACTCCTTGTCGGGATCTTCAAATCATCAAACAAGAGCCGCTGGAGCTGATTTGGCGAGTCGAAATTGATGTCATCGCGTCCCGAGAGATCAACAATCTTCTTTCGTAACTTTTTGACACCAGACTCAACCTCCTTCTCAAGTCGGCTAAGCTTCTTAAGGTCAAGCAAAATACCCCGCTTTTCCATCGCTCGCAAAACTGAGATGACGGCTTTATCGATCGCTTGAGAGGTAATCTTTGGCAATCTGACGCCTTTGTTCGTCCTCTGATTCACTTTCTTCAACCTAAAACAAAAGCTCACGACAACCAATGGTTGTCGGGAGCCGATGACGAGAGCCGCACCGCGCCTTCCAGCTCCGATTAACTGAAGACGAGGTCTCGGCTTTAGACTTCAGCCTCCTCCCGAGGCCGACCTTGGCCGATGAAGCTCCGAATCAGCTCGACAGCCTGACTGTCAGTCAGCCCAGAGAGCGACCTGACATGTTCTTTCAGTTCAGCCTCTGACATGTTCTGCCAAAAAACTTGCGCAACAGCCATTATTACCTGCTTTGATGCGCCGTCCGGATCAACTACTACCTTCTGGGAGTCTCGGTGGCCTCCTGTGGTAATCGGGTAATAACTCATCGCGTAATCACCCCAAGAGACAACTTCTACTTGATCTGAAAATTCCTGATCAAGCTTCTTGCCCAGCAAGGCGTTATCAGTCACGACTAAAACTCGGTCCACCAAATCACCTCCTTTTCAAGCTTTCAAATCTTTGGCCAGCCTGGCCAAAAGGCCCCGCTTGTCAAGGGCTGATTAGAGCGAGAGCCGGGTTTGCTCGGCTTTTGGCAAAACCCTCGGCAGCAATTTTTCGAGCGATTTGAAGCCCAGTTCTTTGAAGAGGCTCTCGGCTTTTTCAAGATCGTATCGGCCAAGCTGAAACTCCTCGAGCGAGACTGAAAAAGGGACATCTTTCTCAAACTCGATCAGCTCCTTTGAAAAGAAAGCCTCGGCCTTGTGGTCCTTCAAAAGCCCGACGATCCTCGGCTTGGCGTCAACTCGCCCCGACTCGAGAGCGAGATACAGTCCTTCGAGCGAGCCGAAATGGCCTATCAGTTGAGCCGCCGTTTTCGAGCCAATCCCGGGCACGCCGGGAATGTTGTCCGACGGATCGCCTCTTAAGGCCTTGTAGTCAACGACCTGGCCGGGTTCAAGGCCAAGCCGCTCTTTGACAACTTCGATCGTAACTTCAAGGTTCGAATCGCGGCCAACCAAGGGGCTGACGATCGAGACTCGCCGGTTGATGAGTTGCCACGAGTCTTGATCGTTGGTCGCGATCAGGATCTTGTCAAGTCTTCGGCCCAACTCCTTTTTAAGTTTGGAAACAATCGTCGCCAGAGCGTCGTCGGCCTCAAAACCTTTTTCCTCAAAGATCGGGATGCCAAGACTCCTCACCACCTCTTTGACCCGAGGAATTTGATCATAGAGAGCCTGATCGGCCTTGGGCCGCGTGGCTTTGTAATCGGCGTATTTCTCGTCTCTGAAGGTCTTACCCGGCGGATCGAAGACGCAGGCGACAAAGCTAGGCTTGAACTCTCGGATAATCGTCAATAAAACTCTCGAGAAACCATAGACGGCGTTCGTCTGTTCACCGGTCTTCTGCGAAGAGAAGTTCTTTGGAAAGGCGTGGTAGGCTCGATGAATCAGATTGTTGCCGTCAATCAAAAGGAGGATCGCCTTCGATTTTTGGCTTTTCATCCCTTTAATCTAACAAAAAGCCTTTGAGAAACCGAAAAGCGAGAATAATCTTTCCCCGGCCGACCGGCGACACGACCACCAAGAACAGACCGCCCTGTCTCCAACCGTAAACCGGCCTCCGTGATCGCCAGATCAAGGTGGGACTTTTCGGGATCGGGAGAGACTAAAACCCCGAGCCTTGAATTGTCAACCGACTGGTCTCGCCGCCCCTGTCAAAGAAAACCGACGTTTCAGCGTCCTTTTCGATTAAGAATCAACTCTTCGACTACCTTTCTCTCGTTCCAAGCCCTTTTCCGACCGGCAACCGTCATAAATCGTTGGTCGCCCATACCGGTGATCAAAACCAGGTCGCCCCGATCGGCGAGCGACAGGCCTTTCTTGAGACCGGCGCGGCGGTTTGGGATTTCAAACCAGCGGTCATTTTCCCCCGGTTGAGAGGCCGATTGTTCGCCCGACCGGTTTTTTGGACGAGCTCGAATCAGACCGGCGATAATCTCGCCCCTGATGGCGGCCGGCGATTCGGAATAGGGCTCCTCGTCGGTGATCACCACTCGGTCGGCCAACTTTCCGGCGATCGCTCCCATGATCGGTCGTTTGGTCTTGTCCCTGTCGCCGGTCGCCCCAAAAACCAAGATCAGCTTGCCCCGAGTCCGCTCTTTCGCGACCCTTAGAACCTGCTCGAGGCTGTCAGGATTGTGAGCGTAATCGAGGATAACGGCGAACTCTTGGCCAAGATTAATCGGTTCAAGCCGACCCGGAATGCCGGTCGTCGTCTCGAGACCGCGCTTAATACTCGAGAGTGGCACCGAGAGGGCAATCGCCGCGGCCGCGGCCGCCAGACTGTTCGAAACATTGTAGTCGCCAAAAAGCTTGCTCTCGATGACAACCTGACCGACCGGAGAAACCAAGGTAAAGGTCGTTCCGTCCGGTCGGGAGATGATTTTCCGGGCCACGACATCAGGCCTTGGTTCTTTGTCCTGCCTCGACCGAGAACGATCTTCTAGCCCATAAAGAAGGCGGGTCGGCTTTCCGATCCGATAAAACTCGGTCCAGTTTTTATCGTCCCGATTGATAACCGACGCCCTGACCCGACGACCGAGAAAGAGTCGCCTTTTTGTCTCTCGATAATCGGCGAATGAACGATGATAATCGAGATGATCGTGAGAGAGATTGGTAAATACCGCCAGTTCGAAGGGAATGCCGACCAGACGATGTTGAGCGATGCCGTGGGAGGTTACCTCGACCACGGCGAAGTCGGTCTTGGATCTTCGCATTTGAGCCAGAAGCGATTGGAGCTTGAAGGGCGAAACCACGGTCTGGTTGGTCTCATTCCGAAACTCGCGACCGCCGATTCGGAATCGGACGGTTGAGGTCAGACCAACCTTTTCGCCGGCCCGCTCGAGAATGTCAGCCAAGAGATGGGCTGTCGTTGTCTTGCCCTTAGTACCGGTAACACCGATAACTCTCATCCTCGAAGCTGGAAAACCGTGGATCAAAGCCGCCAAAAAACCCCGAAAGAACTGAAACCCCAAAATGGCAACCGGCGGCAGGAAGGCTCTAAGGCGGGTCTTTAAGTTCATCGCCGTCGCCACCAGTCCGCCATCCGAAAAAGGCTTGAGAAGATCGGCTCGATCGGGAAATCATAGCTCCCCAAAAGGTGAACGACCCTGCCGCCGAAGCCGGTTTTGAACCGTCTTAGGCCGCCATATCGGTGATTTTGCCACCCCTCGGGCGAGACGGCCAAGAGATCGTATCTCTTAAAACCCCTTCTCTTGGCCGCGAGCATTATCTCAAAGTGAAGAAGGTCGGCCGCCATCAGATGGCGAAAGTTATGATCGGAGCCGCCATAGAGGTAAGAGGCAACGGTGTCGTAAAAACCGATCAGGGCCGAAGCGACCGCCTGACCTTTGTATTTCGCCAGAAAGATCGCGAGACTCCCCTCCGGCAAAGCGCCAAGCATCGTTTTAAAATAGTCCTTTTCCCGAGCCGTGAACCGACCGCGACTGACCGCTAACCGGTAAAGACGATAAAAGTCCTCGAGAGCCTCGTCCCTCCCCTCGTCAAGAAAGACGCCGTGACGACGGGCGAGGTTCCGGTTATAACGGGTTTTCGGCCTTAAATCTTTTTCGAGCTGACGCTCCGACTTTTTAAGATCTATCCAGACTCGCCACTCCGGCTGAACCTCAACCGGAGCTTTTTTCAAACCGAGATCTCTCAAGAGATTGGCCCTCTCTCCGGAAAACTCGATCAAAAACTCGACTCGAGCGAGAATCGCTCTTCGGCGCTTGGCCTCGAATAAAAGCTCTCTTAAGAAAGGCCGAGATTCGGTCTTGAGTCGAAGCTGACTCGAAGAGATTTCCGGCAGGTAGATAAAGTTTCGGCCAAAACCGAGATGACGATAAAGGCCGATTATTCCCCGACCGGTCTTGAGACGAAACGACTGCCAACCGGCGCTCTTTTTGAACTCGGCCCAACTCTCGTTCTGAAGAAGACTTCGCATCTAAAGACTATTTTAGCCTCTAGGAGCAAAAAAACCATAGACAGACCGCTCCGACCAATCGGTCTGAAAATGACCGCCGCTGAAAATGAGACTTCGAGGAGAGAGTCTCGGTTCAGCCCGAGCGCCAAAGACCTCTTTTTCGGCCTCATCTCGGTCAAGCGATCTTTGAGACGGCGAGACTTGATAATCCGGTCTCGTCTCGGCCGAGCGGCGAGCCCTCGGTCAAGGATAAGAGAGCGGCCAAGGCCGAATTCGAACCGAAGTCGATGACAGTCCCGACTTTTTAAGCTAGGCTTTCAGAGTTGTGAACGAGACCATTTTGGCGATCGAGAGCTCCTGCGACGAAACTGGCGTCGCCATCGTCTCGGGTCGGGAGAGACCAAAAATTCTCGGCCATCAGACCTATTCCCAGATCGAACTTCACAAGAGATCCGGCGGCGTAGTCCCCGAGATCGCGGCCAGAGAGCAGTCGGTCAAGATTCTGCCGACGCTCGAAGCCGCTCTCGATCAGGCCTTTCCCGAGAAAAAAGATCTTCGCCGTCAGCTCGAAAAGATCGATCGGCTGGCGGTTACGGTCGGACCCGGTCTAGCCGGTTCGCTGCTAGTCGGCGTCAACACCGCTTACGGTCTCTCAAGGATTCTAAAAAAGCCCCTCTCGGCCATCAACCATCTCGAAGGCCATATCTACGCCGCCTTCGAGAAAAGGCCGAAAAACTTCAACCGGCCAATCTTTCCTCTCCTCGCTTTGATCGTCTCGGGCGGCCATAGCCTCCTGGCCCTGATGGCCGACCACGGCGACTACCGGATCATCGGCGAGACAAGAGACGACGCGGCCGGCGAGGCCTTTGACAAAATCGCGGCCATCCTCGATCTTGATTATCCGGGCGGCCCGGCGATCGCCAACTTGGCTCTCAAGTCGGAGGCCAACAAGCAAGATCGGAAGACGAAAAAGACGATCGTCTTCAAAAGACCGATGATTGATTCCGGCGATTTCGATTTTTCTTTCTCCGGCCTAAAAACCGCCGTTCTCTATCTCTTCAGAGACCTAAAAAAGACCGAACGGCAAAACTTGAGAGCGTCGATAGCTCGAGAGGTTCAGGCGGCGATCGTTGAGACTCTCGTTCGGAAAACGATAAAATCGGCCGAGCAATATCGGCCAAGAACAATCCTGATCGGCGGCGGCGTCTCGGCCAACAAGCTCTTGCGACAAAGAATGAAAAGGGCGGTCTCAAACCTGCCTTCAACCGAATACCTCGAACCAAGCCTCTCTCTGGCGACCGACAACGCGGCGATGATCGCTCTCGCCGCCTGGTATCAAGGGCGAAAAACCGTTCTTAAAGAACTTCCGATTGAGATCTTTCCCCGCCTTCGGCTAGATTGGAGAAAAGAGGCGGGAGGTCTCGCCAACCAGTCCAAAAACCGAACTTGGGTCAGATTTTGAGGAGCTAAAAAGGTGTTGTCGAAAACCTATAATCCAAAGCGATACGAGAAACGAATTTACGATCTCTGGCAAGAGAACGAGGCTTTTTCGCCGAACGACAAAGGCCAACCGTTTTCGATCATCATGCCGCCGCCTAACGCCAACGGCAGTCTTCACATCGGCCACGCTCTCGGCCTTGGCCTTTCCGATCTGATGGTTCGATTTGAGCGGATGCGGGGAAAAAGCGTTCTGCTCCTGCCCGGCCTTGACCACGCCGGTTTCGAAACCCAGGTCGTTTTCGAAAAAGAGCTCAAAAAGACCGATCAAAGCCGATTCGACTTCAAGAATAGACCGAAAACGCTCTACAAAAAAATCTGGCAATTCACGAAAAAGAATCGGCGAGTCGTTGAAGCCCAGATCAGGCGGTTGGGCGTCTCCTGCGACTGGTCAAAATTAAGCTTTACCCTCGACGAGCCAATCGTCAAAATCGTCTATCAAACATTTAAGAGATTGGCCGACGACGGTCTGGTTTATCAAAGCTCCCGCCTCGTCAATTGGTGCGTTGTTCATCAAACCGGCCTCTCCGATCTTGAAGTTTTTCGGCTCGAGCGTAAAAGTCCTCTCTATTATATCCGGTTCGGGCCGCTAACGGTCGCGACCACCCGACCGGAGACTCTGTTTGGCGATGTCGCCGTCGCCGTTCATCCTTCGGACAAGAGATACCGACGACTGGTCGGGAAAAAGGCCAAACTGCCACTTCTCGATCGGGAGCTGCCGATTATCGCCGATCAAGCGGTTGACCCGACCTTCGGAACCGGGGCGGTAAAAATCACGCCCCATCATGATTTTGCCGACAGCGAACTGGCCGAGCGCCATCGGCTGGCAAAGACGCCGCCGGTCATAGACCGATTTGGCCGGATGACCGATCAGTCGCCGGAAAAATATCGCGGTCTCAAGGTTTCCGAGGCGAGGGAAAGAGTTGTCGAAGATCTCGAGAAGGCCGGGCTTTTGGAGAAGACTGACCAAGATTACCGCCACTTAATCGGCGTCTGCTATAAATGTCGGCAGCCGCTCGAGCCGATCGGTCTCGCCCAGTGGTACATCGCCGTTGACAAAAGGCCGAGATCGGGCGGCCGATCACTCAAGGAGAGAGGGCTTTTGGGGCTAAAAAGGGTCAAGATTTTGCCCCGGCGCCAGATCGGGATTCTGAAAAATTTCTTCGAAAATCTTCGGGATTGGAATATCTCCCGTCAGATCGTTTGGGGCATCCCGCTTCCGATTTGGCATTGTCGGTCGGTCGGAAAAAAGGGCTCGGCGACTGGCGGCAAAACGGCCGCCTGTCCGCCGATTATCACCGATGGCCAGACGCCAAAAACCTGCCCGAATTGCGACGGGAAGAAGCTGAAAAGAGAGACCGACGTCTTTGACACCTGGTTTTCCTCCGGTCTCTGGCCGGTCGCCACTCTCAAGGTTCACGGTCTCTTTGATAAGTTCTATCCAAGCTCGGTGATGGAGACCGGCTACGACATTCTTTTTTTCTGGGTCGGACGGATGATGATCCTCGGCCACTATTTGACAGGCCAATTCCCTTTTGGGGAAGTCTATCTTCACGGTCTAGTTCGGGACAAAGATCGCCAGAAGATGTCAAAAAGCCGCGGCAATGTCCTCGACCCGCTTGGGGTGATTGACCAGTTTGGCGCCGACGGCTTGAAGCTGGCCCTGGTCTTTGGCGCGGGAATCGGCCGCGATGTCGCCATCTCGGAAGAAAAGATTCGAGGCATGAGAAATTTCGCCAACAAGATCTGGAATATCTCGAGATTCATTCTCATAAACCTCGAGGAGAGCGGTTTGCGGCCGAAAGGCCTGAAGATCGAGGTGAAAACTCAAACCGACAGAGAGCTTGACGAGCGACTGAAAAAAACCGTTCAGAGGATCGGCCGAGAGATCGAGAGCCGCCGATTTCATCTGGCGGCCGAGATAATTTATCGCTTTGCCTTTGAATACTTTGCCCCGAAATATCTCGAGACAAGCAAAAAACAGCTCGCGGAAAAGCGACTTAAAGGCTCGACCGAAAACAATCTCCTCGTCTCGCTAACGACCGTTCTCAAGCTCCTCCATCCTCTGATGCCCTCTCTGACCGAGACGATCTGGCAAGAGCTTAGAGGGCGGCGACTGGTCAAAGAGCCGCTCCTGATCGCCGCCGGTTGGCCATCAAGCCAGGGCCTCCCGAGCCGATCAGGAACGAGCGGCGGTCGGGTCAAAAAGAAAAATCGGAGACCGGGATGAAACCGCGGCGAGAAGCCAGAGCGGGATGCGATTAAAAATCGCCATTTTTAAGATCGGCCTGATTATCGCTCTGATAGCAGTCGCTAGCTATCTCCTCGCCGGCTCGCCAAGAACCAAGGAGGCCTCTCGGTTAATCGAGCGAGGAGTCGGCTTCGGTTTGCGATCGAAAGCCGTCGAGGCCGGCTATTTCATCGCCCAAGCCAAGCTTTTCCTACCCTTTGACGAACGGATCGCACGTTTTCAGAAGGCCCTGAAAAAGAGCGATCAGGATCTCGACCGGCTCCTTCTCTTCTTGAATCTGGTTAAAACCGACAGCCAACTTGATCCGAATCTGAAAGTCGAGGCCGAAAAGGTTGAAGCTTTGGTCGTTCAGGCTCTCGAGCGCGAAGAAAATCTCTTTCAAGAGGTTAGCAAAGCAAGACTTTTGCTCGAAAAAAATCAGCCCTTGCTCGGTTGGTTGGTTCTCGAGCGATCGGTTGAAGAACGAGCGCCGACGATTCGAGATTTTTTCTCCCTCAAGGCCGAGCTCGCCCTCTCAATCGCCAACAATCAAGCGATCGGGAGTCAAGACGAAAAACTCTGGCTCGAGCGGGCGAAAGACCAGTTCGAACAGGCTCTAATCATTGATCCGATCAGCCGGCCGATCCTTAGCCGACTGATCGGACTCCTTGAACGATTGGGCGAGAAAGACTTGGCTCGACCATTAAAAGATCGTCAGGCCGCCCTTGAGGCAGCCCAAACGGCCGGCGAAAATTGAAAGGCTCGGTTCAAAAACCGAGCTTTCCCTCGCGCGTCAAAACCCGAAATGGACGTGATCGTCAAACATCTCGAGCTGAAAAACACCGATCATGGGCGAGCCCATCGGCTTATAATGGCGGTCAATCTCCGACTGAATGCTCGAAAGGTCGGCCTGATCCGAGACAAAAATCTGAAGCGGAAGCAGTCTCCAGCCGACCGGCGCATTCTCGGGCGGCGAGTCGGCCAAGGAAAAAACGGCCTCGAACAGCTTAGCCACGGTCTGGCTGGCCCTTTTTCTTTCCCAGTCAGGCCCCTCACTCGAAAGCCAGACCATCGGCACGCCGTCGAAACAATAGACATCGAGAGCGGCGCCGAAATTGTGAGCCCCCCGCCCGGGTTCCATCGAGCTAAAATCGGGCCGCTCGTACCGGTCATACATTGACCAACCGACAATGTGATCTTTGATCAGGAAGTTAATCAAGGTCACGATTCTTGAATCAACTCGTCTTGGCGGTTTTTTCCCGGCTTTTAAGGCCTGCATTATCTTGAGATCAATTTCGTTCGCCACCAGGCTATGAGTCTCAACTCCCGGATCGCCCGGCTCAAAGCCCACCAGTTCGCCCCAAAAGGCGGAGGAGTCTTTATAGAGCTTCCGACTCTCCGTCTTCCAGTCTTTTGGCGGCCGGACGTTTTCCTCAAAATCCAATCCTTCCTCCGGCGGCTCGATCTGATCGTTCGGATTGGCAAAGTCCCTAAGATCGTCGAGCGACGATCCAGTCAGGGGCTCGGCCTGATCCGGCTTGGAAGACGGCTCGCTCGCCTTGAGGGCCGACCGGCCGAAGCTCGGTTTTTTCTCATCCGGCGGAGCCTGATTAACTTTGGCTTTCTGACAGCCAACGACTACTAAACAAATGACCAAAATCAAAAACTCAATCTTCATTTTCAAAGGATTCGCCTCCTCAAAAGGGTCCTTAAAGTCTAGCGCGATCTAACGATTTGGGAAAGGCCGATTCGAAAAAACAACCGCTTGAGAAGCTAACAACCCTAGCCAAAGCTTCGGTCGAAAAAAAGTTCTTGAACTTGGAAGCCGCCCTCTTTTGGATCGAGGGCGGCTTTCGAACCCCATCAGGGCTTCGCGTTCAAGGCCACGATTCGCCAGTTGCCAAACTGATCGCGGATCAGTTTGAACAGATGCTCTAAATTACGACGAGATGGAGTTCGCCAACCGACCTTGACAAGAGCTTCGCCCATCTCGTCGCTTTGAAGATAAACGCTCCGAAAAGAGAGCCTGATCGACCGTCCCTGATGAAACGGCGCCGCTGCCCAAGCGAGGTCAAAAAACAAACGGGGCGATAGGGGACCCTGTCCGTTCCACCCGATCGTTTCACCGGCGAAACATTTCTCGAACCCTTGCCGATCGTTGTCGTCGAGCGACTTGGTCATGCGCTTGACGGCCGATTCCGGCGATTGAAGTTCCGGATCCGGCTCGTCGGCCGGCCAAGCCGTCAGCCGCTTAGCCTCGTCCCAGCTTTTAATCAGCCACCGGTCGTCCCTTTTGACCATCTTGACAACCTGAAGATGATCATTGGCAAATATATCGGTATGGGTGTAGAGAATTTCGGCCCTGTCTCTCGTCAGACGAAGCAGACTCTCAACGCGAATCCGCTTGCTTTTGTCGCCCCCAAGAGCCTGTCTGACATAGGCCTCGCGGTCATGAAAAACATGACCGACATAAAAGCCGTCTTCGTCAAAGGCTTCGAGCGCCAGCTGCGAATCCCCGCGATCGAGCGCCTGCAGAAACGCCCGGAAGGCTCCAATTGGCGTCCCTCGCCGATCGACCGCTCTTTCCTGTTTAAGGAAAGCCAGAATGTCGAGCGACTCTACCCTCCCTTCCGGCCGCTCTGAGACCGCGTCTTCCTGAAAAACGACCGACTCGCCGGACTGACGGTCGGTCCCGACAAAGTTGATTTTTTTGCCATCCCGCGACTCAAGAAGCTCAATCGAATCAACAAAGGCCGCCTGCCGAAGCCAGCCAAATTTCTCGGCACTCATAAAACACTCTTGGTCATCGAGGACCAAAGAGAAGTAATCGGGCTCGCTCGCCGCCGGCGGCTCGTCCGAGGCTTGAGAGGTCGGATCGCCGCCGGCTGATGTTCCATTCTCCGGCAAACGATTTTGTTGATTGCTGTCGTACCACCGGCCAAACGCCACCACTAACAAAACAGACACCAGCAAACCGAAAAACCCAACCGCCGTCCGATTCATCAAAACCACACCCTCTTTTGTTCGATTTCAAGGCGCCAAACAAAGACCCGGCAATCGAAGACTAACCGAAAATCTTGACCACGGCAAGCCAGCCTGGCAACATATAAGAGACAAGAAGGAGGACAGATATCGAGGCTTAAGCTCGGAAGGGAGAAACAAAAGCCCGGTGGTTTGCTGTTTTACAAGGGGTTTGTTTGGGCTGTCGTTTCAGGTCTCCTGGTCAGCTTGGTCGCGCCGCTGCTCTTGTCCGGCAATCTCGTTTTGGCCCAAGAAGCTACCTCTGACATTAGACGGTCGATCACCGTTGATGGCGTCAGTCTGTCAGTCGTTAATCGCCCAAACCACAAACCGGCCGGACCGGCCAGCGCCTTCTTATCTCAATATGGCGTTTTTGACAGTTTCAATATCGTCGTTTCGTGGAAAGGGGCGGCGACTCAAGCCCCTCAAGGCTATCACCATGTCGAGACGACTCTCCAAGCGGCTCAACGAGGCATGTTCGGGGCCTACGCCATCGTTCGAAACGGCCAAACGATGACTATTGATAAAAGCAACCAGTTCACGCTGCCGACTGAAGGCTTCTACGTCAACGACGGCGATTCTGACATCTCCGGCACCCACAACTATGAAATCTACGAGCTTTTCGCAAAAGATGGTAGCGATTTTCTGAAAGACAGGCAGTGGGTTGCTGGGCCACCGTTGACCGTTACTTTCCATGGCTTTAATCGCCAGAATAAAAGCAATATCGTCCTCTCGGCCAAGGCTGACAAAGTGGGGAACCAGCTAGACCTCCAGTTTGAAATCAAATATAGTCCATCGCTCTTATCCAACATACGGTACTATCTGACTAGCCTGACAATCGTCCAGAAGAACCCGTCGCAAACTGGAAAGCGGGTTGTCTTCTCGAGCGTTGGCCGAAAAGATGATCGAGCGATCTGGCCAAAAACCGTCCGAGAGAGGCTGACTTTAGCGCCTGGCCAATACGATTATTCTGTTGAGGCTGTCTTTGGCGTCTCAATTGGCCAGTCTGACAACACCGAGAATGTCTTCAGCAATCAAGTGACGATCACTATTCCCCAGGATCCAGCGAGAGCGCCTGATGTCTCTGGCCCGAAAGACAATCCCGAGCAACCCTCGGGCGACAGCCAGCAGGGCTCGGGCGACCAGTCGGGCTTCGGCAGCGGCGTCTGTAGCCCCAGCTTTCTTAGTCGATTGGCCAGCTTCGTAAGCCGGGGACCGATCGCCACAGCGATCGCCCACCTTCAGTGTTGGGTCGGAGAGCTGCTGTCCGGCTCTTTCAACTTTATCTTTAAAATCTGGATCAACAACGCCGCCAAGCTTGAGCCGCTCGAGTCGCCATTCGAGACTCCCATAGATTCGCCCGAAATCCAGCCCACTCAACCTCAACCGCCTGGATCTTCAGGAGGTTTTACTCCGGGCAACACATCGCCGACGCCGACCAACGGCGGCTCGCCTCAACCGCCAACGCCAGCCGGAACAAATTTCCCACCCGGGCGGACAAGAGATGTGTCACTCTTGAACTCCGATCAAAGCCGGACCTCAATTTCTGCCGGCGAATCTCTTGGGGCCTCTCTGATCCGAAAAGCGCTCGGCCTTCGGGTCGCCAAGGCAACCCTCTCGGAAGAGCTCCAGCCCGATAGCTGCCAAGTGAGCAACACCTGCTGGATCGTCAGCTCTTGGAAAACAGTTCTCGCGGTCGCCAACTCGGTCGTGGCTCTGCTCCTTTTGGTCATCGGAATCGCCAACATCGCCCATCTCAATCTCGAACAATTCGGCGTCCGGCGAGCCCTGCCAATTCTGGTCGTCTCGATAATTCTGGCCAACTTTTCTCTGCCCATCATCCGGTTTTTGCTCGACATCTCGAATGTCCTGGCCGTCACCTCGTTCAATCTTGCCGATATCAAGGAAAGCAGCTTATCAGAAAATTTGGCTAAATCGATCGGCGTGACCGGCGCCACGCCGGATCTCTTTGCTTCCGGCGATTGGGCGCAGAGGTTTTTTGGAGATTTTGTCAGCGACCAACTGGCCGCTGTCGTCAATTTTGCTGTCACAGTCGTTTTTTCGCTTATCGCCCTCGGCCTTTTGTTTCTGGTCGGCGTCGTCCTCTGGGCAAGAATCGTCATCATCTTCGCCTTGACCATCGCCGCTCCGCTCGCCTTTATCGCCCAAGCTCTGCCGATTCCGATCATCGCCGGCTATACCAAGCAGTGGTGGAACTATTTTTTGAAATGGACATTCATCTACCCGATCATCATCTTCCTCCTCTGGCTGGCCGGTGTGCCGGGTCAAGAGTTCGTCGAGGCGGGCCAACCCGGCAACTTTGTCAGTTATATCATCGCCATGGTCTTCGTCTATCTGGCCGGCACCCAACCCTTTAAGTTTGTCAACTTTTTGGAAAAACAGGCTGGCGGTTTGACCGAAATAGGTCGCAAAGGCGCTCTCACGACTAGCGGCTTTCTGACTAACCAAGCCCTTGGCAAGGGCAATCTCTTTGGGAAATTGGCCGGCAAAGTTGGAGAGATTCCCCGGGTAAAGGCTTTACTCTCTCAACGGCTGACGAGAGATACGGGCCAGAGTGACTCGGCAGGCAACTCGATTCGGGAGCCAAACCGGGCTGGCAGGGCTTGGGAGAAGCTGGCCAAAGGCTATGGAGGAGTAAGAGACTCGATTGTCGCCCTACCCTATCTCAACGAGGCCCTTAAGACCAGAGAGGAGGCGACACGAAAGTTGAAAGTCAGAGACGCGCGATCATCCTGGCTTTATCAACGGGTTGGCGGCCCGGCGGCGGAAATCACCGCCGCCAGAGAAGACAACTCCTGGAAAGCCCAGATCGCCGACCCGGACGAGTTGGGCAAAGTAGATGACATTTCAAAGCTCTTTGAGAGCCACGGGAGGGGTCCGTATGCGGAGCCGCGGGAGAGAAAATTTAATAGAGAAGAGCTTGACGAGTTGAGAAGGATGTACAAACCTTCCGACTATGTCGCCTTCGCCAAAAAACATCGCCGGAGCATCGGCGATATCATAAACGCCCAAACAACCTTGAGAGCGCTTTACAATATCGCCGCCCGAACCGGGAGGGGCCAAGTTATCGCGAGACAACGGCTTCAAAGGATAGGCGCCATTGATGGCGATGGCAGTGGCGATGGCGATGGCAGTGGCGATGGCGCTGGCGGTGGCGGTGGCGATGGCGGTGGCGGTGGCGATGGCGGTGACGATGGCGGTGGCGGTGGCGATGGCAGTGGCAGTGGCGGTGGCGGTGGCGCTAGCGGTGGCGGTGGCAGTGGCAGTGGCGCTAGCGGTGGCGGTGGCACCTCGCCTCCACTTTCCGGCGGGATGGGGACCAACGAGAGGCTGCCGCCGGACAAGATTCTGTCAAGTCTTAGTCAAAACTCCAGACTCAATCTTGAACTTGATCCCGGAAAAACCGATCTTGATCGGCTTAGTCGAAAAGTCGGGGTTTTAAAACCGACAACGGCCAGGCAACTCTCCCTAGCGTTGAGCGTGTCTTATAACGGCTCGGATGGAGATCTGATGGTGGCGATGGATCAGAGCCGAGAGGCGATTATCGGCCGGTATCTCGCTCCGGAAGAAGGCTCCGTCTTAGAGAGGTTGACTCCCGAGCAGAAAAAATCGCTGGCCGATAAAATTGGCCGGGCCGGAGTCGGCAATCAGCCAATCGAATCGAGCCAAGTTGAGCTTTTCGGCCTGACCGGAGATTTGACCGCGGAAGATAAGTCAAAACTCGATTTGTCAATAAGAGCCGACATTTCAGACCTTCGAAAGATCAACTCGGTTTCGACCATCGCCCTTGGAACGGAAAAAATCCGAAAGCTTGACGATTTGGCGGAGCTTCAAACCGTCCTGCCGAACTTCGATCGAGAGGATGTGGATCTTGATGGTCAGCTCGATCACATCGAGAAACTCGAATCCCATTCCGGCCGGCCAAATCAGGCGCTGGCTTCCAATCAAGAACGTGAGCAATATGTTAACTATCTAGTCGAAAATGTCGCCTCATTTAAGGACGAGGATAACTCTACCGCCAAAAATGAGCTCATCGAAGATCTCAAACAGAACGCCGGAAATAATATTGCCCGCCGAATCGCCGTGGCAAAAAAAGCGATTGAGCTCAAAAAGGCTAACCCCGAACTCTCGGCGACGGAGATCGGTTTTAAAGAGGCGCTTTCGATCACGCTTGAAGAGGCGGTCGCTCGCCAAGCGATGACCCAGGGCAAGAAGACAATCCTGAACGACAAGACAGTTAAACAAATCGGGCTTCGGGCGACCGACTTGGTGAACAGGGCAAAAACCCAAGACCTAGAGCTGAACAACATCTCGATCGGGACAAATTTCAGCCCCCCAAGGGAGTTGGAGTCGGCATTTTGGTCGGCGGTCAACCAGATCGCCAGTTCGATTCAGGCTGAAGCTCCAGCTCCGACCGTCGAGGCTCAAGCCAGTCGGGTTGAAGCTCCAGCTCCGACCGTCGAGGCTCGAGTCGGGATGGCGCCCACCTCTCCCGATCAAGCTCCCGACCGCCCAGATCAAACGGATCAAGCTGGACTGGACATCGCCGAAAGACCGGCAACAGCTAACCGGCCCGGGCCGACGGCGATCGCCAAGACTCAAGACAGAACCGCAGAAGTGGCGTCGGTCAAGGTTATCCAAGAACGGCCGCCAAACGACAAGACGACGACCTTAGCTGGCCCGGCCGAACCGCTTGTCGTCAGTCCAGCCAGAGGAACCGATTCCCTTCCCAAAGCTTCCCAAGAGACCAAGGTCAAGAAGATAGGTCCAGAGGCCGAGGCCCTGATCGCCCCGCTCCCCAAGACAGAGCCGGAAACACCCTCTTCGCCCGAAGGGCCAGGCTCGCCCCTCGATCAAGAACCCAAACAAAATCCAAGCGATCCGGTCGGACCTAATTCCGACGATTCGGCCGCGGCTTTATATTTCCAACCCGACGAGTTCGACGACCAAAAAGGCAATCGGTCAACCGGAATGAAGTAGATGAGATTTTTAGTCCCTCAAAATATTGACCTCGAGGATCGGGTCATCGGACCGTTCACCCTCAAGCAGTTCGTCTATCTGATGATCGGCGGGATGGTTGACTACCTAATCTATGTCTCGCTCGCCGAGACGACCAGCCAAAATCTTATCTACCTCGCCCTCGTCCCGCCAAGCCTGATAGCGCTCGCCTTCGCCCGTCTCACGATCCAGGAGAGGCCATTCGCCGCCTTTCTGGCCTCGGCCGTTCTCTACTGGCTCGAGCCAAAACGCCGACTCTGGCAGCGGGCAATCAAAGAAAATAGCCGGCCAGATCCGGTCGAAAAGGAGCAAGGGCCACGAGTCTCGCCGAAAAAAATCTCCCGGAGCGAGCTTGAAAAACTGGCTGAAATCGTCGACGCTCGCGGTTGGAACGAGACCGATCGTCAAGGTAAACTGGAGGCTAATGGCAAAAACCTTGCCGGTCGGGTTTTGAGCAGCAAAAAAGCGAAGAGAGGCTTCAAATTTAAGTGATCGGCCTCAAGGGGGAAGGTGGCTAAAAAAAGGGTCAGGTTTCACGCTACGAGAGAACTTTTGACTTTCGCCGAGATTCGCGACGGTCTGATTGTGATGAAGGACGGCTCTCTTCGCTCGATCCTCCTCTGTTCGGCCGTCAACTTCGCGCTCAAGAACGAAGACGAGCAAAACGCGATCGTCTATCAATACCAAAATTTTTTGAACTCGCTGGCCTTCCCGATAGAGGTTGTCGTCCAGAGCCGAAAACTCGACCTCGGCCGATATATCAAGGAACTTAGAAGCCTAAAAGACCGGCAGCCCTCCGAGCTCCTTCGGATCCAGACCGAGGATTACGCCAACTTTATCGAGCAGCTGATCCAGTTCGCGAATATTATGGACAAGCGATTTTTCACGGTCGTCCCATACTTTTCGTCCGGTTTCCGAAAAGTCGGCTTTTTTGGTCGGCTTTTCAGGACCGGTCGTCCGGCCTCGATCTTAACTGACGATCAGTTCCGAATTGGAAAGGAAAAGCTGACCGAACGGACTCAAATTATCGCCTCCGGCCTTGCCGGCCTTGGCGTCCGAGCGATTCAGCTCGATTCCGAGGAGTTGATCGAGCTGCTCTACCTCTCCTACAATCAAGAGTTGGCCGTCAACGAACACCTGACGCCAACTGAAGAGTTGACGGCGGCGGTCGTTCAGAAAGCCGACTATAAAGAGACCGAGGGCTAAAACAAGATGTGGCCATTCAAGAAGAAGGACCAAAAAACCAAGGAAGAGGAGGACCTCGGCCGACTAATCAGTCTGGGCAAGGCCTCGGTCGAAGATATTATCAGCCCGGCCGCCTTCGAAAATCACCCCTCCTGGCTTCAGCTCAACAACAAATTGGTTCGGGGGTTTTATGTCTACACCTATCCCCGCTACCTAAACACCAACTGGCTCTCGCCGATTATCGATCTTGATATCACGGCCGACATCGCGATCTATATCCACCCGCTCGAATCGTCGGGCGTGATGAAAAATCTTAGAACCCAGATTGGTCGGCTTGAGTCGGCTTACACGATCGAGCGGGAAAAGGGCCTGGCCAGGGATCCCGAACTTGAGACGGCGATCGGCGACATTGAGATGCTTAGAGACACGCTCCAGCGGGGCGAGGAAAGGCTCTTTCGAATCGGCCTTTACTTCACAATTTACACCGACACGCTCGAGGAGTTGAATCTGATCACCCGACAGCTCGAATCAGCGCTGGGCGGGATTTTAACCTATACCAAGCCGGCCCTTTTTCAACAATCCGAGGCCTTCCAGACAACTCTTCCCCTCTTGACCGACGAGCTTGACGTTCTTCGGAATCTCGACACCGGCGCCACCTCGACAAGTTTTCCCTTTACCTCCTCGACCCTCTCCTCGAACGAAGGTGTTCTCTACGGCATCAATAAGCACAACAACTCGCTCATCATCTACGACCGGTTCAATCTTGAAAACGCCAACGCCGTCGTTTTCGCCAAATCAGGCGCCGGCAAATCCTACACCATAAAACTCGAGTCCCTCCGGGCGATGATGTTTGGCGACGACATTATCGTCATTGACCCCGAGAACGAGTACCGACCGTTGACCGAAGCGGTCGGCGGCGCCTACCTTGAGATTTCGCTCAATTCAAAGTTCAGGATCAATCCCTTCGATCTGCCGATCTCAAGCCTCGACGAGGATCAGGGCCAGGACGTTCTCCGATCGGCAATTATCAGCCTTCACGGCCTGATCGCTCTGATGATCGGGGGGAAGGTGACGGCCGAAGAAGACGCGCTGATTGACCGAGCTCTTTATGAAACTTACGCTCTCCGAGACATCACGGCCGACCCGAAGACCCATGAAAATCCACCACCGGTTCTTTCCGACTTTGTCGCTATCTTGGAGAGCATTCGAGGGGCGGAGTCGATCGCCTCGCGTCTCTCGAAATTCACCGAAGGAACCTTCGCCGGGCTCTTCAATCAACCGACAAACATTGATCTCAATCGAAGCCTTGTCACCTTTTCGCTCCGCAATCTCGAAGAGGAGCTTCAACCAACCGCGATGTATATGATCTTAAACTTCATCTGGACAAAAATCAGGCAAGGTTTGAAGCGGCGAGTCATGGTCGTTGACGAAGCTTGGTGGTTGATGCAATACGAGCAATCGGCCCGATTTCTCTACGGTCTGGCGAAAAGAGCCCGGAAATATTACCTCGGCCTGACAGTCATCTCCCAAGATATTGAGGATTTTCTCGACAACAAATACGGCCGGGCGATCGTTGCCAACTCGTCGCTTCAAATTCTTCTTAAGCAGTCGCCGACCTCGGTCAAAAAGGTGGCCGAGGTCTTCTCTCTGACCGAAGGCGAAAAATTGCTCCTTCTTCAGGCCGATATCGGCGAAGGACTTTTTTTCGCCGGTCTTAACCATGTCTTTATGAGGGTCGTCGCCTCCTACACCGAAGACCAGATTATTACCACCGACCCGAGACAGCTTCTCGAACAACGTATGAACGAGGTCGATCGTCCGGAAGCGGATCGGCCGACTGAAGAACGACCAGCCGTTCAATCGGTCGGTTAAAGAGCGAGCGGCGAGACGGGGCAAAAAGTGGTCGAGGATCAACCAACCAAAGACAGAGCCGATCAGGCGCTCGACGCCGCCGGCAAGGCTCTCGAGCAGACCGGCCCGGGGGGGAAAGTTGCCGGCCAAGTTCTTCAAAACCCGCTGGTCAAGAAAACGATCAGACTCGTCTCGGTCGTGCTTTTACTGTTCGCTCTCGGTCTTTTCGGCTTTGTTTTCAGCTACATCGGCGTCCGATTCGGGAACAACACCAATTTCGGCGGCCAGCCGGGAACGATCTATCAGCCGCCGACTGACGAGACTCCGGAAACGGAAGAACCTCCGATTTCGTCGCCACCCGATCAAGTTCCCCAAAGCGAAATCGCCAAAAGAATTGTCGAGAACGCGACAAAAGAGCTTGGCGAGTGCGAAAGGCCAAACAACTCAAACGACAGTCCCAGAATCCGAGATTACAAGAACGGAGCAAAAAATAGTTACCCTTGGTGCGCCTATTTCGTGACATTTGTCCTCAAAGAGTCGGGAGTTTCAATCCCGACCATCGGCGCCGCTAAATCGGTTATGAATCACTATCAAAGCAATCCCTCTCGGTTCGAGTGGTACGACAAGCGAACCGCCAAACCTCAACCCGGCGATATTTTTATTCGCCACCGGGCCTGCAACGGCTCAAGGACAGCCTGTGGACACATTGGAATCGTCGTCGCCTATGATGAAAAAACCGGTGTCATCCACACAATTGATGGCAACGCTTCGAACTGCGTCAAGCGCCGGACGATCAGGATCACCGATTCAAACCTGATCGGTTTCGGTCGGGTTAAGACTTCGAGCTAATTGGTTATGATCAAGTTATGACTCAAAGACTAAAGACAGTTTTGGTCGTTGGCCTGACTCTCCTCCTCATCGGTCTGGGCCTCTGGCTCTTCGGCCGCCGCCTCTCGCCGGAAATTAAGGTTGAGAACAAACCGGTCGGCGAAAGCCGCCAAATAACCAATCAGGTCGGACCAAAGGGAGAGCTTTTTCGGTTCGAGAAAGGCAAATTGACGATCATTGATCAAAAAAATAAGGCTGTCAAGGAGATAAATTTCCATCAGAGACTCAAGTCAGCCGCCACCATTTCGAGCTCCAAAACGACTTCGGAGCTTTTGATTGAAGCTTCGACCGAGAAGGGCGAGACCGAGATTTGGCGGGTAAAGGCCGAGTCGGATCAAGCCGAAAGACTGGCTCTCAATATCCTGACGGCAAACTTTCTCGAAAATGGTTCAGTTATCGGCCAGGTTGAGAGCCTAGATGGCGGCAGCCGGCTGGTAAAAATCGGCCCGGCCGGCGATCTTAAAGAGCAGGCAAAGATCGAAGAAGATTTCCCGATTGAGATTCTCGCTCTTAGCAATCAAGAGATTCTCTTCACCAGCGAGCCGAGTGAGCTTTCCGGCGCCGATCTCTACCGCCTCGATCTTGAACGAGGCGAGGCAAACCTCTTAAAAAATTATTTCGGCATTGGTCCGATTCTCTCGCCGGATAAAAAATTTGTCGCCTTTGGGAAATTTGACAGGAACGACAACGACTACCGACTCTCTATTTTCGATATCGAGAGAGAAAAACTGGCGCTCGAGACCAAGATCGCTTTCAATCGAACGCTTGTTGACTGGCTGCCGGACGGTCGGAGTCTGATAATTGGCCAGGAACAAAAGCTGGTCAAGCTCGATCTTGACGGAGGCCTAGACCAGCTCTTGAAAAAAACTCCCGATAACCGGCCGATTATCGCTTTGGACCTGGATCAAGCCGAGGGCAAAGGTCTCTTGTTGACCGAAAAGTCGGCCTTTCGTTTCAATCTCCGGAACTGGGATTGAGATAAACTGGTAAAAAATGACCAAAACATCTTTTACGATCGGGCTTATGGTCTTTTTCTTGGCCGTTCTTGTCTTGATCTTCTTTTTCTTCTTCTATCACCCCCGACTGACGGTCAAACCGGCGCCGCCTGAAAGTCAGGTTTTTCTTGACGGAGAACCGCTTTCCCGGCCGAATTTCAATCTCAAAACCAAACCGGGCAAACATGTCTTGAGAGTTGAGAGTCCGGGCTTCATCGCCTTCGCCAAGGAGCTTGACCTCTCGATCGGACAGAAGCTTGAGCTCTCGCCAGTCCTCAAACGATTGCCGGAAGCCAAGATTATTCTCCCGTATGAGGTCGAGTTTTTAACCGACGACAAAGATCGCCGGAGTTTGATCTATCTTTCCGACCAAGGCCGGGCCTTTTTTCGAATCTCCGAGGTCACCGATGAAGCCGAGACCGAGCTCTCCGATCTTAGGCGGGCGATTAGGCTCACGCCAAGCGTTCTTTCCGAACTCAAAAACATTACCTTTTCACCCGATCGAGGATTGGCGGTTCTTGAAAAGACCGGCCGTCGTTTCTCTCTCTACGACTTTGCCCGCTATGATCTCCTCTCTCAAACCGAGACACCCCTGCCGACTGGCATCAGCTCGATCAGCTTCAGCCCGGATGGCGAGAGGTTGGCCTACTTCTTCAACCCGCCCGGCGAAAAATCGCTCATTATCTCCGACAAGCTCGGCCACAATGCCGTTCGCCAATTGCCTCGGTTCGATCTTTTCGTCGAACCGACGATTAGCTGGTCAAAGGACGGCAAAAAGATAGTACTCGTCAACCGGACTCAAGATCAGGCCCAAAACAATGTTTTTCTTTACGACCTTTTCTCAAAAGATCTGAAGCAGCTGACAACCGACGGCAATCACCTCGAAGCTGTCTTTAGCCCGGACAGCCAGAAGATTTTATTTAGCAGCCTCGACCGCTCTTCGCCCGATCCCAACCCCTTCTCAAAACTCGAGGTCATGGATCAAAACGGCGAAAATCGGAGATCGCTTGAAACTTTTGCCCGAATCGGACTCGAGACGACCTTTGTCGGCGAGAACGAACTCCTCATCCTCGGTCCGAAAAACGAGATAAAATCGGTCAACCTCTCAAACTTTGAAGAAAAGGTCTATCTCTCTCTGGCGATTGCCGGCCGAATCAGCCAACCGCTCGTCTCCTCCGATAAAAAACGGCTCTTTTTCGTCAGCCAGAAAAAGATCCATGAACTCCTCTTGGATACCGCCAGTTATCAATAACCGAGCCTAAGATGCCACCAGAAGAGAAAGAACCCATTAAGGACAGTCCGTTTGAGGAGGAGCCGGAGTTAAAGCCGATCAGACCTCAAGGCATTGATCTGACCGAGACCATGGCCGGCCGAAAGGACCCGGGATCAGGTGAGACCGAAGAGCGGGAAGGGCCGAGACCAGAGGAAGATGAAGGTCGGGAAAACCTGAAGGATAAACTCGACCAAGCCAGAGAGAAGTACGACCGGGCCAAGGATCTGAAAGAGAGATTCGACCGGGCCAGACCGACCAAAAAGACGGGAGAGATGGCCGGCAAAGAGGCGGCCAAGGCGGGAGAGGCTGGAGCCAAGGCCGGGACCAGAGCCGGAATTGGAGCCGAGGCTGGTGGCGCGGCAGCTGGTGGCGCGGCGGCTGGTGGCGCGGCGGCTGGTGGAGCGGCAGTGGCCGCTGGCGAAGCGGCGGCGGCCGGTGGCGCGGCGGCAGTGGCAACCTCCGAGATCTGGGTCCCGGCCCTCCTTATTCTGCTAATACTTGTCGTCCTCTACTTTCTGGTCACCGCCGCCATCGGCTACTTCGGCCAGTCAGAGCCACAAGAGAGCGACAACGGCAACCCGGTCGGCCAAAGTCAGGGCGGAGCAAACACCGAAGAGACTCGTTTTGGCGGCGGATCGGGCCCGGCCGCCATCGTCGAGTCCGGCGCCGGTCGGCCGGTTGGCCGAAAGCCAGAGATCCCGACCGGCAGCCAAAAAGATCTAATTGAAAAAGCTCTCGCCCACAAATGTCTGACCGACCAAACTGGTGAAAAGGCTCAAATCAAACAGGGGATAATCAGATCGGAGCTCTTAAGAACC
>CAYJQE010000009.1:0-7346 GCA_964372245.1 uncultured Candidatus Saccharibacteria bacterium
TAATTTTAAAACACCGGAAGGGCACCCAGTGTCGCATGCCTAGTTACCTTGTACACTAGTTAATCAATCAGCCGCCTGACAATTTCGACATTCTTTTTATCCGGTCCCTGGCCATCGAAACCCGGGACTTCGAGAATCATCGGCAGCTCTCTGAAAGCTCGGTGATTGACGATTCGGCCAATCGCCAAGCCGCCAATTTCACCCTCGCCGATATTCTCATGACGATCCTTATTCGACAAAAAGGCGGCTTTTGAGTCGTTAAGATGAAGGGCAACCAGCATATCGAGACCGATCAGCCGCTTGAAATCCTTGATCAGCGATTCGAGCCCCTCTTGGGTCTGAATTGGAACACCGGACGCGAAAAGATGGGCGGTGTCAAGACAAACCGCCATTCGCTTTGAGTTGACCCGATCAATCAGGAGGGCTATCTCCTCGAGCGACTTGGCGACCACTCCGCCGGCGCCGGCCGCTCCCTCGATAATCAGCCGTGGCCCCTCTGGCGTCTCCTTTAAGATCTCCTTAAAAGCCTTCACGATCTGATCAAAAACGGCCTCAAAACCTCGACCTTGATGGCTGCCGGTGTGAAAAATCGTCCCGGCGACACCAGTTTCAGCCGCGATCTTTTGATAATCGCCAACGGCCCTGATCGCGCTTTCGGCTAAAAACTTCTTCTCCGAGGCAAAGTTCAGAAGATAGATAGCGTGAAAAAAATTTGGGCCAAGTTTATGCTTCTCGACCTTTTTCTTAAAATCGGCTTTTCGCTCTTTGGCTATCTCGGGAACAACGAACTGACGAGGCGGCGAAGCGAAGAGTTGAAAACAATCAAGCCCAAGCTCCTTCGCCCGATCGGGCGCTTTGTCAATCCCACCGGCGGCCGAAACATGAGCGCCAATCTTTGGCATAGATTTAAGCTAGCAAAAAAAGAAGCGGCGAGAATCACTCTTCTGCGCACCACCTAATCAGTTCAAAGACTCGCCACTGGAAGACTTCTTACGACACGTTCGACACATTCGACCATATCGCCAACCGTTAAGAGCCCTTCGGCTTGAACCCCGGGAATCGTGAGGCCGAAAACTGCTTCACACCGCCTAACGATCCTCGACATATCGCGGCTATTGACTCCGAGATCTTTTACGATGCGATCGCCTTCTCTGACCCAGTTGAGCTCCTCGTGCAAGATCAAGACGACTTTTTCTCTGATCTGCTCTTTGGTCTGTTCTCCAGTCAACAGCTCCGTCTTCGCGGTCGTCATTAAGACCACCTCTTTTCAATTCAAGGTTTTTTAAGACTAGAAAAAAGTCTGCCAGTTGTCAATCAGAGACCGATTTCTCCCGCCGCCCCCCTTAAAGCCTCGATTGTGTTGGCGATGTGATCGTCAAGCTTAAACCCGATCTCTTCGGCCCCCTGTTCGATCTCCCGGCGATTGATGTTTCGAGCGAAGGTCTTGTCTTTGAGTTTTTTCTTCACCGACCCTACGTTCAAATCCTCAAGCTTCCCCGGCCTGACTAAGGCGCAGGCGATAATAAAACCGGCCAGCTCGTCTGCCGCGAAGAGGGCCTTCGCCATCAGCGACCGTCTTAAAATTTGACCTTTGCCGCCGTGACCATTAATCGCTTCCATAATCGCCGTGAGCGAGTCGTCGTTCAAAACGATCGTTCTCAATTTCTGAAGGATTATTTGAGGGTGATCCTCCGGATAACTTTGCCAATCGGCGTCATGCAAAAGACCGGCCAGCCTCCACGAGTTTTCGTCTTGATCAAAATGCTTGGCGTAAAAAGCCATCACCGCCTCGACAGCGAGCATATGATTGACCAGATTTTCATTCGAGGTCATTGATCTGACCAAGGAGAGGGCCGCCTCCCGAGTCATTTTTGAAGCCATTTGACCAACCGATCCTCGAGAGTCGGGTCGGCGGTGAAAAGATCGGTCCCATGGGCCTTTGAGTCCAAAATCTCGATCTTTCGTTCGGTCCTTTTTGCCGCCTGAAAAAGAGTCCTTGCCACCTCATCGGCCGTCTGGCCTGAAAGTTGATCTTCCGTTGAAGCAACGAGAAAGAGTCTTTGATCGGCGGTCAGCCGACCGACCGGTTCGAGAGTCCCGACCCCGTGATAATCAAGACCGGCCGACAGAGCGATCGTCGATCGGATCTCCAAGTGATCGGCGACATAAAAGATTGCCAAATTGGCGCCGATCGATGCGCCGACAATCGCCTCGACCGGAGCTCCGGTCGATTGGCAGTACTTGACTGCCGCCCGAAGATCATTGATCTTCGCTTGATGCTCCAAGTCTGAAAAAGAGAGGTAGCCTTCGGGTCCGCCCTGGCTCTCGCCATGACCCCGGAAGTCAATCGCCAAAGTTGAAAAACCGGCCTGGTTGAGTTTTTCAGCCAGCCCTCGCCAACTCTCTTTTCTGGACGGCATCATATGGAGCAGTAAAACTGTCTTCCCGCCGGCTTTCTCAAAGAGGCCGGCGATCGTCTGCCCATCTTCCGTCTTCAGCCGGATCAGCAACATCTCTCAGTTTAAGCTAATGTCGGACCGGCTTGGCTTATCCTTGCAAAAAGCGGTATAGACCGGAATCTCTTGGGTGATGTCGTCAGAACTTCTGCCATACAAAGACCAGATCCCATCCGATCCGGCGGACATTATCCGATCTCTTCGACAGTCCCGTTTAACATTGGTGTTGATTTCATATTCGTTCTCATCGAGGAGGTAAGGATTGCCCCAAGGGTCAAAGAGCAGACCGTCAAGTTGACTCGGGTCGCCAAAAGCCGCCTCACTCAAGTTTTTTAGGCTGGTTTGCCATTTCGTGTGGCATTGATGGCTCTTTGTCAAAGCTTTGATATTACCGGCGGAAACGCCGGCCGACGGCTGGCAGCCGCAGTCGGTACAAACATTTTTCGTGATATCCTTCAGAACCCGTCGTTCCGACAGCCGAGCCTCTTCAACCGAAACGACAAATTGCTCAATGTCGCTTTTTGCCGCCTTGATCCTAGCCTTTTCCCGAAAACTCGAAACGGCCGGCAAGCCGATACCGGCGATCAAGCCGATGATCGAAAGACCGACTAAAAGCTCAATCAGGGTAAAGCCTCGAGCCTCGCTCTTCACTCTCTTAAATCTAGCTCTGATTTGAGAGACCGACAACCGATCTGTTCCGATCGGGGGAAGAACTCTTCCGGTCTTGAGAACTCACCGGCTGGGCTGACGAGTCCAATATGTCATTGACCAAGCGGGCATGATTTTTCCTGCGATCTCCTAAAAAGATCAGCCGAGTCTCAACGATTTTTCAAAAGCCCAGAGACGCGAGACGGGGCCGGATTGGCGACCAAGCCGCCACAACTCCCGGTCATTTGAAAAGGGTGACGATGGAGACTTACAACATTGTCGGCAGGTCATCCTCATCATCGAGGGCGCTAACCTCCGGAAGGCGAACCTTCAAAAGCCGATCTCGGGGGAGCCACCCCGACCCGACCCAGATTCCCAGAGGAGCCTTGAGCCCGCCACCAGTCAGCCGGCGGTCGAGCGCTTCATCCAGACTATCTGACGGTTGAGCGACTTTAGAGACCATCAAAGACTATTTGATATCAATCAGTTCAACTTCAAAGATAAGCCGACTGTTGGCCGGAATGTTTGAAACCGCCTGATCGCCGTAGCCAAGCTCGGGTGGAACAATAAACTTTCTGATCCCGCCTTTTTTCATGCCAACCAGGGCCTGATCCCAACCCTTTATGACAAAACCGGCGCCAAGCGGAAAATCAAATGGCCGACCCCGATCAAGGGATGAATCAAATTTTGTCCCGTCTTCCAGGCGGCCGGTGTAGTGGACCGAAAGAAGGTCGCCTTCCTCCGCCTCCCGACCCTCGCCAAGCTTAACATCAGCGACCCCGAGCGATTGAATTTGAGTCTCGCCCCGGTCCTCTTCCCTGTCAGCCGACTGGTCTTGAGCCCGACTGCCAGTTTGGTCTGAAGCTCCAGACTTAACAGACAAAACGGCTATTAGAGCGACAACCACGATCAAGCCGGCGACAAGATTTTTTTGATTCATTGCCATCTCCCTTAAATGATAAAACCCAAAACCCGACACTGTCCAAGAAAGTAATCGCCGACTTCAATCATACTCGTTTTTCAGCCAAGAAAACCGACAACTTTTCAATCGGTCTCTGAAATTCAAACTTCAAAAGCCTTTAGAACTTTTTCAGAAGCTTAGTCTCTCTCGATCTATCGGCCATGACATTTTTTGAACTTTTTGCCGCTGCCGCAGGGGCAGGGTTCGTTTCGACCGACCTTCCGACCAATCAAGGTTTTGACCGAATCGGCGGCCTCCGCCCTTTCCTCGAGACTCGATCTTAAAGGGTAATCGGCTTGGGCCTTTCTGACAGTCGTCGTCACTCGAAGCCCCGACTCGTCCGGTGTCCGCCCCGGCGCTTGGTCGGGCGAAGACCGGGAGCCCTCGGATCGAGAGCCGGCGAGATCGGCCTCCTCTTCGGCAAAACCGCCGCCGGCCAAAGTCTCATTCGCTCCCTGATAATTCAGCTTGTCCTCGTCTCGAACTTCAACTCGGCCCTCAACCGGCTCGGACGGTTTTTTGATCTCGACATGGAAAAAACCTCGAATGGCCGTTTGATTGATCGCTCGAAGAAGAGACTCGAAGAGATCACGACCTTCCCGGCGATATTCAACCAGCGGATCGCGCTGACCATAGCCGCGAAGACCAATGCCCTCGCGCAAAATCTGCATCGCGTTGAGATGCTCTATCCAGTAATTATCAATTGTTTGCAAAAAGATTGCCCGGAAAATCTCGATAAAATTGGCTTCACCGAAGCTCGAAAAGCGATTCTCGAAAAGATCTTTGATGGAATCTCGAAGAGCCTCCTCGGAAGAGAGATCGAGACCCTCTTTGCCAAAAATCGCCTCGAGCTCTGATCTCATCGCCCCTTCTTCGGGCGAAGAGTAAGACCTGATCGAAGAAGCGACCTGGCCTGAAAGTTCAAGAACCTCGAGCTTGAGATCTTCAACCGACCGCTGGCCGATAAGCTTGAGATAGTTCGATCTAAGACCATAAATCGCTTGACGATGACGATTGATGACATCGTCATATTCGACCAGGTGCTTTCTGATATCAAAGTTGTGACCCTCGACCCGCCTTTGAGCCGACTCGATTGATTTTGAGACGAGCCTATTCTCAATTGGCTGATCATCGGGAAGACCGAGTCGTTCCATCATCGTTTTTAACCGTTCGCCGCCAAAAATCCTCATCAGATCATCGTCCATCGAGACATAGAACCGGGAAACGCCGGGATCGCCTTGACGACCGGTTCGACCCCGCAGCTGGTTGTCAATCCGACGAGATTCGTGGCGCTCGGTGCCGAGAACATAGAGGCCGCCAAGTTCTATCGCCTCCTTCGAGGGCACGATGTCAGTTCCCCGACCGGCCATATTGGTCGCCACCGTTACGGCCGAGACCTCCCCGGCTTTGGCAATAATTTGAGCTTCCCGTTCATGATTTTTAGCGTTTAAAATCTCGTGCTCAACTCCGACCTGGGTTAAAAGACGTGAAAGCTCTTCGTTCCGTTCAACCGAAATTGTGCCAACAAGGATCGGCTGACCTTTTTGATTTCTTTCCTTGATGTCTTCAACGATCGCCCGCAATTTGGCTTCTCGGGTCTTGTAGATTCGATCCGACTCGTCCTTGCGAACCATCGGCCGATGAGTCGGCGCGACTAAAGCCTCAAGACCGTAGATTCGAAAAAACTCCTCCTCCTCGGTTTTCGCCGTTCCGGTCATACCGGAAAGCTTCTCATAGAGACGAAAAAGATTCTGAAACGAGATGGTCGCCAGAGTGTCGGACTCGCGCTGAATTTCCACTCCTTCTTTGGCTTCGATCGCTTGGTGGAGGCCCTCGGAATAACGCCGACCGTTCATCAGCCGACCGGTAAATTCGTCAACGATGACGATCTCCGAATCTCTGACGATATAGTCCTTATCTCTTTGAAAGAGATACTCGGCCTTCAAGGCCTCCTCCATATGATGGACGAGGAGAATGTGCTCGGGGTCATAAACGTTCTCGACTGACAAAAGCTCTTCGATTGTTTTGACGCCCCGATCAGTCAAGGTTACTATTCGATCTTTTTCATCAATCACAAAGTCGGCTCCTATCTTAAGACCGGCCGCAATTGAGGCAAATTTTTGGTAGAGCGAGGCCGATTCTTGAGTCGGCGCCGAGATAATAAGAGGTGTTCTGGCCTCGTCAATCAAGATCGAGTCGACCTCGTCAACAATGGCGAAAGAGAGCTCGCGCTGAACCTTTCGGGAAAGATCAAAGACCATATTGTCCCTAAGATAGTCAAAGCCAAATTCGTTGTTCGTGCCATAGGTGATATCGGCTTGGTAGGCCTCTCTTCTTGAGATCGGCTTTAAAAAATCGGCTGGATCAAACTTCGCCTGATCGCCCCGACCTTGATCCTTCTCGGCGTCATAAATAAAAGATTTGCCCTGTTGATTGATCGAGGAGACCGTCAGGCCGAGGGCCTGATAAATCGGCCCCATCCAAGCCGCGTCTCGGTTGGCCAGGTAATCGTTGACAGTAACCAGATGAGCGCCCCGACCCAAAAGAGCGTTGAGATAGAGGGGGAGAGTGGCCGCCAATGTTTTGCCCTCACCGGTTTTCATCTCGGCAATCTTGCCCTGATGGAGGACAAGACCACCGATCAACTGAACGTCAAAGTGACGTTGGCCGATGGTCCGTTTGGCTGCCTCCCGAACGGCGGCGAAGGCTTCCTCCAAAATCAGGTCGGTAGCTTCCTCAACCGCCTTTTTCTTCAATTCTTGGCTAAGATTCGAAAAATCTTTTTCATTGAGCAAGCCGACTATTCTCTCTTTGAATTGATCGGTTCTGATTTTCAGGCCATCGTCGGTCAGTGACTCAAACTCTCGTTCAAGTTGATTGATCCGATCCACTCTCTTCCGATAACCGGCCAAATCGGCCCGACCGAGAAGAGGCAACCGTTTAAGCAGTTGAAAAGCCATAACTCTCTGCCAATCTAGCAGATTTCGACTAGAAATCGAGGCCTTAAAGTGGCTCCGAAAAGTAAAGAGGGCCCGTAAAAATGGGGCGCTCTTCCCAACCGGTGGAATGACAACGCCAGCTACGACCGTCTAGCGCCGGAGCTTCCTACAAAACCCATGTCTTTGGCAACCGCGCAAAAGGTCCGCCTCCGACATGCACCCCACCGCGCCAGCTTTGGCAGGCAATTCTAAGTCAACACAGCCTCTAAAAAAGTCAACGAAAAGGGGTCATCAACGAAAAGGACGAAAAGGGGTCAGGAGCCTTTTTTTGACGAAAAGGGG
>CAYJQE010000009.1:7446-23684 GCA_964372245.1 uncultured Candidatus Saccharibacteria bacterium
GACGAAAAGGGGTCAGGAGCCTTTTTTTGGTCGAAAAAAGAACCACCAGGAGCCTATTTTCCCCCCTGTTAAAAAAGTTTTTTGCAAAAAAGGCTCCTGACCCCTTTTGTGACCCTTTTGTGACCCTTTTGTGAGGTCCCCTTTTGTGGGGTTTTGAGATTATTTTGAACTTTTGAGTCTTTTCCAGACCGAGGCCCGAACTGCCTTGAAACCAAAGCAGGCTCGGCCAAATCGTTCCCTGATCTTAAAACGGGAGCGGGAGCGAAAAAACGATTGCTTCGACCATACTTTTTCCAACTGATGACGAAGACGACTCTCGGTGAGATCAACCGCCTCGAAAAAATCGGTGGCGACCTCGGAAATAAAGATCGGCTTTTTCCGGCCGGGCAGCGAAACGGTGATATGGATTACCTTATCAATCCCGCCTTTCTCGCCCCGGATGTCGGCCAACATAACATCAACAATCAAGGGTTCGGGCCGCCGCTTCAGGGCCCTTGAGACCTTTTCTTCGATATAGCGTCGAAGCTCGACCGGGACATTGAGTCGGTGACGACCTTTGATAATCAGTTTCATCGAGAAATTTTTTCAAAGCCAAGATAGGGGACAAGGCCTTTTGGCATTTCGATCGAGCCGTCTTTTTGCTGATGATTTTCAAGAATCGCCAGAAGAAGCCGATCGGTGACAGCTGTCGCCGAGATGGTGTGGGGATGAATCGCCTCCCCGCTCGTTCCCCCTTCGTCTTTCATCCGAATCTTGAGCCGACGGGTTTGAAAATCGGTCAAGTTGGTGTTCGATGTCAGCTCGCGAAACTTATTCTGGCCCGGAAACCAACCATTAATATCAAACTTCCTCGCCCCGGCCGCTCCAAGATCGCCGGCGCAAACCTCAACCACTTGATAAGGAATTTCCAAGATCTCTAAAATCTCTTCTTCGAGCTTAAGGATTTTCTGGTGCCAATCCGCTGAATCGGCTGGTTTAGTAAAGACAATCATCTCGACCTTGGCAAACTCGTGAACCCGAAAGATGCCTCGCTGATCCTTGCCGTAGGAGCCAGCCTCTTTCCGAAAACAGCTCGAGTAGCCGACATACTTGAGCGGCAAGTCCTTTGAAGCCAGCTCTTCATCGGCACGATAGCCGACAATCGTCTGCTCGGAGGTCCCGATCAGGTTAAGGTCTTCCGCCTCGATCTTGAACTGCTCGTCAGGGAAAAACGGCAGATAGCCGGTGCCAAAAAGAGTCTCGGCCCGGGCCAAATGAGGAGTCAGAATCGGGATAAAGCCTTGATTCTCAAGCTTTTCAAAAGCCAAATTAATCAAACCGAACCGAAACCTAACGGCTTGATTCTTCAAGTAATAGAAACGCGCGCCAGCCACCTTGGCCGCCCGCTCGATATCAATCAGATCAAGACGCCGGCCGAGATCGAGATGATCTTTCGGCTCGAAATCAAAGGCTCTTTTCGAACCCACCGTCTTGATTATCTTGTTCTCTTCTTCGGTTTTTCCATCTGGGACATTTTGATCGAGGAGATTGGGCAGTCCGGCTTGAAGATTAAAAAGTTCTTCGGCCACCGGTTTAAGTTTTTGCTCGAGCGCGTCGAGCTCATGTTTCAACACCCGACCCCTCGCTCGATCACTATCCCTTCCGCCAGTCCTCGAGAGTCGGTTCCGCTCGGCTCGAAGATTATCAAGCCTCAAAATCAAACCTCGCCGCTTCGCGTCAAGATCAAGCAGACGATCGAGATCAATCCCAAAACCCCGCCGTTGGTTATTTTTAAGAACCAGATCTTTGTTCTCTCTCACAAAAGCGATATCGAGCATCTAAGATCCAACCTAGCAAAAAGCAACTGCCCCGACAAAAATCGTCGGGGCAGTCAAGGCGGCTAGCCGCCTACCATATGAGGGACGACTGCGACTTCATCCCCCGACAAAACTCTGGCTGCCATCGGATCGGAAGGCCGACCTTTGATGGCAACCTGGTAATGATCAAAGTGGCATTGATCAAAGAGAGAGTTTTCGTTTAAGCCCTGGGTCTCATATACGGGAAAAGGATGATCTCCCGCAGGGTGTGATAGCCGGTCAGAAGCGTCACCAGACGATCAATGCCAATGCCGCAACCGGCTGTCGGCGGCATGCCGTACTCAAGCGCCTCGATAAAATCTTCGTCCGTCCTCTGGGCCTCAAGATCGCCCTCGTCTCGAAGTTCTTCCTGCGCCTCAAACCTCTCTCGCTGATCGATCGGGTCGTTTAATTCGGAAAAGGCTTTGACGATCTCAAGGCCGCCGACAATCAGTTGAAAGCTCTCAACGGTCTGGCTATCGGCTTTTTTAGCCAAGGGCAAGAGTTCGGCCGGATGGTTGGTCACAAAAGTTGGCTCTCTGATCATTTTGATCGCCGTTTTGAAATCGGCGTCCGTTTTCTTGCCGGCGGTCAGGTGATTAAAAGTTTTCCGAGCGAAGGGCCTTTTGAGCAAAATCTTTTCGCCTCCGGCAATCAGCTCGGTCTGACCGAGGGTTTTCTTGGCGAGATCGACAATCAACTCTTCGACAAAGTCCATCATCATCTGCCAGTCAGCGTAAGCCCAATAAAACTCAAGATTGGTGAACTCAGGATTGTGGGCAAAGTCAACCCCTTCGTTTCGAAAACATCTGGCAAACTCGAAAACCTTTTCAAAGCCGCCGACAATCAACCGCTTGAGATAGAGTTCGGGGGCGACCCGAAGAAAAACATCAGTCTTGTAGGCATTGTAGCGAGTTTTGAACGGCCGAGCGTTGGCACCACCGGCAATCGATTGGAGAATCGGGGTCTCGACCTCAAGAAAGCCGGCCGACTCAAGAAAGGCCCGAATGGTTGCCACGGCCTGACTCCGAATCAAGAAACTGTTCTTAACCTCATCGTTCATCAAAAGATCGAGGTAACGTTTTCGATATCGCTCCTCGACGTTTCTTAGACCGTGCCACTTTTCCGGCAACGGTCGAAGACTCTTGGAAAGGAAAGAGAACTCTGAAACTTCGATCGTCAACTCGCCAGCCTTGGTCGTAAGGAGTTCGCCCTTAACCGAGAAAAAATCGCCGATATCAAAATCTTCGAGGAGCCGATAGTTCTTTAGCCTGTCCTCTTTGAAAAGAACCTGAATCAAGCCGCTCTCGTCCCTCAAGTCGCCAAAAGCCGCTCCGCCATGGGTTCTAAGGGCCATTAGTCGGCCGGCAACCGAGACCGAGCCGGATTTTTGGCCTTTCGCCTCGATAATCCGGTCTTGACGGGAGACCTTGCTTGGAAATGGATCAAGACCAAGGCCTCTAAGATGATGGAGCTTCTTTAGTCTCGTTCGCCTTAAATCAGGCTTTTTCTCGGCCATTCCTTCAAGCTAAGGCCTTTCAAATTGAAGAGCAAGAACGGGGCTGACCAAGAAGCCGTTAGGTTTAGTGGATCTTGACGATTTTGTAGGCCAGTTCGCCGGCCGGTGTCGGGACTTTGACAATCTCTCCCTCTTTTGTGCCGATCAAAGCCCGACCGATCGGTGAGTCGGCCGAGATCTTGCCGCTCGAGGGATCAGATTCGTTGAGACCGACTATTTCATAAATTTCCTGACCATCGCAATCAACTGTCACCTTCGAGCCAACTGTCACCCGACCCGATCGAGAACTCCCCAAGCGATTGACAATCCTGGAGTGACGGACAATTGACTCAAGTTCCGAAATCCGCCCTTCGACAAAGGCCTGTTCCTCTCTTGCCACCCGATACTCGTCGTTTTCCGAAAGATCGCCAAACTCGGTCGCCTCTTTAATTCTTTCGGCGATCTCCCTCCTTCGGCTGGTTTTGAGACTCAAAAGCTCATCTTTCAGCTTTTGAAGGCCTTCCTCGGTTAAGATAAAATCTGAAACCATTCGATTTGCCATTAACACTCCGCTGAAATTCAAAGGCTTATGTTATCAGGCCAACACAAACTGTCAAGTCCATTATGGAAAATCGTCCCCAGCCACTAACAAAATGGTAGGAAAAAGTAAGAAATCAGCTCTCATAAAGGGTTTTACCGAAAACTCCAACGTCAGTCGGTTCGGACAAATCTAGTTTGAGCCTTCGAGCGAGTAACGCCTGATGATGCTTTCGGCAATCGGCGCGGCGACGCTTGCCCCCTCGCCACCAGCTTCAACGAGGATGGCCATCGCAAACTCCGGCTCCCGATAGGGCCAAAAAGTTGTCATCCAGGCGTGGGTCTTGCCACCGCCGCCAAATTCAGCCGTGCCGGTTTTGCCCGCGACTTCAACCGACAGACGAGCCAGCCGCCGAGCGCTCCCTTCAGTCACCGTCTGGCGCATTGCCTGCTTGATGACCATAAGTTCCTCGACTTGAAGACCAGCGATCGGTTGAGGCGGCTTGAGACTGTCAAGACTCAACCTCGGCTCCAACTTTTGACCGCCATTGGCGATCGAAGCCACGGCAAGGGCCAGTTGAAGAGGAGTGACCAGAAGGTCGCCCTGGCCGATCGAAAGGTGATAGGTGTTGCCAAGAAACCATTTTTCACCCTTAGTTCTCTCTTTCCATTCTGGATCCGGCACCAGACCAGGCCTCTCTCCCGGCAGATCAATGCCCGTCGGTTGACCAAAACCAAAGAGTCTGAAATAACTCGAGATTTTTTCCGGCCCAAGACCGGCCTGACTTTCGTAACCACCGCCAATCGTGTAAAAATAGATATCCGAGGATCGAGCGATCGCTGAATAAAGGTTGACCGGGCCGAGACCCGATCGCTGATAGCCGTAATAATCAAAGCTAACCGCCGGATCGTAAATCGAACGGACGGTGATTTTGCCGCGGTCAAAAATTGTCGTCTCCGGCCGGATAATCCCTTCCTTCAAGGCGGCCAATCCGACTATCGGCTTGACGGTTGAGCCGGGCGGATAAAGTCCGGCAATCGCTCGATTGAGAAAAGGATAGCCAGAATTTTGGAGCTTTTCGAAATCGCTTTGGCTTAAGCCCCGACTTAACTGATTGGCATCGAGACTCGGCAGGCTAACCAAGGCTCTGACCCCGCCGTCTCGAGGATCAAGCACAACGACGGCCCCTTGACCGACACCGGCCGACTTAAGACCGATTGCCAATTCCTGACCAACAATTTCAAGAAGTTTCTTGTCAATAGTCAACCTTAGATCGCCACCCGGTCGGGGCTCTCTCGTCTTTAAAATCCTGATTAAACGACCGGTGGCGTCAACCTCAAGCTCTTCCTGACCATCTTGACCGCGCAAAAGCGACTCATATTCGGCCTCCAGTCCGGTTCGTCCCAAAGTATCAAAGAGACGATAGGAGGGATACTTTTCTCTGTCCTCCTCGCTCATCTTGCTTACATAGCCAAAGAGATGAGAGCTGCCGGGAATATCGGGATAGTCCCGACTCGGTCGCTTGATGATCGAGACCGCCGGCAGGCCCGATATCGCCTCTTCGAAAACGAGAGCCTCTTCTCGAGAGATATCCTCGGCTAAAAATACCGGCTCGACGGTCGGCCGGTTTTGGGCGAACGCCTCATCGAGTTTTGCTCGATCAAGTTTAAGCCGCTCGACTAAAAGATCGAGGAGCTTCTCTCTTTCGGCCTCGTCTCTCGGAAGATCGGAAGGATAGACAACCAGGGCAAATCGAGCGACATTCCGGACCAAAATCTCACCCTTTCGATCAAGCAAGAGACCCCTTGGCGCCTGAATAATTTTGAGTTGAATCCGATTGCCTTCGGCCAAGGTCCGATTGAGACTTCCCTCGGTTACTTGAAGAAAGAGCAGCCGACCGAAAAGGAAGAGGAGGCTCAACAGGCTGGCAAAGATTATCAAGTTCCCCGATCTCGCCTCGGTAGCCTCCTCGAGATCGTCAACTTGACCAAGCCGGGGGCTCGACTCATAGCGATGACGATACTCAAGCTCCTCAACCGATCTTTTCAGAAAACCAATCTTCTTCATCTTTTAAAGACCGGGTCTCTCTTTCGGCCGATTAGCGACATTTGTGACAAAAAGTCGAAAAAGGGTCGAGGCCAGACCGGTTAAAAAACTTTTGATTAAAACGACGACCACCAGAGCCAGGCTCAATCGCTGATCGAGAAAAAGCTGAAAGGCCAAGTAAAAAATAAGACTAAAGCCGACGGACAAGAGGAGATAGGGTTCGAGTTTCAAGGGCAAAATAATCAGCCGGTCGGTCATCGCTTTCAATAAAAGATAATAACCGATAAGGCCGAGAATCAAGACGCCGGCCGTCTGGCTCGAGAATAACTCCAAAAAAGCGCCGCCAATGGCAAAAACCAGCAGCGCCGGCCCGGGCTCTCCGATCAGAACAAGCGCCGTCCCGAACGAGATAATCAGAGACGGACTGAACGAGAAAAGAAGCGCCGGCAAAAAACCGAGTTCGAGCGAGACAGCGAGAAGGGTAAGAATCAAAAGAAAAAATGTCCTTTTGTCGCTCATTGGCTTAAATTAAGAAGAGTTTTGACCAACCTCGACCACCAGATAACGAAGTTCGGAATAATTGATCGGCGCCTTAACCGAGACTCGCTTAAAAATGTCGCTCTCCTTTGAAAGAACGGCCTCGACCTGGCCGACGTAAAGACCGGCCGGCAAGCGATCAGAGAGCCCCGAGGTGACTATTGTCTGACTTGGTTGAGCTTGGCTGCTCGCGGGCAAATTATCAACAATCAACCCGGAAAGGCCGCCCTTTAAGACACCGGTCTCGTTGGTTTCGAGAATTTTTACCTGAAGAACATTTTGTTTGTTTGAGATCAAGCTCACCGAACTGGTTTTTGAATCGCTCTGATTGATAAAACCGATCAGGACCGCCAAGTTCTCCTTCTTTTCAGAGGCGGCGAAGACCGGCTGACCGGCAATCAGGCCCTGATCGTTGCCCCGATCAATGATCAGATCGCCCGCCAAGGCCAGTGGTTCTCGGCCAAGAACCTCGGCAAAAACAAGCTCCGCTTTCGACCGTTCCTTAAGCTTGAGCGTCTTTTTGAGATTGTCGTTCTCCGCTTTAAGATCGCCCAATTCAGCTTTTTCGGCCTCAAGCTTGGCAACTTGAAAAGTCAGGTCGGAATAACTTTCGGAGAGCCGACCGAGCTCGAAAAGTTTCCGGAAGAAAAGACGGCCTTTGTTCCCGAGAGAAGAAGAAGTTTTAATGATCGGCTCGAGCGATTCGATCAACTGATCTTTTAATCCTCGACTGCCCGGGATCGGCAAAACGACGAAAAGACCAACAAGAAAGAGAAGAACCGCCAAGCCTTGACGCGATCGGAGCCAGTTCATCGTTGGTTAAACAAAAGCGCCGGCGTCGGATCTAAGCAAAACCTCTTTCAGAACATCAAGATCCTCTAAAACAATGCCGGCGCCCCGAACGACGCAGGTCAGAGGATCGTCGGCCACAATCGTCTTAATGCCGGTCGCCTCATTTATCAATTGATCGAGACCTCGAAGGAGAGCGCCGCCGCCGCAAAGAACAATCCCTTGATCCATGATGTCGGCTACCAACTCGGGCGGCGTCTCCTCGACCGTCGCCCGAACATTATTGATCAAGGCGAGAATTGATCTCTTGATCGCCTCCCTCACCTCAAGGTCGCTGATCATCAGCTCCTTAGGCAAGCCCGAGATCAGGTCCCGACCGCGCATCGGCATCTTTTTCGCCTCTTTGAGCGGCACGGCCGATCCAACCCCAATTTTCAACGATTCGGCCGTCCGCTCGCCGAGGAGAAGGTTATGCTCCTCCCGAGCGTAGTTCATAATGTCTTCATTCATCTCGTCGCCAGCGATTCGGAGCGAGCGAGAAGCGACAATCCCGCCCATCGAGATGGCGGCCACCTCGGTCGTCCCGCCGCCGATATCAACAACCATAGAACCGGTCGGCTCTTGAACCGGCAATCTGGCGCCGATCGCCGCCGCCAATGGCTCTTCGATCAAAAAGACCTGACGAGCGCCGGCCGAAAGCGCTCCCTCTTCAACCGCTCTTCGCTCAACTTCGGTCACGCCGTAAGGGATGCCGATAACGACCCTCGGTCGAGGCAAAAACGCAAACTGCTCTTGATGAACCTTTTCAATAAAGTGTCGAAGCATCGCCTCGGTTACCTCAAAATCAGAGATAACACCGTCAACCAGTGGTCGGGTGGCGACGATATATGATGGCGTCCGACCAACCATCCGTTGGGCCTCGCCACCGACAGCCAAGATCTGTTTCGTCCTTTGATTGATAGCGACAACCGAGGGCTCGTGAATAACGATTCCCCGTCCCCGAACATAAACCAAGGTATTGGCTGTTCCAAGGTCAATGCCAATATCGTGGGAAAAACTGTCGAGAATCCGGCTGATCATAATAAACCTTCTAACTTAAGAGGCTTTTGACTAACGACTGAAGCATACTCGCCCAAAAGAGAGATATCAAGCCGCTTGTCAGCCGCCAGAAACGCCAAAAAGGGCCTTTTTTCGGTCGTGTTCACGCGCGGACGAGCTTCGCTGGAGACGGTCCTCCCGATCGTGGAAAAAAAAGCGATCGCCAGTCTCTTCGGGCGTGATTGCCGCTTTAAGACTCTCAAGACCGGGATTGGCGATCGGCGTAGGCGGCAGACCGACTTCCCTGTAGGTGTTAAACTTCGAGTTTAATCCGATTTCGCCGGGCTTTATGGGTTGCCAGAACCGAAAGTTGATCAAATCGGAGTCTTTCGACCCCCTTGTGTCTCTGGCGTATTGGACGGTTGGGTCGGCCTGAAGAAGCATATTAAGGGACAATCGGCGAAGATAGATGCCGGCGATTGCTTTTCGTTCATCCTGATTTTTGGCCTCTCTCTCGACAATCGAAGCCAGCGTCAGATCGGGGTAGCGAAAATCGAGATCATCGGTTCGGGCTAGGAAGGTTTCAACCATTTTTCGAGCGATCTCTCGGGCTGAAAGACCCCGACGAAATTCGTAGGTCGCCGGAAAAAGAAAACCCTCGAGCGTCTGACCGGGAACGAGCTTAAACTTTTCCAGCTCCGGCCAGCTCTCGACTTGATAGAGAGTCGCTTCGAGAAAGTCGCGAGCTTGGGCTAGACCGAGACTTTCAAGTCGCGCCGCTATTTGTTCGCGCCGAAAGCCTTCGGGGATTAGAATCTTGATCTCCCGATTCTTGGGATTGAAAAGGTAAACCAAAACAGCTCGGCTTGAGCGATTGGCCGGCAGTTGATAGCCGCCCGGCTCGACGGTCAAATTTCGACCGGTCAACCGCCGAGCGGCGAGATAGGCTGAAAGAGAAAAACTTCCCCTTAAGACACCTCGTTGCTTAAGACCAAGCGTCAGTTGATCAAGGCTTTGACCCTCTGAAACCTCAACCGAGATTGGATCGGAAACCGTCTCGAAACTTAAAAAAGCCCCGAAATCAACCACCAAAATCAGTAAAGAAAAACCGACAGCTGTTGCCAACAAACGGCGATTGGGCCCAACCTTCGCCATTAATTCATTCTTAAAAGATGCTGTTCAAGAATAATTCGAGCCGCAAGTTGATCAATCTCTTTTTTGGCAAATTTTTTCTGACGAGTTTTCAAAAGCAGCTCCTCGGCTAATTGACTGCTGCCAGTTTCGTCTTCAAACTCAATCGGCAGTGAAAAAGCCTTCTTCAGGTGACCGGCAAAATCCTTGATCGTTTTCGCCTGATCGGTCAGGCCGCCGGCCCTGTTGGTCGGAAGACCGACGACTATCTTTTGAGCCTGAACTTCGGCCACGATTTTCGCCAACTCCCCGATTGTTTTTTGATCACCAGCCGTTCGCTCAATGACGCCCCATTCCCGAGCCACCAGACCGGACTGCGAGATCGCGACGCCAATCCGCTTCTCACCGACATCGAGCCCTAAAACGGCCATTGAAAGGCTCTATTCATAGTTGACCTCGACTCTAATCCGATTGCCGAAAAGAGGCAACCTTGGCCAGAAAGAGGGCGAGAGCTCGACAACCTGCCTCAAAGGCGAGTACCGAGCCTCGAGAATCCGCCTGGTCTCGACCGGGGTCTTGGCCCTGATCAAGCTTCTGACCTCTTCGGCCGCAACCTTCTTGCCAACCTTGGTTTTCATTTTGCCCTCAATCCTGAGCTCTAAAGCCGATTCGTCAAAGACGACATTGTCGGCCGCGATCTCGTCATTCGAGCTTAAAACCAAAGTTTTTTCGTCAGAGAGACGAGTCCCGATCGAAGACACGGCGACTTGACGAAAATCTTTCTCGTTGGCGACCAAAGTTTTACTCTCAAGTTTGAGCTCGACTTCAAAAAATTCCGCCTCATCGCCAGCTTTCTTCGAAACCGTCTCCGACAAAAGATTATTGACGACGCCTGAAGCTAGAAGAAGTTGACCCTCTTTCAGTTGATTTTTGAGCTCCAAAAGGTTCTTCTCTCGTAATCGCTCGAGGATCTGTTCCTTGCTCTCGCTGATATCAATTTCGGTTACGACCTTAACATTCCGGGTCGTTCCGCCGCTAAAACTCGATTCACTTTCGCCGGTCAGCACTCGAGAGAGTTCGCCGCCAATCAAGACCTTAAAACTTTGGGGGGGGAGATTTTTATCTTCGCCCGGCTCGAGAGCTTCAACCTCAACCGAAGCGGCGCCGGGAGTGATCACGGCGTTGCCCAAACTGTCCACCTTGGCGCTGGCCGCCGCGACTGAAACCGCTTTGGTCGTCTTAAAAACCAGATCTTTGTTGTTCCTGAACTGGCTGAAAAGCGGTATCTCCTGAACGGCGCCGGCTCGGTTCTGAACGATAATCGTCCCGGTTGCTTTTTGACCAAGATTCTTTTTCCCCCGAGCCTCAAACTGGTCTTTTTCCTCATTGACAGCCCGAAAAAGCTTGCCGGGAATAATGGCCGCTCCGTCGTCAATTCGCTTGGCGGCTTCGCTAATCCTCACTCGAGCGTCAATCTCAACTGGATTGGCTGAAAATTCAAGTTTCACCCTCGCTTCCGGCAGAAAAGCCCCGCCGACAAACAAAATCAGAATCAAAACCAAAACCGTCCTCCTAAATGGAGAGGGCGGCTTCCTCTCCGGCTCGACCAACTCGCTCTTCCCCGAATCGCTCGCCACCCCTACCTCGGCTTCAACCCGGTCGTTCATTTTTCGATCGGATTCTGGCGTCTGTTCAAGCTTGCGACGAGAAAAAGGCGAGTTCGAAAGCTCGATCCTTGGCCGCTCCTCAATCTCTGACCGACTCTCGATCTCCTCGGCTGGACCTTCGAGCTCAACCTCTTCGACCTTCGATTGATCCTGGCTTGAAGCCGGAGCTTCGTCCGGCGCAGGTCGTTTGGTCGCCTCTTGGTCGTAATAACGATGAACATTAATCCCATCCGGCGCCTCTTCATCGGGATTTTCTTGCCCATCAAGTCGGTGGCGGACAATCTCGCCCGAGGGTTTGCCGGCCTCGATCCGACTATAGACGGTTAAGCCTGTTTGGGAGGCCAGATTTCGTCCAACCCGGTCTTGGGTGACGAGCGAGAGCTCCTTGTTGAGCCGATCGGCTTCCCGTTTCAAAAGTTTCAAGTTGACCAAGCTCTGGAGAATCGTCGCCCCGCGGGGAACAACGATCGCTATCGCGTCCTCCCTGCGAGACTTGATTCGCTTGATAACCGAGCTTATTTCCTCATCCGACTCAATATAAATCGGCTTCATCGCTAATTCCTTAAGGTCTTAACGGCCTTTGAGAGGAGACCCTCGACAACGGTTGGATCGGCCATTAGATCAAGCGCCAGACTGGCGAGCGCCATCGGTGTTATGTCGGCCGCCGATCTCAAACTGCCGGTTTGATCAACAACCCTTCTAACACTTGAGGGCTTAATCGACTGAACGCTCGGCTTCCGAGCAAAGGGCAGATCCTTATACCAATCCGATTTTAACTCCTCGGCAATTTCGGGCAAAAGACTGCCGCCGCCGCAAAGCAAGATCCGACTCGGGAGCAATTCCTGACCAACTTTCTGACCAGTTTGGACAAACTCTTCCATAGTCAACTCGATGCCCGAGAGCCAAATCTCCGCGTCGGCCCTTATCGCCCGCTTGACCTTCTGACTGACAGTCTTTGAGAGCTTTTGGGAAGAATAGAGAACCTTTTTCTCTTCCGCCTCGATAAATGAGAGCCGAAGATTTTCTTGAACTCGGCGAGTAAAGCTTCGACCGCCAAGAGCGAACATCTTCGTGCCCTCAACCCCGCCAGACCGGACAACGGCAACATCGGTCGTCCCACCGCCAACATCGAGAAAGATGGCTGAAAAATCGGCGCCATCCTCAAGTCCGACGCTTCGCGCGACGGCGTAAGGCTCAACCGCGATCGAGAGAAGATCGAGCTCGAGCGAAGAAGCGATTGTCTGGAGGGCCCCGAGATGAACAATCGGAGCGAAAGCGTTAAAGACGCCGACCTCAACTTCCCGGCCCTGAAAACCGATCGGATTGGTGACGCGATAACCGTCAATTTTGACATCAACTATGGCCGAATTGACCAGTCGGACATCGATCTCTCTTTGGCCGGTTTCAGACGAGAGCTGTTTTCTCGCCCGTTCGAAAGCGTGCTTTTCAACCTCGACCAAAATCTCCTTGAGCTCATTGAGATCAATTTGTTTCTCCGGCCTCTCTCTTGAATACCGAACCCAGGTCGTCAAGCCCTTAACCTGCTCGCCGGCAATGCCGATGACCGCTTGATCGGGCAAAACCCCGGCCATCTCTTGAGCCCGAGCCAAAGCGATCTCGGCGTTTCGTATCACCCCGTCAATGTCAGTCACCGCTCCGCCCTGCATATCGGTCAGTTCTTGGCGCTTCCGGCCAATCCCAATCACATTGGCCTTTTCGCCGCTCGACTCGAAGATCAGGGCCTTGACAAACTCGGTCCCAATATCGAGCGCGATACCAAGCCCTTCGACAGATTTCTTCGCCAACCTTTTTTTGCCAAAGAGAGCCATACCTTATGTGTTTATTATATCGGGTCAACGGCCTTAAGCCCAAGGATTAAAAAAGCCACCCGCCGATCGCCTTTTAGGCAACCGGACTGTCGGAGCGTCGAAGGAAGAGGGGCTCTTTGTTCGATGCCAGAATAATGAGTTGGATGCGATTCGTCAAAAGAGGCGGCGGCGCCAAGTCTAAAAAATGGGCCAGATGACCGATACTGACTAAGAAATAACCGGCTTTTTTGGTCGGCCGACCTCGATCGGGAACCGGAAAAAATATTCACAATCGAGAGACGATTGAACCCTTATGAAACAGTCGCTCGAATTCGCCTGACGCCTGACGAGGAAGACTCCTCCTTTTTAATTTCAAATTTGCCGATCTCGCCGGTTCTTCCAACATGAGGCCCGCCACAAACCTCGATCGAAACCGGTTCACGATCTTGACCGACAACGGCATAGACCACCACCCTTTCTGGGTAGCGGTCGCCGAACTCGGCTAAAGCGCCGGCCTTTTTCGCCTCGGAAAAGGTCATCTCACTCGACCTGACCTCAAGATTGGCCTTTATCTTATCGTTCACAAAACGCTCGGCCGCCCGAAGTTCCTCTTTCGTCAACGGCTTCGGGTGAGAAAAGTCGAGCCGAAATCGCTCGTTGGTAATGTTGCTCCCCCTCTGCAAAACATGATCGCCCAAAATCGCTCGTAAGGCCGCCAATAAGAGATGATGAGCCGTGTGGAGCCGAGTTGTCCGCTCGGTTATTTCAGCCAAACCGCCCTTAAAGAGAGCCTTTTCGCTCGACTTCGACTTGGCTCTATGGGCCTTCATGGCCCGTTCGAAACCGGCTTGGTCAACTTCGACCGACCGGTCCTTCGCCAGATCAAGGGTAACCTCAATCGGCAAACCGAAACTTTGAAAAAGATCAAAGGCCGCCCGGCCGGAGATCTTGCCATCAAGAATCCGTTTTTGAAACTCCCTTTTTGCCCGACCAAAGGTCAGCTCAAAACGACTCGACTCCTCGCCGATCACCTGATTGACACGACCAAAAACATCGCCCAGCAAGCCATATCTTTGGCCAAGCTCGGTTTGATCCAGGGCTTCAAGGATCCGCCGCCAGGAAAACCGGCCAACCATCAACTCCCGATGGGTCGCCATCCGGCGAATCAGCCGCCGCAAAACGTAGCCCCTCTCTTTGTTTGACGGTTCAAGGTCTTCGGCGATGAGAAAGGCTGAAGCCCGAAGATGGTCGGCAATGATCCGCTCCGATCGCTCGGACGATTGGTCGCTCTCCAAACGGATTAACTCGATGATTGGTCGAAAGAGATCAGTTTCGAAAATCGTCTCTTTTCGGTTCAAAACTTTGAGTGTCCGCTCGAGGCCAAGACCGGTGTCAACTCCAAGACTGGGCAGATTTTTGAGCGAGCCGTCGGCTTGGCAATCGAACTGATTAAAAACGAGATTCCAAACCTCGATCCCGTCAACATAAAACTCGACCGTTGGTCCGCAGGGGCCAGAGTCGCCAGTCGGTCCCCAAAAATTGTCTTCTCGGCCGGCCTTGATAAGAGAGCGCTCTTGAAAACCGACAGTCTTTAAGATCGCGATTGACTCATCGTCGGCCGGCAAAGAGTGATCGCCGCCGAAAACGCTGACCCCGATTCTCGATCGGTCAATCAAAAGCTCTTCGGTCAAAAACTCAAGTCCCCAGTCAATCGCCTCTTTTTTGCCATAACCACCAAAGGAAAAATTGCCCAGCATCTCAAAAAAAGTCAGATGAGTCCGGTCGCCGACTTGATCAATGTCCGAGGTCCGAAGTGATGGTTGAACGGTCACGATCTTCTGGTCGGGAGCCTGATCCGGCTTGAGATAAAAAGCTTTGAACTGCTGCATTCCGGCCGTGGTGAAGAGAACCGTCGGATCGTCAGAAACTAGCGGCGAGGGATCGTAGAGCTTATGACCCTTGGCCTTGAAGAAGGCGACAAATTTAGAGCGCAGATTTGAGCTTTTCAAAAGTATTTTCCTCTAAGTCGAGTTTTTCCTTTTCCAGTCCCGACTTTGGCTTTTCTTCAGTCTGACGACTCGCCAAATTACCGTAAATCGCCTCGTATATCTTTTTGGTCTCTTTAACCCGTTTGACAAAATTGGCCGTTTCCGGAAACGGAATGCCAGTCTCTCCCTGTTTGATCCAACGATCAACATTCGACTCGCCAGCATTATAAGCGGCGAGAGAGCGATCGAGATCGCGATCATATCTGTCAAGCAGGTATCTTAAATACCAACCGCCAAAGAGAATATTTTCGTCTGGCTCAAAAAGTGTCTCTTCTCGAAAAGGCTGATCAATCAAAAGACTCTGACCGATAAATTCGCCGGTCTCGGGCAAAATCTGCATCAGTCCCAAGGCGCCCTGACGGCTTTTCGCTCGGACGTTGAAGTGGCTCTCCTCGAAGATCACGGCATAAATCAGGCTCCGATCGAGAAGATATCTGTCGGCCACCGTTTCAACCGTTGACTGGTAATCAATTGGGTAAAGAAGCCTTTGAAGCGTTGGCCAAAACAGAAAAAAACCAAGCGCCGAGAGAACTAAAGCCACCGCCAAAGCTGGCAAAACTCGTATCATTACTCATAAAATATAGACCAGAAAAAGAGAAAAGGCCACCCAAGGGGACGGCCCTTTCAGAGAGCGATCATCCACTAACTCTCTTTCGGGTTAGTTAACCGATCAAAAAGACTCCAGTCCATGGCCCTAAAGGTCAGCTTGAACCGAAACGCCGAACGATCTTTGACAAAACCCTTAACAGCCGCTTGGCCGGCGCCGCGGCCCCTCTGCCCTTTTTCTGTCATCTTGAGACGAAAAGTCCAATTCCGAACCGTCGCCTCAAGACGCAAACAGTCGCCGGGTCGAATCGGCAAGCACATCTTGCCAACAAACCCGCCGCTAAAAAGGCCGACCATCTGTTCGCCGGTCAAATTGTGATGACGAAACAGAGCGTAGGTGACCAGCTGGCCGGCCCACTCGATTATGTTGCAAAGCGGGAGAATCGGACGACCGGGAAAGTGGCCGCGACAATGATCGGCCGTGATCTCGGTCTCGGAATGGGCGACTACCTCTCCCGGGCTTTCCGAGAAATAGATGATCCGATCAATACCGATTACTTCGAGGCCATGGGGGATTACCCGCGCAACCCCAGCCTTGTCAATGTTGTCAGACATTTGACACCTCCAACCGCCAATTTCCAAGCCAAGTCAACTAAGGTTGACAAGCGCTTCTTTGTCAAATTAATGAAAGGGTCGGCCAAAGTCAAGCCCGTGTCCCGACCGACCAGATCGGTCACAAGTTAGAACTGTTTCGCTC
>CAYJQE010000010.1:0-22187 GCA_964372245.1 uncultured Candidatus Saccharibacteria bacterium
GGGCGTTGTCCCGAGGCAATCCTTTCCCAAAACGGCGAAAGTTGCGATTGGTGGGTCTGGAGAGAATCGAACTCTCGTCAACGGCTTAAAAGGCCGCTGCTCTACCATTGAGCTACAGACCCAGACCAATGATATAACCAAAAAGGCCTCCTGACAATCGGTAAATTAGCCGCCAGAGGCCGATTTTAGTAAGATGGCAGGGAGCGCTTGTAGCTCAGGGGATAGAGCGTTGCCCTCCGGAGGCAAAGGTCAGAGGTTCGAATCCTCTCAAGCGCACCACATAGGATTTGTCAAATTTGATGAAAATTGAAGAGGCAAAAAAACTTGTTGAGTCATCTTTCCTCTCCGATGCCGACAAAAAAAAGCTTGAAGCGACCCTTGCGGCGGAGGGGATGAGCACGAGTTTTTTTCAGCTGTTTAACTCGCTCTTAATCGAGAATACTGACGCTCGCGCCAGAAAATATCGCCAGTTAATGGCGGATTTTGATTCTTTTCTGGTCGGTCTTAAAGAAAAATTTAATCGGTCTAAGGAAAGTATCAAGAGTGAAACAGAGCTGGAAATCGCCGCTCTCGATGCTGTAAACTTCAAGGGGAAGGAGTCTGTTTGGGACAATTACGACAAAAAAATAGCCAAGCTTTTTCAGGAGTATGAGTCGGCGATGAAAGAGTGCTTTTCTTCGCTGACTAAGGCTCTGTTTTGAGACGCGCTAGAGCTGGTTTGGAATTTCCGACCGACCGGTTGGCTGGCTGCCGGTCGCTTTACCCTCAATTTTCCCCGCCTCTGGTTCCAAAACGCGTTTTTTCTTCTAGCGTCGTCTCTCCTCGTAGGCTCGAAAGCCAGAGATGATTAGGAGAAAAACTGGCAAGACAATCCACCAATCGTGAAAATCAAAGATTTTTGAGGCGATAACCGACTGCTCCAGAAGTTTCGAGCGTTGATCTTCGGCCATAAAGGAGAGAATGGTCGAGATAATCAGACCGGTCGAGAGTGCCGAATAAATAATCACTTCGATCGCGCCGAGGATGTTTTTTCTTGATTGATCAAAAGTAAAGGAGTGAGCGCCCTTGGCCGAGAGAAGAACGATCATTACGATGAAAAGGCCGGTCGTGATGGTGAAAGGCGAGGTTTTGAGCGGGATCCAGAGACGGTTAAAGAGGAAGGCGTTGCCCTGAAAAAAATCAATCAGAGTGTCGGAAAGGGTCAAAGTTATGACCAGCGAGAGATAGATCGAGGTCAAAGTGGCGATAATCCTGTCTCTTTGGAGAATAATGCCGTAAGCCACGCCGATCGCGATAAAAATAGCGAGAAAAAGATCCCAAGTTGGAGTCACCCCTCTATGCCCCCTGCCATCTCTTTTTCAGTATCGCCTTGAGAATGGGAAGGAGTCAAGCGCTCAAAGCCCGGTTCGCTGAAGGTCGGAAATGATTCTCTCTTGTTCACGGCTCAATCTTCTCGGAAAAGCGATTCTGACGGTTATGATCAGATCGCCTCGACCGCCCCGGTAGGCTCGACCCTTGCCTCGAAAACGAAAACTTGTTCCATCCTTCGTCATCGGCGGGATTTTGAGTTCAACCGTTTGGCCGTCCATTTGAAGGTTAATCGTGTTGCCGAGCAGAGCTTGAGTCAACTTGATCTCGATCTCGGCCTGAACCTGACTCATCGCGGCGCCGAAAAAGGTTTCAAAGATGTCGCCAAAACCGCCCCTAAGGTCAAAGCCAAAGCCCTCAAAGTCCGAATGGTCAAAGCCTTGACCGGAAAAAGGCGAGCCGACACGACCGAACTGGTCATACTCGGCCCGCTTTTTTGGATCGGAGAGCACCTGGTAGGCCTCTAAAATCTCCTTGAATTGTGTCGGGTTGCCACCCTTATCGGGATGGTGCTCTTGAGCCAGACCGCGATAGGCCTTCTTGATCTCGGTTTCGCTTGCCTCTTTAGAAACACCAAGAACCTCGTAATAATCTTTTGTGATCGCCATATTACTCGAAAAGCATAGCAAAAATCAATGGCCAATGTAAAGCCCGCTTGACAGTCTCAAAGAACCAGACCCTCGGTCAACTTCCGACCGAGGGTCAGATTCGAAAAGAGCGATCTCTGTTTCCCGTCCCTAGGCCCTTGGGCATGATCTTTTCGGAGGTTGTGGCCGACGGGAGGGCCCCCCGTGAGGATCCCTCAAAGACCTTAAAAGTCTGAACATTCGGAAGGCGAAAAAAGACCTGCCGGAAAAACCGCCGACTTTTCTCGTTCTCAAACGGTAAACCTTTTTCTCGATCCTGTCCAGCCAACTGATCGAAGACATCAAAGGCGACCAGACCCGCTTTTTCGACAAGATTCGTTTCAAAATTCCCCTCATGTCAAATTCCCCCTTTGAAATTGATTTCAGGCTATCAGGAGTTTCGAATCTGGTCAAGCGACCGATTGGCTTTCAACCGAAAACGGGCTTGAATGCCAGCTTAGTGGTTATCAGGCGAGAGAATTAAAGGCCGATCGGTTTTAAAAGTCAGACTCGGAAGAGTCTGAACGATCGGTCTCCTCAAAAGAGCTGTCTGTTTTTTTCGGTGATTCGGTTTCGAAATCGTCCTCTTGATCTAAGCCGGCGTCAGCGGTTTTTTCGACTAACGGTTGGCCGGTTCCGGCGTCAATGACTCTGTGATCGCTTCCGTCGGATCCATAGAAAGTCACATACCAAGAGAGATAGCCGTTCGGCTCGCCATGCCTTAGTTGAAAACTGGATTGGAAGACATCCGATTGATCGATCAGGCTGTCTGTTCCAGCTGTTTCCAGGGCTTGACCGAAGCGGGTTTTATAGTAGTCAAAGTTGACCGATTGAGTGATGTTCGAAAGGTAGTCGGCTCGGGGAACGACCGCTCGGATGTAGTTGTCCCGCTCGCCGGCAAAGCTTACGGTAAACCAGTTTTTTTGATCAAAACGAGAGCCGAACACAAAACGAATCGTAACTCCGGCGGGCGAAAAACCGGCTTCGGCCGATCCATCTACGGCGTAAAGGAGAGCGTCTTTTTGCCAGCTCCGAGCGAGCGGGACGGCAATTTGGAAACGATCTTTCTCGACTTGATCAAGGAGCTCGGCGTCAAGCGCCAACCCGGTCGGCGACTCCTCTTGGAGCTCCTCGGTTGGCGTCTCCTCGGCCGTTTCCTGGTCTTTTGTCGAAGAGGTTTGTTTCTTTCTAATCACGACGCCGACAAAAATGGTCAGGACAGTCAAAATCAAGATGACGACTATCGCTATGGTTACTCGGTTCATTCCCCCCTTCAAAAAAGGATTTAGAATCCGAATTTCAGAATACCAGAGGGACCGCGCCGAAGGAAGGGACGATTACTTGCCCTCTTCTTCCGCTTTTTCAGTCGGGCCCTGCTCCGGCTCTTTATGCTCTTCCTCTTTTGGTTCAGTCTTGGAAGCGGTCTCCTGTTCCCGTTGATAGAGACTGGTTCCGATCTCGGTCAGAAGTTTCATCAAAGATGCCTCGGCGGTCGCTATCTTTTCAGTCTTATTGGTCGCCAAAGCGTCTTTGACCTTAATGACCTCGTCTTCAAGCTGGCGCTTCTTTGGCTCCTCGATCTTTTCGCCCGCTTCTTTCAATGTTTTCTCGGCGGTATAGATCGCTTGCTCGGCTTGATTTTTTCGCTCGACCAAATCTTTTTGTTCTTTGTCTTCCTCGGCATGCTTTACGGCCTCTTCTTGCATTCGTTTGATCTCGCTCTCGGATAGGCCCGAAGAAGCGGTTATCGTGATTTTTTGCTCCTTGCCGGTCGCCTTGTCGGTCGCCTTGACATTGAGGATGCCGTTGGCGTCTATGTCGAATGAGACCTCAATTTGAGGAATGCCTCTCGGGGCGGGCGGAATGCCGTCGAGGGCAAATCGGCCGAGCGTGCGATTGTCGGTCGCCATCGATCTTTCGCCCTGAAGGATATGAACCTCAACCGACGGCTGATTATCGACCGCGGTTGAGAAAATTTGGGTTTTTTGAGTTGGAATCGTGGTATTTCTCTCGATCAACGGTGTCATCACGCCGCCAAGCGTCTCGATACCGAGTGTTAGGGGCGTAACATCAAGCAGAAGAATATCTTTGACCTCGCCGGAAAGAACGCCGGCTTGAATCGCGGCTCCGAGAGCGACAACCTCGTCGGGATTGACTCCTCGCTCCGGCTCTTTGCCAAAAAGATCTTTGACAAATTTTTGAACCGCCGGCATCCGGGTTTGACCGCCGACAAGAATGATGTGATCAATCGCTTTCGTTTCGAGCTTGGCGTCTTTTAGAGCTTGAAGAACCGAGTCTTTGGTTTTCTCGATTAGATCGGCAGTGAGTTGATCGAGTTTTGCCCGAGAGAGCCTCTTCGTCAGATGCTTCGGTCCGCTTGGATCGGCGGTGATGAAGGGCAGATTGATCTCGGTTTCGGCTGTTGACGAAAGCTCAACTTTGGCTTTCTCGGCCGCTTCTTTGATTCGCTGCATTGCCATCGGATCGGATTTTAAATCAAGGCCGGTCTCTTTCTTGAACTCCTCGAGGAGCCACTCAATGACTTTGAGATCAAAATCATCGCCGCCGAGAAAGGTGTTGCCAGAAGTGCTTTTTACTTCGAAAACGCCATCGCCAATTTCTAAAATCGTGACATCGAAAGTTCCGCCGCCGAGATCGTAGACGGCAATCCGGCCTTCCTTTTCTTTTTCCAAGCCATACGATAAGGCCGAAGCCGTCGGCTCGTTGATAATTCTTTTGACCTCAAGGCCGGCGATTTTACCGGCGTCCTTAGTCGCTTGGCGTTGAGCGTCGCTGAAATAAGCCGGCACGGTAATGACCGCCTGCTCAACCTTTTCGTGGAGATAGGCCTCGGCGTCGGTTTTGATCTTTTGAAGAATCATAGCCGAAATCTCTTGGGCCGAGTATTTTTTGTCGCCCATCAAGATTCGGACCGAGCCATCGTCCGCCGCCTCGATCTTATAGGGCAGGTGGGTTTTGGCTTTTCCGATTTCTGGATCGGAAAAGTTCCGACCGATCAATCGTTTGACGGAGTTGATCGTATTTTCCGGATTGGTCACCGCTTGCCGTTTTGCCAAAAGCCCGACCAGCCTTTCGCCGTTTTTGCTCTCGGCGACGATCGAAGGAATGGTCGGGTTGCCTTCGGCCGAAGGGATCACCTTGGCCGAACCGCCCTCCATCACCGCGACCACCGAATTTGAAGTGCCGAGATCAATACCGATAGTTTTTGCCATAGCTTAACTCCAATTAAGTTCTTTTTATCAATGTAATGTAAAGATTACATTTTGTCAAGTCTGGGTTGTTGCTCTGGCTTAAAGTTGACCGGACTTTTCATCTTCCGGTCAGAGTCAGGGCTGCTTTTTCTCGGAAATATCAGGACTAGAAAGCGTTTTTCCTTTACTGACAACGACTTTCGCCGGCCGGAGCACCTGATCGTCAATCAGGTATCCGGTCTCGACAACCTCGACGATCGCGTCCTCTTCTTGGTCAGATTTGATCTTTGAGATCGCCTCGTGATAGATCGGGTCGCATTGATCGCCGATCTTGATCTCAATCTCTCGAATAGCAAACTTGAGGAGCGCGTCTTTTAACTGCCTACCGGTCAAGAGAAGACCTTTTATGAACTGATTTTCCTCGAGCTCTTTTGGCAGATATCTCTGGCTGCGATCAAAGCCGTCAATGACCGGCAAGATGTCGAGAGCGAGTTTTTTCAGCTCGGCTCTAGCCAGGGTCGCCTGATTGTAAGCCTGTCGCCGCTTGTAATTCTCAAAATCGGCCGTCGACCGCTGCCAACCGGCAGACAACTCTTGAACCATCGCCTTGAGCTCGGCAATCTCGGTCTGGTTGGAGGGCCTCTCCTCTTTTTCCCTTTTTGATCTGACCATTCAACCGATTAGTCTAGAGGAAAGTATGAAAGCCGTCAACGACCGTCAAAAACACGCCGCCTGGCCGATCGTCTTTGGCGGTCTTTGTTTTGGCAATCTCTTGGCGACGTCAATCTCGGGTCTGGTTTCTCGATCTTTCGAGCTAAGTCTGCTTTTTAGTCTGATATCGTCTCTCCTTCTCCTTGGGCTGATTTTTGGCCGCAGGAGCTGGCAAATTTTTCTCATTAGCTTTTTCTTCGGTTGGCTTTTGGTTTCTGTCGCTCTGGCTTTCAAGTCTGGGGCCGCGATATCGCCTGGCCCGATTGATCTTGAGGCGGTAATTCTCTCTCGACCAGAGAAGACGGCTTCAACTCTTCGGGCAGTCGTCAGACCGGCAAAAGGCCTCGATCTCTTGGTTTATGGCGATGAATTGAGGGATTTTTCGGCCGGCGAGAAAATTCGAATTTCCGGCGACCTTAAAAAGCCGGAGAAGTTTTCGAGCTTTGATTATCCGAACTTTTTACTCTCCAGAAACATTTCCGGCATCATCTTTCGACCGACAATCGTGTCGCTCTCGACTCTTGGGTCTCGAGTGTTGGCATCTCGAGCAAAACTTGAAGGTCGAATTCGAGAGAGCGTCGGCCGCTATCTTATCTCGCCAAAAGACGACCTTTTTCTTGGTATGGTCTTTGGCCTGAAAGACGATCTGCCCGACCGGGTGGCCGATGATTTTCGACGGACCGGTCTGACTCATATTCTTGTCGCTTCGGGCTTTAATGTCAGTCTGATTTTTGCTTTTTTAGCCGGCCTTAAAATATTTTCACCAAACTCAAGACTGATCGGCGGCAGCCTCCTCTTGGTGGTTTATCTCTCAATAGCCGGATTCGAGCCGCCCCTTGTTCGAGCGGTGATCTTTGGTCTCTTGATGATCCTCTCTCAAACTATCGGCCGGCCGGCCAACTTTTTGCGGCTTTTGTCAATCACCGCCGGTCTGATGATCGTTGAGAATCCCCTGATTTTAAGATTCGATCCCTCGTTTCAACTCTCTTTTCTGGCCGCCACCGGTCTAATTATTTTTGGCTCTCGGGCGTCCGCCGTCAGTCAAGCTTTAACCGAGAATCGGGTTTTCGCTTCAGCCTTGGGCGCGACCTTCTCGGCCGGTCTCTTGGTCTTTCCCTTTTCGGCTTGGCAGTTTGGTCAGATCTCAACCGCCGGGCCGATCGTCAATCCGATTGTCCTCTTCGCGGTCCCGATCATTATTATTCTTGGGATGATTGCCTTGCCGATTGGCTTTTTGACTCCGGTTCTCGGACGAGCGATCTATTTTTTGGTTGAGAAGCTGATCGATTTTATTTTGACGGTCGTCGCTCTATTTCGAAGATTGCCATTTTTTGAACCGCCGGAGCTTCTCCGAACGATCGGTTTTTGGCTTTTCGTCCTCGCTTTTTTTTGGCTCCTCTTGAGCTGGCTGAAAGGAGATGGTGAGCAGGTTTAGAGTCGGCGCCAGAGGCGCGATCTTTAGTCTCTTGATTGCCGGTCTTTTTCTTTTGGCCCTTTTTGGCGGTCGGGAGTTGTTGGCCGAACCCTTTGTCGCCTTGCTCGATGTTGGTCAGGGCGACGCGATCTACATCAGACTGAAAGACGATTTTGACATTCTGATTGATGGCGGTCCGGACGATCGCTTATTGAGCGAACTTGGGCGGGTGATGCCGAGCGGCGATCGGGAGATCTCGCTTTTGGTCATAAGTCATCCCCATCTTGATCATATCGCCGGTCTGTTAAGTCTGATCGACAATTTCACGATCAGGAAGATCTGGTTGACCGGCGCCCTTCACCCGGCCGAAAGTTACACCAAATTGCTAGAAAAGATAAAAAAGGCCGCTATCCCTACTGAATTTGTCGCTCGAGGCAAAAATTTGGAACTCGACCGATCGGAAAAATTTCAGGTTCTTTGGCCAGAGACCGATCTGGCGGGGGCGAGGATTGATAACCCCAATAATGGCTCAATCGTCAACAAGCTGACGGTCAATGGCGAGTGCAGTCTTTATTCGGGCGACGCCGAGGTTGAAGTTTTAGAGAGACTGGTTTTTTTGGCCGTGGACAATGAGTTGAATTGTCAAATCTTGAAAATTGGCCACCATGGTTCGAGAAATGGCTTGACCGAGAGTTTTCTTAAGGCTGTCTCGCCCAAGACCGGCCTCATCTCGGTTGGCCAAGACAATCAGTTCGGCCATCCCCACAAGGAGACATTAGAGCTTTTGAAAGCCCATCTGGTTGATCTTTTTCGAACCGATCAGGAGGGGACGATTCTGTTCGAGCTGGGCTCGAAAAATCCTCGGACTAAGATTCTTGGCCGATAAAAAATCCGTTTCCCTCCCCGGAAGAGACCGTAGTCAAGGCCGACGAGCATCGGCAAGCTCTCGTCGAGCCTGACGAGAGACTCCGAAACCCGCCCGTCAACCGGCCTCGACAATCCGGCCTTTCTTGAAGTCCCGTTTTGGGACTTCAAAACCTGGCCAAGGTTTTGAAGAGCGGCCTCGAGGGCTCGGAGCCGTCGGCCCTGCCAGTCGTAGCGGCTCGAGTGATAGCCACCGGCACCGCTAAAGAGCTGGAGGTCAGTGACATCGCTCTCATCGCCTAAAGCGATCAGAGTTGACTCGACCGTCAAAGTCGTCGAGTCTCTGACCGTGACGATCAGAGCCAGATTGACTGTCTGGCTTCGAAAGCCGGCCGAGCCCAGGGTTACCAGCCGGAACCCGTGACCGAGCAGCGATCCGAACCGAGAGAGAAAGAGACTCGAGTCATGCTCCGACTCGATCAAATTCATTTTTGGCTCGAAAGTGTATTCCTCCCGCTCGATCGTCCCGGTTTTCGGCAAAGTCCGCTGCTGGTCTATCTCTATGTTAGAGCGGTTTTGCCGACGGAGGCTACTGGCTCCCTCGAGCAGCCCTTGCCGGGCGACCGGCACGGCGCCGAGCTCTTTTAGCTGGCGCTCTACCTCGGCAATCACTCAGCCTTCGAATTCACTGCCGAGATAGAAGCCGAAGCCCGCCGTCACTTCAGGCGTCTCGACCAAAACTCGTCTGCCAGCCAGATCTGGCAGTGTTTGGCCGCGGCTGTTTTTAAGCGATTGGCCCAGCTTTAAACGGGCCTTCGAGCGATTTCGGGACTTCGAAAGTCCCTCCATCGCCTTGGCCGTCGCCAGACCGAAGATCACCTTTTCGAGCTCTGTCTGCTGGGCAGAGCTAAAACTTGGTGATTCCAGCACCAGCAGCGCAACCAAAAAAGATAAAATCCGGTAGATCACGTGATCACTTCCTTTTTTTGATTATTGGTTGAGGGGTCAAAGATATCAATTCGGCCCCCACCATTTTTCAAAGTCTCCAGTCGCGAAAGGCAAAAAAATGGCTAAAAGTCAATCCCATAAAGCAAAAAATAGTATATACTAGGCAGGCTGTTGGTTGTTTAAGGCCCAAAGTTTATTTGAGGATGGGGGAATATTTTGCATATAGAAATCAAGACATTTCGAGTGGATCTCTAAACGACATAGACACGCACCCCCCGTCTCTTTAGTTTAAACATTGGTTGATAGAGATGGTTAAAAGTCTTGTTGGGAAAGGTTAAATGTAGTATATACTATAATCACCGGCGACTCTAAACTGGGAGAGGGCTGGAAAAGTTAGTATATACTACATTTGAAAAGGCCTTATTGTCTTAATAGATGAACGAGAACTAAAATGGCGTGGAGCTAGAAAGCAGAAGAGTTAGTATATACTATATTCGTGACACCTTAAATGAGGCAAAAGAGATTTTAAAATCGAACCGGTCCGGGTCATAGTGAGAAAAGTAGAATCTTCTTAAAATGAAGCGACCCCATGGCTAGTATATACTAGTTTACTTATGTTTTTCTAGACTCGAGACAAGCTAAAAATCCTAATTCTAGAAAGGATAAATGCAGTATATACTACCACCGCTGGCGAGCCTCGATCATTTACCGCTAATGGTTCAGGATAGCGATAGTATATACTACATTTCGACCGGAAGCAGATATCAACCAAGCCAGATTAAGGTAGTATATACTAGGTTTAATTTTTAGGGATTCGCCGGTTCATCGGTCAAAATAGGTCTGGCAGCTTTAGAGAGGTTTTCCCGGTTTCCCCTATTCTGGCTTTAGGCTTTAATTCGAGGGTTTTCCGGCGGGTTTTTCGCTGCTAGGTTGAGATAGCTGATTTTCGGATTTCAGTTTAGAGCTTTAGTTTTTAGACTATTAGTTTTAAGCTAAAAATATGTCTGGACATTCAAAGTGGTCAACCATTAAGCGTCAAAAAAACGCGAACGATTCGAAGCGCGCCAATCTTTTCACCAAACTGGCGAATGCTATCGCTATCGCCGCCCGAGAGGGGGGCGCCAGCTCTGATCACAATTTTGCCTTGAGATTGATGATCGACAAGGCCAAGGCCAGCAATATGCCGGCCCAAAACATCGAAAAGGCGATAAAGCGAGGCATGGGACGGGCCGAAGATGGAGCGAAAATTGAGGAGGTTGTCCTAGAGGGTTTTGGCCCGGGCGGCGTAGCCATTCTTCTCAAAACCTTGACCGACAATCGAAACAGGACTTTAACCGAGGTCAAGACGATCCTTAATCGCCACGGTGGCAAGCTGGCCGGCGGCGGGGCCGTCTCTTATCAGTTTTCTCTTCGCGGCCTTCTGACAATTGAGCCAAAAGACTTTGAAGAACTCTTCGCGATTAGTGCCAAAGAGGGCGCGCTCGATGTGATAGATGACGAAGAGGCCCATGTTGTTCAGACCGAGCCGAAGGACTTGATGAAGGTGAAAAGAGCGATCGAGCAAGCCGGAATGAAGGTGCTGGAAGTCGAGCTTTCCTTTGAACCGCTCCAGACTGTCAAAGCCGGACAGGGGATGACCGAGCTTCTCGAGGCGCTTGAGGATCAACCCGAGGTTGTGGCGACCTACACTAACGCCGACTTTTCAGATTAAGCCTCAAGTTCTCCTTGCCTCGCGTGAAAAAGCGGATTCTTTCGGCGTTATGAGTTAGACTGACGATAGGAGTTTAAATCGGAGTTTCTTTAGGGGATGATCGAGAGTTTGGGTCGGAAGGGCTCCAGAATGATAAAAAAGGAGGTTTTTGAGGATATTGGGCATTGACCCAGGGACGGCGACGGTCGGTTACGCTCTGGTTGATGTCTCATCGAAGGAGCCGGTGATTTTGAGGCATGGGGCGATTACCACCAGCAAGAACTGGCTCTCTCCTCGCCGGCTGGAGAAGATTTATTCCGAGATTAGCGATTTGATCGCCGATTTTGATCCCGATTGTGTTTGTGTTGAGGAACTTTTTTTCTACAACAACCAGCAGACGGCAATGGCGGTCTCTCAAGCCAGAGGGGTCATTCTTCTGGCGGCCGAGGTGATGAAAAAGCCGATCTACTCGTATACTCCCGGCCAGATCAAATCGGCCGTCTGCCAGTCAGGCAAAGCCAAAAAGAGGGAGGTCCAGGAAGGGGTGGCGGCCCTCTTTGGTCTGCCAACAATTCCGAAGCCGGACGACGTTGCCGACGCTCTGGCCACAGTTTGGACCCATGTTTCCTTGACCGAAGCCGGCCAAGCGAGGTTGGCCTAATCTTATGGTTGGTCTTGATCCCGCTTTAAGACTGCCGATCGTGCTTTACGGCCGGTCGAGGAATGCTCGGCTTGGATTGTTCAAAGCCTTAAGGTGATAAACTTTGGGTGATGACAAGCTCAGACCGTTTTCTTAACGCCGATTGGCTAAGTCGAATCGACTAAAACAACCTCAAACCCAAGAGTTATATTAGGAAGATGCCAGAGCTTCGCCAAAATATTGTCACCGGAGAATGGGTAATTATTGCTCCCGAGAGGGCGAAAAGGCCACTCGAATTTCTTGAGGGCAAGACAACTCAAAAGGGGCCAGAAGAATCAAAGTGTGTTTTCTGTCTTGGCTCGGAATCATATAAAGCTCGGATTTCAGAATCTGAACTGACCTATGTTGTTAGAAATAAATACCCGGTTTTTGTTCCGGAAAAGACCGGTCAGATAAGAAGCTTTAGGGTCGAGAATGATTTTTACCACGCCAAAGAGGCTCTTGGCGATCACGAAGTCATTGTAGTCAAGGATCATCGGACCTCTTTGCCGAAATTCTCATTGCCCATCTGGCGGGACCTGTTGAGTGTCATGGTTGAGCGATACCAGTTTCACGCTGACAATAGCCAGGTTGAGTACGTTATGAATATCTACAATCATGGTCTTGAAGCTGGGGCATCGATTGTCCACCCTCACGCCCAGGTTTTTGCTTCGAATGTCGTGACCAACGAAATTCGCCAGGAGAAACATGGCGCCGAAAACTATTTCGAGATTAACGGATCTTGCGTCTTTTGCGATCTTCGGGATCACGAGATAGCCGAAAAGACCCGACTGATTTTTGAAAGTGAGCGGAGCCTAGCCGTCGCCTTTTACGCTTCACGGTTTCCTTTTGAGATCTGGGTTTTGCCGAAGAAGCATGAGAGTCAGTTTGAGTTGAGTTCAAAGGAGACGCTTAACGATATCGCCGAAACGATGCGATCCGCGATCGGAATGCTCGACGGAACTCTTTCGGATCCGCCGGTCAACTTTTTTATTCACACCCTGCCGTCAACGTTGGCGAACTCGAGTTTTTATCATTGGCATGTCGAGATTACGCCTCGGATCTCGCGTTACGGTGGCTTTGAGCTCGGTTCCGATGTCATCGTCAATCTCGTATCGCCAGAGGAAGCGGCCAAGCTCTTAAGAGCTCGAGCTGATCGGGCTTAATTGTCAGCCGATCGATTAAGGACTTGATTTTGTTAATGTTTGCTTAGGAGGGGGCCTTCTTTCGGCGGATTTGGCTCAAGTCTTGTCTTAAGGGGGCTTTCCGGGAAAAGTTTCGGAGCGGTGGCCTTCTCTCGGTGGTCGGAACTGAGACAAAGGTCGAACTTTTTCAGGTTTTGTTCCAGAGCGAGCTCGACTTTACCGATCAAGCGACTGGCGATTCGCCACCGGTCCCTCTCGACCTCGGCTAGGGATATGGGAAGTCTGATGACGGGCTTTGCAAAAGAGGTTGCGATACCGCCCGAAAAAGTGTTTGCCAGAGCCGGTTATTTAACAGAAAAAAAGACTCCTGACCCCTTTTTCCCTGACCCCTTTTTCCCCTTTTTGGTGGGATGGGTTTTGTTTGGTAGGATGACGGCGATGGCGAGACAACTGAAGATTTTGATGATTGGCGCCGAGGTGGCGCCGTTTTCGAAAACCGGCGGTCTAGCCGATGTGCTTGGCTCTTTGCCGAAAGCCCTTGCCGAGATGGGTCATTTTGTCATCGTTGTGACGCCAAATCACGGTGTTACCCGAATCAGGCGAAAACGACTGGCCCGGCAACAGGGTCTCGAAGGTCGGGTCTTAAGCCGAGTGCCGTCGCCCTTTGACTTTGCTTTTCGTCATATTGATGTTCAAATTGATGATAAAAATTCGGTCAAGTTCTCTTTTCGCCAGTCGGAATTATCACCCGGCGTACCGATCTACTTTGTTGATCATTACCAACTCTTCGGCAAATACCGCTCGGTTTATGGTCATCAAGACTCAAAAAGATTTCTCTTTTTCAATCTCGCCAGCCTTTCCCTGCCACAGCTCCTTCGCTGGCGACCGGATATTATTCACGCCCACGACTGGCACGCCGGACTGGTTCCCTATTTCCTCAAAACCCGATTTCAAGGGGACGATTGGCTTGGTGGCCTGCCGAGCCTCTTCACGATTCACAATCTTCTTTTTCAGGGCGAGACTTCTTACTTGACGGAAAAAGTTGACGCCAGAAATCGGCCCCTGCCTCGGCTTGACTCAAGGGACCTGAAGACCGTTAATTTTATGAAACGGGGGATCCTCTTCGCCGATATCGTTAACACCGTTTCGGTCTCTTACGCCAAAGAAATTTTAGATAAAAAATTCGGTCAAGGGCTCGAGCCCTACTTGAGAGAAAGAAGAGAGGATCTCTTTGGTATCACTAACGGCATAGACTACAACGAGTTTAATCCCTCGACCGATCGGGCGATCAGGCATCATTTTAATTTCCGACAGCTCAACAAAAAGGCTCTCAATAAAAGGGAACTCCAGCGAGAGTTCGGCCTGCCCCAGTCGTCGAGAGCGCCGTTGATCGGAATCGTTTCTCGGATTACCGAACAGAAGGGCTTTGATCTTTTCGCCAAGATGGCCGATTCTCTTCTTAGGCTTGATATTCAGATTGTTGCCACCGGCGCCATAACCGAAGAATACCGCCCGCTCTTTGCCCGCCTAGTCCGAACTTATGCCAACAAGATCGCCATTCATCGTGGCTTCTCGGAAGAGATTGCCTCGAGGATCTACGCCGGCTCGGATATGTTTTTGATGCCTTCTCACTTTGAGCCCTGCGGTCTTGGTCAGTTGATCTCTCTCCGCTATGGTTCGATTCCGATAGTCCGTCGAACCGGTGGCTTAGCCGACACGGTCCGTGACTACGATCCCTCAACCGGAGAAGGCAACGGCTTCGTTTTTGATCACTATCACGAAGTTGATTTGATCGCGGCCATTGTTCGCGCGATCACGCACTACCGCTATAAAAAGAGCTGGCAACGACTGGTTCGGTCGGCGATGAAAGAGACCTTTACTTGGGAAATTCCGGCCGAACAATATGAAAAACTTTATTTTCGGGCGCTCGACAAAGTTGGCAAAGGATAGTCAAGCCTCAAAATGAAACCGATCTGGGCGAACGTTCTTCACTTCTATCAGCCGCCATACCAGAAAAGATCTCTTCTCGAGCGAGTTATAGCGGAAAGCTACCGACCCTTAATCGAGACCCTTTTTAGGACCGATCATCGAGTCAGCCTCAACCTGACCGCCAGTCTGCTCTCTCAGCTTTCGGTCAGTTCTGGTAAAGATTTACTCCCAAAGCTAGCCAAGCTAATCAAGAACCGAAAGGTTGAAGTCTTGGGAACAAGCGCTAACCATGCCTTTTTGCCTCTTTTACCGACCTGGCTGATTGAAGAAGAAATAAAGCTTCAAGAACGACGGCTCAAGAAATTTTTTGGTCTCGAAAAACCGGAGGGCTTTTTCCCGCCGGAATTGGCCATCAATAATAAGGTCGTTGAGGTTGTCAAGCGGCTTGGCTATAAGTGGCTAACCGTTTCACAAGTCTCGGTCCGATTTCCGCCAAAGATTCCTCATGGCCGGTTTTCTGGACATGATTTATCTATTCTTGTCAGGAATCGTTCAGTCTCGCGCCGGATTGTCTCGTCGTTCTCTAGCCGGTTAATCGAAACCTGGCCCAAGGATCCCTATCGCTTGACGGTTAATGATGCCGAGCTCTATGGTCATCACAAGAAAGCTGGTCTCGGTCTGCTTGAGAACTATCAGAAGGCCGGAGTCATTTTCGAGCCGGCGAGCAAGCTCCTGAAACTCGATCGCCAGGAGTTTGGTGATCTGGTTCCGGCGACCTGGGAGACGGAACGGACCGAGCGACGTCATAACCCCTTTCCCTTGTGGTCGGACGAAAAAAATGAGCTTCATGGCAAATCGTGGCGACTTCTTTACTTAGCGGCTAAACTCTTTAAAAAGGCGCCGGTTGCTGATCCCGGTCGTCGTTCAGCTCAACTCAAGCTTCGGGGCGGGATCGCTTCGTGCCAATGGTGGTGGGCCACAAAGAACTACTGGCATCCTGACATGGTTGTTAGCGGAGCGACAGAAACTATCAAAGCGATCCGGAGTCTTCGGTCGGCCGATTCATCTGAAAAAAGAAAAGCGGAACAGATGTATGCCGATCTCTTGCGGGCGGTTTGGGATAGACACTGGCGGACGAAATCCGATTGAGGAGATCTTGTGCCTCGAACAATCTGCCACATTCACGTCTGGGACAAGAAGAACAAGGGTGATGTTGCGATTGTCCTTGCGGTCAAAGAGCGACTAAGGAAGCATTTCCCGGACTATCAAATTGTCAATTTGCCGGCTCATAAACTTAAAACTGGCTATTCAAAGGAGGAGATCAATCTTGTCAATCAGTCGTCTTTTGTCTTGATTGGCGGCGGCGGACTCTACTACGATTTTTTTACCCCCTTTGATATTCAAACCATCGGACAGATCAAGCGACCAGTCGTTACCTATGGTCTTGGCTACATCAAAGAGATCGGCTCTAGAGAGCTCGAACCGATTCAGAAGGAGTCGATAAAAATCTTATTTGAAAAGAGTCGCCTTAATTCAGTCCGGGATTTTACAACCAAGAACTTTCTCAAGTCAATCAAGGTCGACACTAAGAATCTCCGGTTGATTGGTGATCCCGCTCTCTTCCTTTCTGAGCCGAAGGCTTCTCGATTTAAAAAGAAAACGGTTGGTATAAATTTGCACTACGCCGGCTGGATGGCTTTTTCAGACTTTGAGGTTCTGATTGTTCAGAGCTTCAAGGACCTTATCAAATCTCTCGGAAAAGGCGATTACGATGTTGTTTATCTATCCCATCATCCCGATGAAGCGAGATTAGTTCGAAAGTATGATTTTGATTTACCGGTGATTGACCAGCCGGCGCGGAAGCAAAAGGCGATCTATGGCGAATTGGAGCTGGTAGTTGGCATGATGCTTCACTCGGTCGTTTTGGCGGCCGGAGCCGGCGTTCCTTTCCTGAATGTTGGGTACGATATCAGAAATAAAGGTTTTGGCGATTTTATGGGTCTGCCAGAACTGATCGTTCCAGCGACTAAGCTCGAGACGATAAATCTGACTGACAGAGCATTGGGGATCCTTGCCCATCGTCAAGATTATATCGGGAAGATTAAAAAAAGAAACAAGGAAATTGAGCGCCTTCAAAATGATTATTTGAAAGAAGTCAAGAAGCTCGTAGAGTGAATAAAGTCATGGCTGATAACAAAGAATGGCATCCGCCCTCCTACTATGGAGACCCAGTCAAGGAGCGTCTCTTGGCGCTACTCCAGAAGGCCAGGCCAGAAATTGCCGCGATCGAGGAACTGGCGGTTGAGCCCAGACGCGATCATATTTTAAGTCCTGACGCCGATGTTTTGCTTTATTTGACCGATGTTCGGAAACACGATGGTTCAAAGGAGCGGCTCTATATTCGTGGAACCGCTCATCCGAGTGGTAGTCGGAAACGAGCGGCTGAATTGATCTCGGCATTATCCCAAGGACCAGATGAGATTAGCTCTCGCCTGCCAGAAATCATAGGCTACATTGACGAGTGGAATCTTCTGGTCTATTTCCAAGTCCCAGGCAAGGCCTTAGAAAATTCTATGACCGGTGAGTCGAAGTCAGAATTTGATCTTTTGATCAGATCTCTGGCCGAGTGGCTTGCCGCCTTCCATAAATTTCCGGTCAGTCTCGAGCTTCCGAATGGCCAGGTTGAGGAAATTCGTCGGCTCAATCGGATTAGAGGCGGACTAAAATGGCAGCAAGATCGAGCCGAGTATCTTGAGCTTGTTGATCGGATCGAGTCCTACCAAAAGGCAAAATTGTCCGATTCGGATTGGCGAGTCATCCATGGCGATTTTCAGCCACATAATATTATTGTTGATGGTGGTCAGTTCAAGGTGATTGATTTTAACGAGACTCGCGTATACCATCCACTCTACGATCTGGCGAGCTTTTCAGTCCAACTCTGGGCCATCGGCTGGCGGAACTATAAGAAAATCTTGATCGAGGAAGCCGGCATTTTTGAGGAAGCTTACTTTGCTTTTTCGAACAAGGGATCGGAAGGAGATCTGGTTGATTTTTTCAGGCTGCGAGTCTTGCTTGAGATGCTGCCGGTGATCTGGCCCGAGGAGGTCGAGCATTTCAAAAAGGCCATCAATCGCTATCGAGCCGTTGTTGAATGAACGTCGATTTTCATAGTCACAGTCGGTTGTCAGATGGTCAGTTCGAGCCGGCTCAATTGTTGGACTATTTTGAGCAAAGGGGAGTCGGCCTAATATCGGTCACTGATCATAACTCACTCGACTCATGGCCGATGGTCAGGGACCTGGCTGCGAAGCGAAAGATCGCTCTGGTTCCTGGCATTGAGCTCAATGTTCAATTTCAGGGAAAAGGCCTCCATCTTTTGGCTTATGCTTTTCAACCTGATGATCGGGAGCTTGCTAAGCTGATTCGGGATTTTCAGGCCAGGCAACGAGAAAAGATTGCCATAACCGTAAAGAAGATGGCAAGTGACGGATTTCAGATCGATCTTAGAGCGGTTCAATCAACCGGCGGCATTTTTTTAAACCTTCACCATCTCTTTCTAGCGCTCTCAAAAAAGCCAAAAAACCGGGAAAAGATTTTGGCTGATCTTGGCAAAGCGCCGACCATTTTTCAAGCGATTGATTTTTATTTTCATGGCGGCCGGTATCGCTTTGACTGGCAGTATCTTGATTACTTTCAGGTCGAGAAGATTATCCACAGGACAGGCGGCCTGATAGTTCTCGCCCATCCAGGTTTTGATTTAGGCTTTGCGAGCGATCAGACGATCGCTGGTCTCAAAAAAGCTGGCCTTGATGGTCTTGAGGTCTATAGTCCTCATCATGATAGAGAGGTTGAAGAGCACTATCTCGAGCTTGTCAAGCGTCTCGATCTCTTAATCACTGGCGGTTCAGACTTTCACGGTCATGTTAAAATGGAGGGCATGCGATTCGAGCGGCCTCCGACCTATCAGAAAATCTCACAGCGCCTCGTCTCGGACTTTGTCAGAAAAGTAACTTGAAAAGGGGGCTCTAATGAAGCCGACATCTCCAGAGGCAGTTCCTTCAGAATCACTAGAAGATGAGAAACAAAGAGGCCTGACTCCCGAGAGAGAAAGCCAGTGGCCTAATGAAAGAGGCTTTATTGGCAACTATCGGAAATACACCGAGCATCGGGTTGAGGGGGAACGAATTCTCAAAATGGCCAAAGAGGCTGGCCGCAAGATATTCTTTGGACTTGATTGGCATAACTTTGAGCAGATGTGGCAGTCTGGTGAGCGAGCTCGCCAATCGAGTGGTGAGCAAGCAGCCATAAAGAAGCTCTCGAGCTTGAGAATCTCACAGCTGACGAACAACCCCTCATCGGGCGCTGGAAGGCAAGAAATCTTACCCAAGGTCCGGGTGTCAGTATGATATTGCTTCTTGCTCGAGCTCGAAAAAATCTGATGTCAGCTGGCTTTGATCTTGATAATATAGTCAACTCTTCTCGACAGAATCTTGAACAGTGGTTGGCTACTAAAACCAGACTAGAAGCAGGCTAATTAGCGATTCGTCAGCTAGCCTGTTTTCTGTTTCAATGACCAAAGATGAAGATTCTTTTTGCCGTCTCCGAACTGACGCCTCTGGTCAAAGTCGGCGGACTGGCCGATGTTTCAGGCGCCCTACCAAAGGAGCTCTCGGGTCTCGGTATCGAGCTTTCGATTATTATGCCCCGATTCGAAGCGATAGCGGAAAAATACCTTAAAGCCGAGGTTGAGCTTTTAAGGTTGCCGGTCAGACTCGGCAACCGCCGACAATTGGTTATCGTCTCAAGAGTTTTTCTGCCGGAGACGAAAATTCCGGTCTTTCTTCTTTCCGGCGGCCAACTTTTAAGTTTCGAAGGGCCCTACTCAAAAGGCCCAGGCTCGGCCAATTTTGGCCTGTTTCGTTACGCTCTTCTTTCAAAAGTCGCGATCGAGCTTATTGACCAAAAAATTATTGAAGCCGATATCATTCATGTTCACGACTGGATGACCGGCCTGATCCCAATTTATTTGAAGGCCGACAATCGCCGGTCGCCAAAGACTCTTCTCACGATTCATAATCTTTCGAGCCAAATTTCAATTGAGAAAACTTGGCTCAAACTGATCGATCTTCGACCGGAAGACCTCGCGTACCGGAAAAACCGGAGGACGAAGTCTGTCAATCTTTTTGCCGAGGCGATTGTGAGAGCCGATTTTTTGAACACCGTTTCGGAAAGATACGGCCAAGAGATTAAAACCAAGACTTTTGGTCAAGGTCTGGACCACCTTCTCTTGGCTCGAGAAAAAGAGCTCACCGGTATCTTGAACGGGATTGACACCAGACTCTTTAATCCTATGACCGACCAGAATATCGCTTTTCGCTACGGTCTCAAGAGTTTAGACCAAAAAAAGAAAAATCGGCTTTCGCTTGAAGAGGAGTTCTCATTGAAGATTGACGAAAAAAGACCTCTTTTCGGTGGGGTTACTCGTCTGGCCGAGCAAAAGGGGATTGATCTGATTCTTCGAGTCATTCCAAAAATAGTCAAAGCGCGAGCCGGGCTTGTTTTGCTTGGGACCGGCGAGAAAGAGATTGAAAGCGCCCTGCTCGAAGAGGCGAAAAAATATCCGCGTCAGGTAAAAGCGATAATCGGTTTTGACGCCCCTCTCGCTCAACGAATCTATGCCGGCAGCGACGCCTTTCTGGTGCCCTCTCGATTCGAGCCTTCCGGTTTGACCCAGATGATTGCCATGCGCTATGGCGCTCTTCCGATCGTCAGAAAAACCGGTGGCTTGGCCGATACGGTCAGAGAGGGCAGGACCGGCTTTCTTTTCAAGCGGTTCGAGGCCGGCGCTCTTTACGCCGCGATCAAAAGGGCCTTGGCAGTTTATGAAAACCGGCCCTCACAGTGGCGTAAAATGCAAGCCGAGGGGATGGGAACCGACTTTTCTTGGCGAAAATCGGCTAAAAAGTATCTTTCGCTCTACCAGCGAATGCTTGACCGGAAAGATGATTGATCAATCAATTCTCGACCGAGTTTTCAAAGCCTTCGATATTAGAGGTCTTGAGCAAGGAGACTTAACTGGAGAGCTCTTTTTCCGTCTCGGCCAAGCCTTGGCAATTTTCACCGGGGCGAAAAAGCTGGCCGTTGGTCGAGATGTCCGACCGATGAGCGAAAACTATGCTAAAGCGGCGAGAGCCGGCATTGTCTCGGTTGGCGGACAGGCTCTTGATATCGGTCTCGTGCCAATTGAGGTTGTTTATTCAACCGTTGGCTTGGGTTTAGCCGAGGCTGGTTTGATGGTCACCGCTTCTCACAACCCGGCCGGTTTTAATGGCGCGAAGCTGATCGGCGAGAAAGCGATCTCGATCACCGCCGACTCTGGCCTTCTCGAAATCAAAGACTTGATTAATGGTGAACCGAAACTCGAGTCGTCGGGCGAAGAGCTCTCGCTCGATCCCTGGCCCGGCTATTTTGAGAAAGTTTTTTCGGTTATTGATCGAACCAAGATTCTGCCAAAAAAACTTTTGGTTGACGCCGGCAACGGGATAGCCGGTCTGCTTGTTTCAAAACTAAAAGAGAGGTTTAAAAAACTCGAAATTCGGCCGCTTTTTTTCGAACCCGATGGCCGGTTCCCCAATCACGAGGCCAACCCGATTAAAGAAGAGAATCGTCGCTTGGCGCTTGAGGCATTCAATAAGGAATCAGCGGTCGAATTGATCGCCTGGTTTGACGGCGACGCCGATCGGATTGTCTTTGGCGACGACCTTGGTCGAGCCATCCCGAGCGACTTTACCGCCGCCCTGATTGTCGAGGAATTGATCCGGCGGGAACCGGATTCGAGCGTGGTGGTTGATCCCCGGCGTGGCTTGGCCATTCGCGAGACCGTCTCTAACCTTGGGGGAGAAGTCTTGGTGGCAAAAGCCGGTTATCCTTCAATCAAATCGGCGATGAGGGAGCGGGACGCCATTTTCGGTTTTGAGTCTTCGGCCCACCACTTTTATCGCGATTTTTTCTTCTCCGACTCCTCGCTTATCAGTCTGCTTCTCATTTTGGAGATCGTCTCCGAGCGGGAAAAGCCCCTCTCGGACTTGGTAGAGCCGTTTTTCGAGCGGTTTTTCTTGGTCGAAGAGGAAAACTTTCGGGTCAAAAAGCCGGAAAAATTATTCCAGCGGCTTGAATCGCTCTTTGCCGGTGGCGAAATTTCTCGTCTCGACGGTCTCTCAATCAGTTTTCCCGACTGGCACTTTAATCTCCGCCAGAGCCAGACTGAAGATTTTTTAAGGTTTAACATCGAAGCCAAATCGCCGGCCGCTCTTTCGGAAAACCAACGAAAAATTAGAGACGAGATAGCCAATTTTGTTGGTTTAGGTTGACAAACGGTCGCGGGCGGTCTAGATTGGAGGCAATCTTTGATCAGGAGGGGGCTTTGAAAATGGGGACAAGATCGGGTCCGATGGGCCTCCTCAAGAGTTGGTTCGTCTGTCCGTTCTTCGGCCCCTTCTTTTTGGGAGCCTATGTTTTTTGGCTTTTTTGAGAGCGCTAGTGAAGTTTACAGGCCAGTCTAGCGCCGAGAAAGGTCACAATCAACCCCCTGCGGGGAAAGG
>CAYJQE010000011.1:0-21488 GCA_964372245.1 uncultured Candidatus Saccharibacteria bacterium
GCGCCGCGAGCCTGTTTTCCGCGCCCTCTCGCCCGCCGAGCGGGCAAGGCGAGACGAAGAGGCGAGGCAGATCCTTTTTCGGTTGCGTTCGGCAAGCTCCAAAGAGTAAGGGGCAATTTTTAGCCCGCGCTCCGGTCGAGGCGAGACGGTTGCGGCGCCGACCGCCGAGTTCAGATAAGTCGAGCTTGGATATTTTCAAGCCGGAGCCGCTAAGATAAAAGGAGGACCAATTGATGGCAACAACCGAATCAATAAAAAGACCGAAGGACAAAGATTCCCAAAAAAACCAGTCGTTAGAGTGGCAAGCTTTTGATTACATCCCCTTTGAAAAGCCGCTTCTTTACAAGCTTGGCCTGGTTCTGATAGTCCTTGCCGTCTCGGGCGTTTTTCTTTTCTCAAAGCAATATCTGGCGGTCTTGGCGATTCTGGCCGGCGGGTTTGCTCTTTTGACTCACGCCGACCGACCGCCGCTAAGAAGGAGCTTTCGATTGACCGAAAAGAGTCTTGAGTTTGAGGGCCGAGAACTTCTTTTGGGAGAGATGAAATCTTTTTGGGTAACCGTCGGTCAGGAGGGCGCCAATCTCTACTTTGAGCCCAAGGCTCGATTAAGAAGTCTTTCAAGGTTCCCTCTCGATCGGGAAAAAGCCTTGACCGTCGAGGAATTTTTGGCTCCGATTTTGCCCGAAGCCGCCGGCCGGGGCGATGATTTGGCGGAACGGGTCTCTCGTTGGCTTAGGTTTTAAGTTGACAATCTGGCCGCCGACATCCCAAAACCGAAGATTCAGAGGCGTCGGGCCTCGGTTTTTGTCCCCGTAGCTCAAGGGATAGAGCGTCAGCTTGCGGAGCTGAAGGCTGCAGGTTCGAATCCTGCCGGGGACGCCAGTGAGGAAAATGAGCTCATGATTGCCCTCAAAAGCTTCAAGACTTATCTTTTTCGGTCTTTGCCGGGCTTTTTCACGCCATCCGAAGGGGGTGAAACCCGCTCGGGTCAATTGAGAACCGGCATTGGTCTCAAACAGCGATCAAAATAACAGCCGATCAACCTCTGGCTAAAACCAGAGCGATAACCGATCGAGCACCAGCCTCCCTTAAAACTCGGGCCGCCGATTCCAAAGTCGCGCCGGTTGTGGCGACATCGTCAATTAAAACAACCGTTCGGCCTACAATCCTTGCTTCAGGCCGAATCTGAAAAACGCCCTCGACATTCAACCGCCTCTCTTTAGCTTTAAGCCTGATTTGGGCCGGCCGGTTGAATCGTCGAGAAAGAATCTCTCGATATTCGAGATCGAGTTTTTTGCCGACCGCTCTGGCTAAAAGTTCGGCCTGATTAAAGCCCCGGCTTTTAAGTCGCCGCCAATGAAGCGGGACACTGGTCAAAATTGTCCGCCTTGAAGGCCTGGAGGTCAAAAGCTTGTCGCTTAAAATTTTCGCCAACGGCTCGACCAGCCGTCTGTCGCCGAGATATTTAAATCGATGAATTGATTTTTTGATTGAGCCCTCGTCGTAATAGCTGGCGACGATCAGTCGGCCGAGCGAGCCGGTTTTTCGACATTTGCGACATAATCGAGCTCCGGGCGAGATCTTTTGACAGCCCGGACAGCGGTCGGTCTTGACTAAAAGAACCGCCTCTTGGCAGCTTTCGCACCAAAACCGCCCCGACTGGCCGCAGTCGAGACATCGAGTCGGGAATATCAGCTCCAGAAGGTCATTTGCCAGTCTTCGGCCAAAAGAGCCCACAATTCTAGTCTAGCCGAGAAAGAAAAACGGTTGTTTACCTCTTGTCCTCAAGTGATATAATCAAAAAGACCATGAGGAGTTAGTCAAGGTCAAAGGGGGGAAGATTTAATGGCCGACGAAACCGAGGAGGACATTTCGCCCGAGTGGCTTGATGAGTACGAAGGCCAGTTGGCGCTGGACCTCTATCAAACGGCCGACGATCTGGTCGTCAAAGCTCCGATCGCCGGAGTCAAACCCGATCGGATTGATGTTTCGATCACCGACGATGTCATCACCATCAAAGGTGAACGACAGGACGAAGATCGGGCGGAAGATTCCGAGTATGTCGTTCAGGAATGTTTCTGGGGGAGTTTTTCTCGGAGCATCACTCTACCGGTGCCGGTTCAATCGGAGAAGGCCAAGGCCAATCTCAAAGATGGCGTCCTGACGATTGTTGTGCCGAAAGATGAACGGACGCGAACCAAGGTCTTGAAGATCGAGACCGACTGACTTGGCCAAACGGCAAAAGGATTGAAGCTCGAAAATCAGTCTCATAGGGCGCTCGATCGGAAGGAACGGCTTTTTTGATGACCAAGGCTCAAAAAATTATCATCGTCTCGCTCTCGATCATTCTCTTTGTTTTGGTTGTTTTTCTGATTCTTCGATTAAGAAAACCGACCGAGGAGGAGAAAAAGGCCGATCTTTTACCGGTTGGCTTAACCGTCTGGCAACTCTTCGACGAGCCGTCGGTTTATCAGCCGATTATTGATCGCTATCGCGAGAGCCGGCCAAATGTCTCGATCACCGTTCAAAAGAAAAACTTTCAGAGCTATGAGATCGAACTTTTAAACAGCCTGGCCGAGGGTCGGGGGCCGGACATCTTTTATGTTCGTTCAGACTCGACTAAAAGTTTTGCCAACAAACTCGATCCCTTGCCGGATTCGGTTATGACTCGGGAAGAGTTCGAAAAAACCTTTGTCCAAGCGACGGCCAAAGATCTTTCGGCCCGAGTCGGCGAAGACCGGTCGGATCGGCTTTTTGGTCTCCCGCAGGCCTCCGAGAGTCTTGCCCTTTTCTACAATCGAGACCTCTTGGCTTTGGCCGAAAAAACTTCGCCGCCGACAACTTGGGACGAGCTGATTTTAATTTCAAACCGGATAAAGCGGTTTCAGGGGGCGGCCATCGCCCAAGCCGGTCTGGCTTTTGGTCGAGCCGACAATGTCGTATCGGCCGCCGACATCCTCCAACTTTTAATGCTGCAAAACCGAACGCCGATGGTCAGCTCGGACGGTCTTTCCGCCGCTCTCTCGAAAGAGATTCCGGCCGAAACCGGCGATCTTGTGAAACCGGGAGTTCTGGCGCTCGATTTCTTTACCGGCTTCAGTCGGCCCGGTTTTTTGCTCGAGATTGATCGCCGGCCGGTCGAGGTCTATTCTTGGTCGGCCGCCCTGCCCTCTTCGATTGAGGCTTTTGGACAAGGTCGAGCCGGCTTTATGCTCGGCTACAGCTATCATATCAATCAGCTTCGAAATCTCTCTCCCTCCCTCAACTTTTCTGTCGCTCTGGCTCCTCAAATCGAGGCTGGTGTCGAGCGAGTTGATTATGGCCGTTACTACTTTTTCGGGGTCAGTAAAGAGGCTCAAAATCGCGACGAGGCCTGGCGGTTTCTCAAGTTTTTAACCGATTACGATCAGGCCAAACTCTACCACAGCGGTTCGAAGCGGCCGCCGGCCCGACTCGATCTGACCGACGAACTTGCCTCCGAGAGTCTTTACGGCCCGTTCGCTCTTCAGGCCAAAAGCCTAAAAACCTGGTTTCGACCGGAAGGCGGGGCGGTTGATCGGATCTTCAGTCAGATGATTCAAACCGTGGTTGATCAGGGCAAAACGGCCAATATCTCGATTGACACCGCCAACAGCCAACTGACCGAGCTTTTAAGCCGATTCCGATGATCAAGGTCGTTGGCCAACTCAAGCGAGCTTGGCCAAAAATTTTCCGAGTCTCGAGTTTTTTCGTCCTGGTTTTGGTTATCCTGACGCTTGGCGGTTGCCACGGCCGGGGCAAAAAAAGCGCCGGCCAGCCCGGAAACAATCAATTCGTCAAGCTGAAACTCTGGACGATTTTTGACTCCAAGAGAAGCCTTGAGAGATTCACCGATTCCTTTAACGAGAGACAGGAGACCGCGCTTGAGGTCGAGAAGGTCGAGCCTGGCGATTTTGAGAGAAATTTCCTTGAGCTTCAAGCCGCCGGCAACCCGCCCGATCTGATTCTTTTGCCGACCGAGCTGGTCTATCGTCATCGAGCCAAGCTCGAAGCCTTTCCCGAAAGTTTGGTGACCGGCGAGGGTTTCAGGAAAGCCTTCATCGATCTGGCGGCGGACGAGCTTCTAATAGACGGCAAAATCTTTGGATTGCCCTTGAGTTACGACACCCTAGTTCTCTACGCCAACCGGGAGCTGACTCAGGCGGCGAAACTTCGATTTGAGCGGAGTCTGGTCGAGGGGGGCGAGCGGGACACGAATTTCATCATCAATCCAAAAACTTGGTCGGAATTGACCGAGGCCTCTCGGATCATTACCCAAAGGCGAGGCGACCGGATTGAGATTAGCGGACTGGCCTTCGGTCGAGCCGACAACATCTTGTCGGCGCCGGACATTGTCTCTTTGCTGATGCTTCAATATGGAGCCGAGATGGTTTCGGCCGATAAGAAGACGGCGACCTTTGATCAGTTTATCGAAGGGACGATCCCGCCTCTCTTTCCGGGTAGTCAGGCGCTCGATTTTTATACCTCGTTTGCCGATCGGCGAAGCGAGAATTACTCATGGAACGGGGGGATGGGCAACGTGATTGAAGCTTTTGTTCAAAATCGGGTTGGCTATTTTATCGGCTATACTTTTCTTGAGTCTCAAATTATGACGAAAAATCCCTCGTTCGATTTTCAGATTCTCTCTCTCCCCAAGCTCGCGGCCGATAAGCCCCGGGTTGATTTCGGTCGCGGTCTGGCCTTGGTTGTCCCCTCCCGCTCGGCCAATAAGGAGCTGGCTTTGAGGGTTGCCTTGAAGGTCTCTCAAAATGATATTTCGAGTTATCAAGCCTCGACCGGCCGACCTTTGGCTTTGAGGGGGGCGATGAGCGACCGAATAACCGGCAAGCCGAACGAGTTTCAAGGTTTGACGGCCAAGAGTTGGTTTCGGGGCCTAGAGCCGGTTAAGGTGAACCAGCGGCTGGCCGAGATGATCAACAAAACGGCCGACAATCGTCAAAACCTGATTGCCAACATCCGAGAGGCGGCCAGGGCGGTCAGCGATCTGTTGCGGCTTGAAACCGAAGCGCAAAGCGATGATTGATCTCCTCTCTTCGGTTTTGCTGGCGAAAATCTCGACCGGTGTTGTCGAAGACCTTGGCGGCAATAAAAACAGGATCACCGGCCTTGATGAGTATCTGCCGGAACTTTTCAAGTTCGGCCTGAAGTTGGGAGCGATTTTAGCGACTCTGGTCGTCGTTTCCGCCGGTTATCTCTATATGACCTCAAGAGGCAACTCCCAAGCGGCCGAAAAAGCCAAAGAGCTTTTGACCGGCGCCTTTGTCGGTTTGGTGGTCATTATCTTCGCCTCGCTCCTGACCGGCATTTTGGGGGTTTGAGCAATGAGCCGGCTCTGGTTTTCGCTCGCCATGGTCATTGGCCTGACCGGCCTCTTTGGCTTGGGGTCGAAAGTCTTGGCCCATGGGACGAAGGATGCTCCATTAGCAAAGATACCAACCTTGCAGAGCACCGTTACCATCGAATCTACGCCCGTGCTGGCCGCCTATAAGGTCAAAGGTTCCGATGGAAAAATCGTCCTAAGTGGCACAACTAATTCTTCGGGAATACAAAACGTCCTTCTGCAAAACGGAACCTATCTGATTACCGTGAGTAAGACTGGCTACCAGTCTGTGATGAAAACTATCACCATCAAATCCGGCGATGCCCCAAAAACGATGACATTCAACTTGAAGTCAGGTGCTTCTACCCCGGGCGGCGACTCGGGCGGTAGTGGCTCGGGCGGTAGCGCCCCGGGAGGCTCCGGCGGTGGTACACCGGGCGACGGCTCGGGTGGCTCGGGTGGCTCGTCGGCGATTAATCCAATTCGGCTCTCAAATCTTGGCTCGCTTGAGGCGGTTTTAAAAAAGATCATTGACTTGCTTCTCGACTTTGCCGGCTTTGTCGCCCTCGTTGCCATCATTTTTGGCGGTTATCAGTATCTCACTTCGGCCGGCAACGAGGATAAGGCGACCGCCGGCCGGAGGACTCTCATCTATGCCGTTATCGGGTTGGGGCTGATTATTCTCTCGATGCAGGTCGTTCAATATGTCGTTGCCGAGCTTGGCGGGTGAGATGAGTCTTCTTGGATTCACTCTTTTGCCGAAACCGGACGATTTGACCAGGTTCAAAATCTCCGATCTGGTCAAGAAAGGCGAGATTCTCTACCGCGCCATTGATTGGCTAGTCAGTTTGGCCGGATTGGTCGCCATAATCTATATCATCTACGGCGGTTTTCAGTATCTGACCTCGGCTGGCAGCGATGAGAAGGCGGCGAGCGGCAAGCAGACAGCAATCTGGGCGACGATCGGTTTGGCGGTTGTCATCGTTTCCAAGCTGATCATCGCCTTCTTTCTCAAACAGGCCGGTGTCGAGGATTCGGAGATCCTGAATTTCTAGCCTCAAAAGACCGGCTTGGCCTTTTCACGGTCAGGCTGGTGGTTTAAAATCAAAAAGGCCGGTTTTAGCCCTCGGCTAAACCGGACGGTTTTTGACTTCGAGGTGATTCAGTTGAAGAGAGTTTGTTTCGTGGTTGGTCTTTGTCTTTGTCTTTCCGTTCTCGTCTCCAGTCCCTTCCTCGCCAGCGGCCGACCGACCGAAAGGCGAGTCAGCCAGCTCGATTACCACTATGTCGGCAATATCCATCTCCACTCCCACTGGTCGGACGGAGAACGACCGCTTGACGAGATCGTTGATATTCTGAAAGGGCTCGGTCGTCGGTTTGCCATCTTCACCGATCACGATCTTGGTATCGGCAAGGGTAAGAAGACGGTTGATCTTCTGGTTAAGCTTGACGGCCCATCCGGCTACCAGAATTATGTCAAGATGGTCGAGAAGCTCTCATCAAAGGACATCATCGCCATTCCCGGCATGGAGCTGACCTGCCCTTGGCTCAACGACGAAGGCGAGCCTGAACAGGGCCATCTTTTGTTGGCCGACATCTCGCTCCTTGTCGAAAAATTCGACCTCGATCGGTATCCGCCCCAGATGGTCAATGGCTCGATGGGGCTGATGGGGCTGGTCGGTGATAGGGGTTTCGGTTATCAGTGGGAATTTACTGATCTCGCTAACAGCTGGAAAATACCGACCGTCGCCGCCCATGAAAGTCTCAATCAGGGAGTGGCCCGTTATCGTTTTAACTGGAAAAGCCGCACGCCGAGACTGATGGGATTTTGGAACAACGGTCTTTTCGACTCGGTCAGGGGCAACGTTTCTCGCTTGAGAGAGCTTCTCAAGGCCGGTGAAGAGATCGGTGTCACGGCCGATTGCGACTATCACTCGCCGATAACCGGCGGTGAACCGCGCAACTCTTCGGTCGAAGAGGTAGTCAAGTATATAGAGAAACACCAAGATGGTCAGTGGGCCCGGGCGACCGGTCTTTGGTCGGTGCCCGAGTTGACGAAAGAGGAGATCTTGCTGGCTCTGTTTGAGTGTCGGTCCGACGCTCGATCTTGGTTTGACCTCAAGGTCGAGCGACTTTTGCCGCAACCCGGCAACCTTCCGGTTTCGAGGAAGAAGGTTGAGGTCTCGATCTCCGGTCTTGGCAAGAACTATCGAGGGATGGCATCTTTGATTGATCCGGAAAAAGGCGCTCTCCTTCGTCAACCGGCGCTTGGCGACCGGCTTGATCTTCAGTGGTCGAACAATCTCAAGTCTGAAGAGACAAAGAGATTGATTCTTTACCTGACCGACCGGTATATAACCGTCTTGCCGCTTCAGGGTCGGCCGGAAGCCGACTCGGCCAGGACCATCCGTCGGGAACTCGGGTCGATGGATTTTACAGTTGACGGCCGGGGTCTTATGTTTAACCCAAAAGTCGTTCTAAAGTCGAAGTTCTCTTTCGACTTTGATCTTAAACGACCGGGTGTTATTGATCTTAAGGCTCGATTTGGCCGGCTCGATCCAAGCGATGAGTCAAGGGTTGTTTGGCGGGAGGTCGGACTGGAACCGTTCCGTCCGCCGGACTCCCCCTACGCCGTCTGGAAAAAAAGTCCCGGCTATCTTTACCGCTCAACGAGGCTCGTTGAGTCCGACTGGTCAAAAGCCGATCGTCAAGGCTGGTTGGCCTTTGAGTACTGGTGGCGACCTGATCTCTTCGCCGGCGAAGACGAGGCGATTTTGGTCGAGCGGAAAATCCTTGAGTTTAAGCGGGAGAGCCATGATCAGACGGCCCTCAATTAAATTGGGGGCCGTTTGCCGGTGCGGAAAAGATCAACTCTCGACCCTTTGAAAGAGCGATCTTTCGACTCTCGGCGACGCTCGAATTCTCTCGGTCGGCTTTGATTGTTCGGAATCTAGCAGGCTCTCCCGCTTTCTCTCCGAGCGGTCGCCGGCTATTCGAAACCAAGCCTTTTCTGATGAAGGATTATCTCGTCTCGATTGAGAAACTTCTTCGGACAGTCAGTCAATCAATGCCGGACAGCCTCCTTGGTCTTTTGGGACCTGAATAGACGTCGCTCGGCTTAAATCGGCGCCGTTTTTTCCACCGCGCGGGAGGAGAACGCTCGATCAATCGTCCGAGCTGGCGCTTGTCGGTCGCGCCCTTTCGGTTCTCCGGCGGGTCTCCCTCGCCCTAAAAAAGCGACCTCTCTCGACCGCTTAAATGGAGGTTCCGGACGCGAGGCGCGGCATCTCCGTTTCATACCGGAATTGGACCGAAGTGTCCCGTGTGTGTTGACAAACATAGCGCCCTTGCTTACCTCGCGCCGGTTGAGCGCGTCGAGCGAAACGGTTCTAATTTGTCGCCGATGCGGTCGGTAGGGACACTCTCTTGACAGCTTTTTAACGATGGCCGATGATGAAGAAAAGTTTTAATTTCCTAAAAATTAAGGAGGAGCGAAAATGGTTAAAATCAAGTCTTTAATCGCCGGAGCGGCGGTCTGGCTCTGGCCGGCGGTGGTCTTAGCGCAGGCCAGCAGCAGTGGTAATATCGGGCTTGGCGTAGTTGATCTGAACACAGCTGGGAACTTTAAAACATCACTGCTTACAGTGGTTAATCTATTCCTCTATTTTGCCGGCTTCGTCGCTCTCCTTTATCTGATCTGGGGCGGTTTTCAGTATGTCACCTCGGCCGGCGACGACGAGAAGGCCGGCAAAGGCCGGGCCTCGGTTACCAACGCGATCATCGGAATCGCCATCATCGTCATCGCGCTTCTGATAGTCAGGTATGTCAGCAATACCTTCAGGTTTGATACCATCTAAATCCCGCCTTGATCCTGCTCGGATAACCCCTTTTTGTTGAGCCTCGTCAGGTTACCCGCCAGAGCTCTTCCAAGCTTGTCAGGCCTTGGGCCGCCTTCGCGAGACCGTCAAGGACCATCTCGGTCATGCCCTCTTTCTTGGCTTCGGCCTCAAACTCGGCGATCGTCGCCATTTGGCCGATCAGCCGGTTAAGATCCCGACCCGGCGTCAGGGTCTCGATGATCGCGATTCTTCCTCGATAACCGTTCAGGCAGCGGTCGCATTGGCTTGGCTGATAAAGGAACTCGGGCTTAAGTTCGGGCGCTATTTTTGCGATCTGATTGAGCTCGGCCTCGCTTGGTCGGTAGCGCTCTTTGCACTGTTCGCACAACCTTCTTATCAACCTTTGGGCGATGATCAGGTTAATCGAGCCCGAGAGAAGGAAAGACCTGATCCCCATCTCGAGCAGTCTTGGGAGAGCGGCCGGCGCCGAATTGGTGTGGAGAGTCGAGAGGACCAGGTGGCCGGTCAGGGCGGCGTTGAGGGCGATTGTCGCCGATTCTTGATCTCGGATCTCGCCGATCATGATGATATCCGGGTCTTGGCGAAGAATCGCCCGAAGACCGGTCGGAAAGTCGTAGTTTTTCTCCGGTTCGATCTGACTCTGCTCGATGCCCTCGATCCGGTACTCAATCGGATCCTCAAGGGTGATGATCTTTTGGCCGGGCTGATTGAGCTCGCGCAGAACGGCGTAAAGGGTGGTCGTTTTTCCCGAACCGGTCGGGCCGGTGTTTAAGATCAGGCCGTTTGGCTTGACGATCGCCTGCCTGATCGTCGAAAGCGCCTCTTTCCGAAAACCGAGATCGTCGAGCGAGAGAAGCTTCAAATCCTGACGGAGAAGCCGCATCACGACGGCTTCGCCAAACTGGGAGGGCAGGGTTGAGAGTCGGATGTCAATTATCTTCCCGCCTCGTTTGACGCTAAACCGGCCGTCTTGGGGGTCGACCTTAAGATCAATTTTCAGCTTGCCCAGAAACTTGATTCTCGAAAGCAGACCCTTGTAAATCTCGACGGAGAGATTGGCGATATCTTCAAGCACGCCGTCAACCCGATACCGAATCCGGACCTTTTTTTCGCCCGGCTCGAGGTGAATATCAGAGGCGTCAAAATGAATCGCCCCTTCGAAAAGCCGATCAAGGAGATCGGAAGTCGTCGCCAGTTTCAGCTTTGCCTGAAAATCGGCCAGTCCTTGAAAGACGATCTCGTCCTCCTGAACCTCGGCCTGAACCGGTGTCCGTTTTCTTCCAGTCGCTTGGTTAATCTGTCCGAGTCCGAAAGCAATGCTGGTCTTTGAGGCGAGAAAGAGCTTGGCCGCCAAACCCTTTTCGGCCGCTATCGTTTCAGCATACCCTTTTGTCCGCTCCGATTCCGGCTCGAGAGCGGCGAAATTGATTTTTTTGTCGGTCAGCTTGAACGGCGCCAGCTTGTAGTCGGCCGCGTCTTCGGGCGAAAGCAGAAGGAGAACATTGTCGGGAATCGGATAGCTGACAAGATTGATGTAGGGAAGACCAAGCTGTTTGGCTCGGTTTTCGGTTGCCGACTCCTCTTCTTGCTGTCGGAGCTGGCCAATTTTGGCGTCAATCAGGGCCATGGCTTTAGTGTATCACCGGTCACTAAAAATGTTTCGCTCGGTCTTCGGGAGATATTTTTGACGTCATTTCTTGGCTCGGCAAAAGGGGCTGGCTTTCTCAATTCCGGCCGTGATTGGCTTTAAGCGGCGGGGCCGAGATTTTAGGTCTCGTCTTTCGCTTTAGAAGAAAAAATCCGGCTCGCGCGGCCGAGGCTTCCAACCTTGATTTTGCAAAAAGTGCAATTTAGCGGTGTATTCTTGAAATAGCTCGAACGGAATTCTGCCCTCGCCGCGCGGAGCGCGGCTCGGGTGTGGCGGGGCAAAAATGAGCGGTTTCGCCGCGCACACTCCAAACTGCCAAAGAACCTGAAAACAAATCGGCTCGAATCATATTTTGATTGATAAATCCTTTTCCTTTTCGCCCAAAAAGCCCTTTCAAATCCTATGCGAGCGGCACGTTCCGCGCCGCAAGCCGACCCCTTCCAATTTGCATTTTCCCAATTGGCGGTGGGAGAGGGATTCGAACCCCCGAGGCCCAAAAAGGACCCTCCGGTTTTCGAGACCGGCCCGTTCGTCCGCTCCGGCATCCCACCCGGCACAGAGACAGGATAGGCGGTTTCGGGCGAGATGGAAAGGTTAATCGGGCTAGGCGGGAGAATTAAGTTTTATCTTATCTTTAAAGGAGTCCGGCAGCGGCCGTTTTTTTGCTTTGCCCATTTGGTCATTGCGACTAAAAGTCAAATGCGGGTTATTATTCGTCCACTCTTTAAGACTTCGCTTTTTTCCGAATGGTCAGCGAAACGCCGCCTCTGCTCCTTGTCGCTTGGACAAGCCGACTCTCCTCGCCGCTTAACCCGCTGGTCGCGACCGCCGGCTTTAGCTCTAAGTCGGCCAGACGATTGATATAGAGCTGTTGTCCGATGCCAAAGAGGGTCGAGATCGTCCAGTAAAGAGCCAAAGCGGCTGGCAATTGCATGGCAAAAATAGTGGTAATAAAGGGAAAAACGTAGGTCATCTGTTTTGACATTGCCGACATTGCGTCATTGGCTGTCTTTTTCGGCAGAGTCAAAACGGCCAGAAAATATTGGGTCAGACCGGCTGAAATCGGCAAGAGATAACGATCCTGAAGAGTGAGATCGATCCCCAAAAAATTTCGGCTGATGTTCTCCGGAACCTTAAGCCAAGTGTAGGCCAGATCAGCCGACGAGGCGTTGAGACCTTGAATGAGAGCGTAGTAAAGGCCGATTAGAATCGGGAGCTGGATCAGGACCGGTAGGCAGGAAGAGGCCGGTGAAATGCCTTCTTCTTTGTAGACCGCCATCGTCGCTTTGGCTTGCAACTCGCGATCGTCTTTGTGATCCCTCTTGATCACCTCAAGTTTCGGCTGAAGAAGCTGCATCCGCCGTTGCGCCCTCTGGGCCTTGATTGAGAGGGGCAAGAGAAGAAGCCGGATCAAAACCGTTAAAAGAATAATCGCCAGACCAAGATTGTGGCCGGGGACAAAGAGCACAAAGATCAAGAGGAGATTAAAAAACGGTTGGATGATTAAGTTCCGAAAAAGCTCTCTCATTTAACGATCTCTGACAGCCGGATCGAAGTCGGCAAAACGCCACGGGTTGCAGCGAAGAATTCGGCCGATCGCCCTTAAACCGCCGATAACCAGACCACGATCAGCGATTGACTCTTTAGCGTATTGACTGCAGCTCGGGTAAAACCGGCAGAAGCCATACGGGTAAAGGGGCCGGGGCCAGCCGTGGTCGGGCGAAAGGCTTTTTTGATAGAGATTGATAACCGAGAGAACAAAACCTCGAACAAAATCAAAAGGCGATCTCATCCTTTAATCTCACTTTCCTTAACTGGAAAATTGAGCCGAGCGACTGCCGCCTCGGCCTCGACCAAATTCCGGTATTTTTGTCTTAAAATTAGCACCAGATCCAAAGCTTTAAGGTCTCTTTTTTTGACCGCCTCTTTAAAAATTCGCTTCATATAGTTTCGATCAACCGCCTTCTTTGAGATTTTTTTCGAGACAACGACCGAGAGACCAACCCGGTCATCCGATCGGCGAGCAAAGACCGCCCTAAAGCCCGGGCCGCCGACTCGACCGCCAAAGCGAAAGAGTTTCGACACCTGGCGCTTATTCAAACGAACCAGAACCGTCAAATTTATTATCAGACGGTCAATCTTGACCGCTTCTTCCGCCGCCGCCGAACCAGAACCGCCCGACCATCGGTCGTCTCCATCCGCTTGCGAAAACCGTGCTTTCTTAACCGGCGACGTTTTTTTGGCTGATAAGTAATTGACATCATGATCGTAATTCAGTTTTTTCCATTCTAGTCTTAATTTCGAGAGGACTCAAGAAGCCATCATGATGAGATCATGCCGTTTTACGGACTTCCTCTTTACGGACTTCCTCCCGAAGAGAAGAAGCGCGCGGAAGCTCTCTGAACCTACGCAAAAAACGGGGGCTGCCAAGCCTTCCCATAAGTTGCTAAAATTGGGGATAACTTGCAAGCTTAAAGGTAAGGTGATGGGCTAAAAAGATGACCAAAAGTTCGCTTGAGACAATTTGGCAGACAACTCTTGGCGAGCTCGAAGTTTCTCTCTCAAGGAGCAATTTCGCCATGTGGTTTAAGGACACCTTTATTCTTGAGATCAGCGATGGCCGAGCCCTGATCGGGGTGCCCAACCGGTTTAATAAAAAGTGGCTTGAAGACAAGTACCGGCCGGAGATTCTTGAAACCCTGAAAAAATTCTTAAAGATCGAGCTTAAGGGGCTCGAATTCGTTGTCGCCAATCGGTCAAGCCTGCGCCCGAGGACAGACGACCAATCAATCATCCCAAATGCCGACTATCAATCAAAAAACGATCATAATTTGTCCCAAGACTATACCTTCGAGACCTTTATCGTCGGTAAAAACAACCGTCTGGCCTACGCCGCAGCCGGAGCAATCGCCGAATCGCCCGGCTCGGTCTATAATCCTCTTTACCTTTACGGCGGGGTCGGTCTTGGCAAAACCCACCTCCTTCACGCCATCGGCCAAGACATCGCGAAAAGAAAGCCCGGATTGAAGATCATCTACGCTTCGGCTGAATCTTTCACTAACGAGTTCGTCAAGGCTCTCTCGACCAAAAAAATGGAGGGCTTTAAAAATCGCTATCGCAACATTGATGTTTTTCTGGTTGACGATATCCAGTTTATTGCCGGCAAGGAGGGGACCCAAGAGGAGTTTTTTCACACCTTCAACACTCTTCATCAGAAAAAGAGACAGATTGTCCTCTCCTCCGACCGAATGCCAAACAAGATCCCGGAGACAGCTCAACGACTAACTTCTCGCTTCGGTTGGGGAATGGTCGCCGATCTCCAGCCGCCGGATTTCGAAACCCGGGCCGCTATTTTGGAGCGGAAGGCGGAAAAGTTCAAGATTGAGCTGCCGAGATCGGTAACCGAGTTGATCGCCGAACGGATCACCTCTAACATTCGCGATCTCGAAGGGGCTCTGAATCGCTTGATCTCCTATCATCTGATGACCAAGGAACCAATTGATCAAAAAATGGCCGAAGAAAACCTTGAGGATTTTTTCATCGCTAACGAATCGCAAAGACCTGGCCCGGAAGGGGTGATATCGGTCGTTTCTGATTATTATCAAGTGGGCAAAGATGACCTTTTTGGACCAAAGCGGACAAAGGAGATCGTTCTGCCCCGTCAAGTCCTGATGTATCTGTTAAGAAACGAACTCTCGGTCTCTTTTTCTAAAATCGCCCGCCTTCTTGGTGGTAAGGATCACACGACAGTTATCCACGGTTGTCAAAAAATTGAGCGTGAAAGTCGAAGAGATAGGACTCTCAAGAAGGATCTTAGTCTATTAAAGGCGCTTCTTTATCAAGAGGGACAATCAATTTAAGAGCTAATTAATAAGGTTATCTGTTTTTATTTTCCAGTAGTAGAAATAAGACCGGTTGAAAAGTCTAAAAAACCTTTTAATTGTTTATAGTCGCCATTTTTATCGGTATAAAGACGGTGGATAAAATGGGGAAAAAGGTCGGAAAAGCGGTTGACAACTCAACGCGGAAAATATCAGATCGTTCCTTTATCTTAAGGGCGGCTCTTTTCAAGAAAGAGACCGGAGATACTTCCACCGGCAGCTAAAGAGTTATCCACAATTTAGCTCTAGTTATCCACCGCTTGTCCTCTTGTCTGACTTTTTCTTCTCTTTCAGTATGAAAATCGAAGTGGATGGTCTAATGAAATTATCTTGTTTAAAGGACAACCTTTCACTCGGGCTTTCTTTAGCCTGCCGAGTCGTGAGCGCTCGACCAAATATGCCTATCCTCTCGGGATTAAAGCTCTCAACCGACAATGGTCGATTGAAGATTGAGGCGACCGATCTCGAGATGTCAACTCGAATCCATGTCGGGGCGAAGGTCGAGACCGACGGTCAGCTTGTTTTGCCGGCCCGACTCTTTAACGAACTGGTGGCGACCATCCCGACTGAAAAAATATCGCTTGAGCAGAAAACCAATGATGAGCTTTTGATTACGACCGAAAGGCTTGACAGTCGGCTAAAAACGATGAGGGGCGAGGACTTTCCGGCTATTCCCGATTTGGTTGGCGAGCCGGGTTTTTTAGTCGGCGCCAAAGAGCTTCAAAGAGCGCTGACTTTTGTCGTCTACGCGCCGGCGAGCGACGAATCGAGGCCGGTTTTAGCTGGCCTTTTTTTCTCGATTGACGATCAGAAGCTCGAGATAGTTGGCACCGATAGCTTTCGGCTCTCGAAGTATCAGCTCAAGCTCACAAACTCTTCAGCCAGGAGAAGCTTTATCATACCGGTCCGGGCGGCCAACGAGCTTTTGAGGCTGATCTCGAGCCCCGAGCGGGAAGTCGAGATCGAGGTTTTTCAAATTGACAACCAGATCGCTTTTCATTTTGCTTCGGTCGAGTTCTCGTGCCGCTCGATTGAAGGCGCCTATCCAGACTATCAGGCGATTATTCCAAAAGACCAGCCGATCGAGCTGGCTCTTAACCGCCAAGATCTGATCATTGACCTTAAAATGGCCAGTCTCTTCAGTCGCGATCTCGTGCCGCAAGTCGTGATCGAATACTCGACGGAAAGTCCCGAGAGACTTAGCCTCTCCGGATTTAGCTCGGAGAAGGGCAGAACCACGGTCGAAATTGCGGCTAAAAGCCTAAAGAAGTCAGATCAGATTAAAATCAAGACCTCGTTCAACGCCCGATTTTTAGTTGACGCCCTCTCGGTGATGAGGGGCGAGACGGTGGTTTTCGGTCTTTCCTCGGCCGAAGCGGCGGCGACAATGAGAGAGGAGAGCGAGCCAAACTTTCTCTATCTGGTGATGCCTCTAAAGATCGAGGATTAGCCGATCGAGGAGGTCTGTTTGCCGTTCAGGCGGGCTTTAATTTCCAACTAATCAACCGACCAGCTGGCTTATATTAGCAATCTCAAACTTGAGGGTCTTCGGTCTTTTTCGGACTTTTCTGTCTCGTTTGATCGCCGAACGATCATTGTCGGGCCGAACGGTTCCGGAAAAACCAATATCATTGAGGCGATCTACCTTCTCTCTATGGGTCAAAGTTTTCGGACCGGACAAAGCGGCGATCTCATTAAGGAGGGTTTTTCGGTCGCCGGCATCGAAGCGCAAGCCGGGCGATCGCTGCGATTGGCGATCAATGATCGGGGCCTGTACCGAAAAATCGCTTTCTTGAATGGCAAAAAAACGTCGATCGTTGATTTTGTCGGAAACCTCAAAATCGTTCTTTTTTCGCCCGAGGATTTTCTGATCCTAGAAGGTCAGACGAGAAGACGGCGGATGATCAATCGAACGATCGGTCAGGCCGAAAAAAGTTATCGCCTCTCTCTCTTTGAGTTGAAAAAAATCTTGAGGCAGCGAAACCGGCTGCTTTTCGAAATCAGGTCTAAAGGGCGTGGTCGGGAGGAGCTCGATCCCTGGACGGTCGCTCTTTCCGAGATTTCGGAGGCGATTCAGCTCGCCAGGGGGGAGCTGATCGGACGCTATAACGACTCTCTTTCCGATCACCTTTCGCTCTTAAATCGGCAAGATCGAAGGGCTCAAATCGATTATCGTCCCTCGAGAATTGATCGCTCGCTCGTCGAGCGAGAGATCGCGGCCGGCACCACGCTTTTCGGTCCGCAGCGGGACGCGATCGGTTTTCGAATTGACGATCGGCCGATCGAAAAATGCTCGCGGGGCGAACAACGGGCGTTTATTTTGGCTTTGAAGCGAACCGAGATTGAGATTCTGACCGAGGGCGAAGACCGACCGATCTTTCTTTTCGATGATCTTTTTTCCGAACTTGACCGAGATCGACGCGACCGGATTTTTGAGCTGATTGACGATGGCGGTCAGGTGATCGCGACGACGACCGAAGAGGCGAATTTGCCGGATTGGGCAAAGAAGGACCTTTCGATCATCGATCTTTCGAGGGAAGGAAGTCTTTGATTCTCAATCGAGCCGCTTGCTTATTTTCGCCAGCTTCTTGATTCTTAAAATATGATTTTCGAATCGGCGGGATCATTGGCGGCTCGTCGGCTGGGCCGATTTTCTCGCCAACTTTTAGCCGATCGGGTCTGCGAGGCGGCCAAAGCGGTCTCGGCCGGTCGGTTCGAACCGGTCTCGTTTCAAGGCAACTCGCTCACCCTGAAAACAACTTCTTCGGCCAAGCTCTTTCTGATTCGAAAAGACGAGCCCGAGATCAAGCAGCTGATCAATCAAAGACTGAAAAGTCGGCTGATTCAGCATATTGTCTGGCGAGTCGAAGAATCGGAGCCGGTCTAAAGCTTCAGTAGCCAATGTGGACGAACCAGATCGCGTTTTGCCGTTCCTTGAGGCGGAACGAACCGAGGTTTGGTCGGCCTAGATACTTCAAGGGTTGGCCGTCGAGGTCGTAGAGCGACTGAATCTGGAGCGGCTGGTCTTGGTCTTTCAAGGCGAGCATCTGGCTGACAAGGCTTCTGGCCTCGGCTCTGGCTCTCGGTCGGTAGAAAGATTGAGGGGCGATTCTGGTTAAATAGCTATCCCAAGTTCGGTACCAATGGCGGATTCTCTGGTCCGGGTGATTGAGCATAAATTGAGCGAATTGCTGTCTGGCTAGCCGGAGCGCCTCCGCGACCAGAGTTTCCGGATTGATCTTTCCCCGAAAGATCGAGACGAGATTGTCGAAATTGCTAATCGCCGAGACAATCTCCGGCGAGAGGCCAAGTTCGGCGAGCAGCCTTTTGTCTTTCAATATCTGGTCCGGGTTTTTTGACAATCGGGCGAGGTCAAAACGTCGGTTGGCGGTCGGGTCGGGATTGATGCCGAATATTTTCAGATTATTGGCGCGCGACCCTTCGCTCGGGTCGAAACTGCCGACCAGACCTTCAAGGCCTCTGATCGCCTTAATCTTGTTGATCCCGTCATCGCTGAAACCGATCCGCTTCAAAACATTGAGCTCGTTTCCGCTCTCATCGAACAAAAGCTTAGGTTGGCTGGTTAACTTAAGGAACAGTTTGAGCTTTGGGCCGTTGATCTCGTCCGACTTGAAGCCGGCCAGCTCGAGGAGCTTTCCTCCGCCCGAAGTCAAAAACTCGGCCTCGGACGTGATTTTTGAGAATCGAATGAGATTAAAAACCGACTCGACATCTTTCGGCTCGAAACCCAGTCTTTTGAGCCGGCCCGAGAGGAGATCTCGTCTTTTGATCTTGATCGGCGATTCGAGGTCGCGCCCCTTCTCGTCTTCGTCATCGAGGTCCAAAAAGCCGAACTCGGGCGTATAGCCATCTTGACCAAGGTGTCTCGGGTCAAAGAGAAAATCGAGATTGCCGGCCAACGGCTCTAAAGCCTCAAACTGGTCGGTCGATCGGATGATCGCTCGATTAAGGTTTTTGGTCGCCCGATCTACGATCGCCGGATCAAGTTTGGCCTGCGGATCGAAAATCCCGGCCGAGCCGATAAGGGCGCCATAAATTTCGGCCCCGGCGGTTACCCGCTTTAAGGCCTTGATCTGGCCGCGAGTCGGATGACCTTCGGAGTCGGCCGCTCCCAAGAGATCAAGGAGCTTTTTCTGCTCTTCTTTCTTGTTGCCGATAAAGGGCGAATCGAAGAGCCCGGGAGCGGTTTTAGATCGGCCGAAATCTTCAAGCTGGGAGAGACTTGAGAGGGGATTTTCCCGATTGAAGCCGGACGGGAAACTTGGACCGGAGAAGTCGAGTTTCGAAAAAGTCAAGATCGGCCGGGCCAGATTGCCAAGCGTTCCTTCCGGGTTGGGATCGGTTGGATCAAAATAGGTCGGATCGGGATTATCCGACAGGCGAGAGAGGTATCTTAAAGGAGAAAGATCGGTTTTCAGAAACTCTTTTGGGTTGTTTTCGGCCAGATCGCCAAGCGATGAAAGATTCGAGAGCTCGCCAAGGTCTTTCAGGCCGGAAAAGAGGCCGGGCAGATTCAGACCGGAGTCGAGATTGGCTAAAAACTTTAGATTCGCGAGGTGTCCCAAACCTCGCAGGGTCGCGGCGACAATCTCTTGATCGCCCTTTCTAAACTCGGTTACCTGATCGAGGGCGGCGAGATGGCTGGCTTTGCCAACGAACTCGAGAAATCGCAGATCTTTGAAATCGGACTCGTCTAAAATATCTTGATCGTTAAGACCGTCGAGGATTGAGAGAGACTCGAGGCTGGCGAGGGCGGTCAGGCTTTTCAGGCCCTCGCGCTTGATGACGACTCGTTCGTTTTCGCCCTTGATTCGGTTGACCGGGTTTGAAGGCGAGCCGGACGACGGCTCCCGAACGACGATCGAGTCGTCGGACAGGCCTTTCAGTCCTTCGAGCGCTTTCAGCTCGAAGAGCGCGATTTTGACATCGCTCTGATTGTCGGTCCATCTCTCTTGCTCGGCCTTGTCAAGCCGCTCGGAGCCCTCCTGCCAGAGCCTAAAGGCTTCTAGAATCAGCGACCGCCTCTTGACCCGATCGAGCGTCGCGTCGCTCGGCGGAAAGACGACATGAGTCGCCGTTTTGGAGCGTGAACTCTTCTCGTCGCACTCTTTTGCCGCTTTGACCGATTGACCGGGAACCTCGATCGGATTTTGGCCGGGAATCCCAATCACGGGCCGACCCTCGCTGATTGGAATGGTAAAAACCCGCTGGCAAAAATCGTTAATCTGGCCCAAGAGATTTTTTGGCAGCTCGTCTTTTAAAAGATCGGTTTTGGCCGCGAGGCTCAAAAGTCTTAGAACCTCGCCGAACCGGGTGAGCTCGGCGCGGTAAAACTCCCTCTCTGTCGGATTGCCGAGCGAAGACCGAGCTTTCTCGGCGACGGCCGAGCCTGAAGCGAGGATGATCGGAAACTGCTCCATAAATTTTTGAAAAGCCGTGTCGCCGGTTGGATTGGCGATCAGATCATTGATGTTTGATTGGCCGAAAAGCCGGTCGTTGATTTTGAAGACCAGCTGGTCGAACCGGTTAATCTCCCGCTCGAGATCGAAAATATTATTGCTTGAGGCGATGTCCGCTCTTTTCAGCAGACTCTCGAGTTCTCGGTTGACCGAGAAGAGTTGATTCAGCTCTCCCTCGACCGAAGCGAGATTGTTGCTGACCGACTGGATCTGGTTTAGAGCCTGTCCAAGTTCGTCGAAGCCGACCTTTAAAAGGTCGAAGTTTCCGAATTGACCCGAGAGATTGTTAAGTGAAGAGAGACTGTTGGCAAAGATGTCCGAAAGGCCAATCAGCTGCCAGGAAAGGGGCACCGTCAAGGTCTTCTTCCAAAGATTTTCCTGGATCACGCCCGACTCGTAGATATCAATCGCGGTTCCAAAACGATGGGGCGAGTAGTTCCGAACGCTGCCCGGGTCGTTTTCTCTCGAATAGATCGCCTCGGGCGTCTCGATATAGCCGCAACGGATGTTGACTCTTAGATGTTCTTTCTCTTGGCTCAATTTCCGGAGGGCGACTAAAATCCGGGTGTCGATCGTGCCGTCGGGAATGTCCTGACCGTTGGCGACCCGAATCAGGTCGGCAAGGTCTTTGTTGCAGTCAAAGGTGACCCTCGAGAGTTCTTGTTGAATCATTCGATTGCCCGGCGCGAAGGTCGGGCTTGAAAGATCGATATCGACCGGCCCGGCGACGCCGACAATTGACTGAGCGAGGGCGACCGCGTTTGGCTGGCGGCGATCGAGCGAGGAAAGAAGTAGGCTGGCTATCAAAATTAGGCTCAAAAAGACAACCAACGGCCGACCGGCAGTCTTCAATCGCTCTCCCAACTGATCGCGCCTAGGTCTCAAGCGCCTCCTTTGATTTTAGTATAATAGATTCCGACCAAGATTAGTTCTCCTTGATTGTGGCCGGGTCAACCGGCTCGAGAAGGCTGACCAGCCAACGATCGTCTTTTCTGACCAGTTCGATCCGATAACCAAGCTCGACCGTCTCTTTCTCGAGAGACTCGATATCGGTTTCCTGTTCGGCTCTGACTAGCCAAGTCGCTCGGTTTTTGGCCGATTTCTCGAGGTTCAAAGCCAGAACTCTGGTTCTAATCTCGCCGATCGCTTCCTCGCCCGGCTCGTCTTCGAGCCTGAAGAGTTCGGAGACCGTCTCCGGTTGGCCAAAAATCAACGGCTCGATCGTTTTTAACCAATCCTCTTTTGCCGGGAGCTTGAAGG
>CAYJQE010000012.1:0-19220 GCA_964372245.1 uncultured Candidatus Saccharibacteria bacterium
ATTCAACACCTACCGCCCCCACCAGGCCCTTGATTACTTGACGCCAAAAGAGTATGGTGATTGACAAAAAATTTATTGGCTGTTAGGCTGAAGGCCTAGGGTTGTGCGGCGAAAGATCGCCCGGGGGATGGGTTTTCTCCGTCTCCCGGGCGGAGGCGCTTGGTCAGCCCTAGAAGAGGAAATTAAAAAACTTGGCCTTGCTTTTGTGGCCATCGGCGACTCCGGCTTGCCGGTCTGGCTTGCCGTCTGGCCGAGTTTTCTGAAAAAATCGTCCCGGCTAAGGCCGGAATAAAAAGGAGGCGAAGGTGAGTGCACGGAGTATAGAGCCGTCTAGCGCCCTTCGCCGCCCGATCCTAGCAGCGGGCCCCAAGAACCGGGCGCTGGCCGGAGAAGCGCCCGGATCGAAGGTCCAAACGGAAGCGACCCCGCCACCAGCGGGGTCGTTTACTTTTTGGTTTTTTCGCTCTTTTTTGGTTCGTCCGGCGAGGGCGACGGTTGGGCGGTTTGCCAGGCTAAATCAAAAAGCGCTTTTAAGGTTTTCGCCAGCTCGGAGCTTGAAACGGCGATGCCGACAAAGCCTTTTTTATAGTTGTAGAGCCAAAAACCCCATTCGGGCAGGATGACCAGCTCGCCGTTGAAGGGAAAAAGTTTGGTTGGAATATAGCGCGCTTCGCGGAGCTCCCTTTTATTTTTCAGGCCGGCGATCGGTCCCTTCGGATGGCTGTATATAAGTTTCAGCTTGATGTTCAGGGCTAGGCGCTGTTTTTTTAAGTTTTCGATCTGATCTCGGCCATAGCTTTCCAGAATAACATCAAAGGGAGCGATGGCGTAGATGGTGGCATTTTTGAATTCGGGAATATAGTACTCCTTGGTCATCGACCGGTAACCTTCATAACCCTGATAAAATCTGATCCTCGGCCGGTTTTGGGCCTGATTGTAAAGGGCAAGGAAGTCTGGCAGCGAACGGCCAAGCTCCTCTCTTCGAGCCTCCACCAAATCCTCGGTTTTCTCGATCAACTTTTCGAGCAGGTGGGGCGGCTCGGCGATAAAGACGGTCTTTTTGCCCTGTTCGACCTCGGTCACCAGCCCTTTCTTTTTCAGGCCGTTGAGAACGACATAGCAGGTTGGCCGATTGACCCTGCCCTTGATGGCGATTTTTTGAACCGTTGACTGGCCAAGCTCGAGCGAGGCGAGGTAAACCCGAGCTTCCTTATCGGAGAGGCCAAGTCTTTGTAGGCTCTGTTCCAACATTCTGACCAAACGATACATCTTTTTTCCCGTTTTGGCAAGTCTTTGAAGGGGGAATCTTTAGCTTGGTCTTTGGGGCAGGTATAATTGGCCTTAGAGATGGCAAAAAGTCGTCGAGGCCGAAAGAAAACTTATAATAAAGAGGGTCGAGCCGACCGGTTTGAAGAAGTTTTAGGTCTTAACCAACGGCTGGCCTTGGAAGCTCTGGCGATAATTTTGACGGTTCTCGGTCTTTTGATGGCTTTCTCTTTGGTTGGGATTGGCGGAGCGGCCGGGGCATTCGTCAACCGCTTTTTTCGATTGATTTTCGGGAGCGTGGCGATCATCGTTCCGATCGCTTTTATCTATCTTGGTCTCGGTCTCTTCCGACCCGAGAGCCTTGGCGTCAAGCCGGCTAAATTGGTTGGCCTTTTGATCGTCTTCATTGCCCTGCCAGCCTTGCTCCACTTTTTTCACTTTCAATCCGGTCAATTAGCCGCTGCCAGAGCCGGTGTTGGCGGGGGACTGCTCGGCTATCTCGTCTCGGGGCAGTTGATCGGTCTTTTCGGTTCGGCCGGATCGATCGTTGTTTTAATCGGACTGACTTTGATCGGCGGAATTTTAATTTTTCAGCTTTCGATTCGAGAGCTTTTGCGGATTCGAGACGCTGACGAGGAAGAGGCGCCCGATCAGTCACAAACCGATGGCGGCTCGCGAGTTTCGGTCTTCACAACCTTAAAGCGGACTCTCTCTCGGCTGAAGCCCGAACCGGAGCAACCGGAGAAGACTCTTTCGGTCGAATCAACCGGCGACTTGACCCCCCGTCTGTCATCGGCCGTTGACTGGCAATTTCCGCCCCTCGATCTTTTGAGTCGCTCTGATCAGGTCGCGAGCTCAGGTAATATTACCCGGAATGTCGAGACAATTCAGAAGACGCTTAGAAATTTCGGCATCATGGTCACGATGCAGGATGTTAATATCGGTCCGACCGTCACCCAATATACTCTGAAGCCGGTCGAGGGCGTCAAGCTCAATCAAATTACGGCTCGGGCCAATGATCTTGCCCTCGCTCTCTCGGCGAAAAGCATTAGGATCGAAGCTCCGATTCCGGGCAAGAGCGTTGTTGGTGTTGAGATTCCGAATAAGGTGACGGCGCCGGTCACGCTCCGAGAGATTCTCGAGTCGCCCGAGTTCCGGGCGGTTAAGAGTCGGCTTGCCCTCGGTCTCGGTCGAGATGTCGCCGGTCTGCCTTTTGCCGTTGATCTTGATTCGATGCCTCATCTTTTGATCGCTGGCGCGACCGGGTCGGGCAAATCAGTCGCGATTAACGGCGTGATCCTGACTCTCCTCTTCCAAAATTCGCCGGCCGATCTCAAGCTTTTGTTGGTTGATCCAAAGCGGGTCGAACTGACCGGTTATAACGGCATTCCCCATCTTTTGACTCGGGTTGTGACCGATCCCCAACAGACAATCTCGGCCCTCAAGTGGACGGTTCACGAGATGGAGCGACGTTACAAACTCTTTCAAGAGAGCGGGCACCGGAATATCGCCGCTTACAATAAGAGACCGCCGAACGGCCGACTGGCCTACATCGTTGTCATCATTGACGAGCTGGCCGATCTGATGGCGGTGGCGGCTAACGATGTCGAGGCCTCGATCGTCAGATTGGCTCAATTGGCCAGAGCGACCGGCATCCACCTGATCGTCGCGACTCAAAGGCCGTCGGTTAATGTTTTAACCGGTTTGATTAAGGCCAACATCACCAGTCGGATCGCTTTTGCCGTTGCCAGCCAAGTTGATTCGAGAACGATTCTCGACATCTCCGGGGCCGAGAAGCTTCTCGGCAACGGCGACATGCTTTTCTTGAGCGGCGAGATCGGCAAGCCAAAGCGGGTTCAGGGCGTCTTAACCTCGGACAAGGAGATCGAACAGGTTGTTGATTTCATTAAAGAGAATAACCTTGTGGCTAAATATGACGAAACGATCTTGGAATACAAAGTGGCGAGGGCTGGTCAAGGCAACGACTCATCCGACTTTGACGATCCGCTTTTTGACGAAGCGGTTGATATCGTTCTCCAAGCCGGCAAAGGCTCGGCCTCGCTCTTGCAACGACGATTGAGAATCGGCTACGCCCGAGCGGCGAGGCTGCTCGACATTTTGGAGGCGGAGAACATTATCGGTCCGGCTGACGGCTCTAAGCCGAGAGAGGTGATGATTACGTCAAGCGAGCGGCCATTTCGATCAAGTCGGCCGGGCCAGGGAGAAGGCGGCTTTGAATCGGAGATGGCCGACTCCGCGAGCGAGACCGGTTCTCGAGACGAGAGCGATTAATGATCGAACTGAAAAAACGCGATGAGCTTGATCTAGCGGAATTTTTCGAGTCTGAGCCGGATGAAACGGTCATATTTGCTTTCCGGCCCCACCCGATGGCCTTTTTTCGATCCGGTCTAATGCTTGTCCTTATTTTCTTGATTCCCTATTCCGCCACGCTCTTTTCCGATCTTTCGCCGGTTTTTTTCGCGCTAGCCGTTTTGAGCGGCTTGGTGGGCTGGATTTACGGCTATCGGCTCTTCTTTATCTACCGAAACAGCTTTAATGTCCTGACCACCAGTCGAGTGATCGCCATTAACCAGAGGGGTTTTTTCGATCGAGTGACCGCTGAATCGCCAGTCGCCCGGGTTCAGAGCGTTCGAATCGAGACCAAGGGCGTCCTCCAGACAATTTTTTCTTTTGGCAACATCTACATTCAAAGCTCGGGCGCTTCGGAATCGGGCGATGTCATTATGGTCAATCTTCCGGCTCCCGATCGGGCAAGAGCCGACATTTTGAAAACCAGATCAAGAAACACAGACTAGACAAACTCGACATTTTCGCGACCGACAATCTCTTCGAGTCGCCGCTTTAAAATTACCGCCGGTGAAACGGTGGTCTTGGCTTCGATGACTTTGATCTTTTCTTGATCGGCAATCTTAACCAGGACCTTTGACTGACCGGGGAAGCGGATCAGAAGATCTTTAATTTCAACCATCAGGCTCTGTTTTGAACTTTTCGGCAGAGTGATTGATAGGACTTTTTCATGGCTTTGAGTCTGCTCTTTGATGTTCCCGGTCGGCGATTCTCTCTTTGGGTTAAAGGCTTTGAAGCTCTCGGTTTTCTCTTTCGGCGGGAAAGCTGAAAACCCCTTAACCTTCTTTGATCCCGATATCAGTTCGCGGGCCAACGACTTGAGATTCTCGATCAGAGCTTGGCCTTTGAGTTCGGTCTCGATCGGCGCTACCTGTTCTACAATCAGCTTTACCTCTTCGCCAGCCTCGCCTCGACGATCTTTTTTAGAAACCCGGCCGAAAAAAGCCAGCGAGGAATCAAGCCGCAAAAGTTCCTTTTTCGTCGCAAAGAGGTTTGGGAAGATGATAATCTCCAGACTGGCGGTCGTATCTTCAAGTCGGGCAAAGGCCATCTCTTGGTTGGTTCTAGTGGTGATAATTTGATTTGAGGCCAAGACGCCGGCCGTCAAAACGGTCTCGTTTTCAGTCAGGGTCTTGACCTCTCTCAAGGAAGCGAAACCGGCCGCTTTGAGTTCAGTTTGAAATCTTGAGAAGGGATGCTGCGAAATATACATCGAAAGAAGCTCCCGCTCCCAAATCAAACGTTGTTTTAGGTCAACCGGCTCGACAGAGGGCAGGTCGATTTCATAACGAGGTTGATTGTCTGCCGATCCGGTGTTAAATAGACCAAGTTGGGGAATGAGAGAGGCCTTTTTAAGATTGGTCGAGAAGCGAAGGATTGCCTCGAGACCGGTCAGGATCTGATTCCGTTCGGCCATCTGATCGAGGGCGCCGGCTTTGGCGAGGCTCTCCAAAACTTTTCGATTGACGATCTGACCGCTTAGTCGCGAGACAAATTCGGTTAGGGAGGAAAAAATGCCGTTTTTCCTCTCGCGGACTATCTCTTCGGCGACCGAAAGACCGACATTTTTTATCGCCGAAAGACCGAATCGGATCGCCCCTTGGTTGTCAACGGAAAAGTCAACCGCCGAATCGTTAACATCCGGCGGCTTAATGGCAAGCTTCATTCGTCGGGCTTCTTCAAGAGCGACTCCGATCTTCTCGATATCGTTCTTTTCCGAAGTCAAAAGAGCGGCCATAAAAGCGGCCGGATGACGAGCCTTAAGGTAGGCGGTCTGATAAGCGATCAGAGCGTAACAGGCGGCGTGGGCGCGATTGAAACCGTAGCGGGCGAAAGGCTCCATAAAGTCAAAGAGCCGCTCGGCGATTTTTTGTTCCGTTCCATTCAAAACGGCCTTTTTGACGAATTTCTCTCTTTGTTCGAGCAGCAATCCCTTGATCTTTTTCCCAATCGCTTTTCGCAGAACATCGGCTTCGGAATAGCTAAAGCCGGCGATCTCTTTCGCAATTTGCAAAACCTGTTCCTGATAGACGGCGATGCCGTAAGTCTCTTTGAGAATCGGTTCAAGCTTTGGGTGCAGGTAGGTAATTTTCCGTTTGCCGTGTTTGCCGGCAATATAGTTGGGAATCAACTCCATCGGTCCCGGTCGGTAGAGAGCGACCATGGCGATAATATCCTCTAAAATTGATGGCTTTAGCTTTTTGAGGTATCGTTTCATGCCCTCCGATTCAAGCTGAAAAACGCCTGTAGTTTCAGCTCGAGAAAGGAGGCCGAAGGTCTCTTTGTCGTCGAGTGGCAACTCCTCGATCGAGAGCTTCTTGCCCTCGGTTTGCTCGATAATCTTTAAGGTCTCGTCAATGATTGTCAGATTGGTCAAGCCTAAAAAGTCCATTTTTAAGAGGCCAATTTTTTCGAGATCGTACATCGAATATTGGGTGATGATTTTATTACCCTTCGCCTCTCTCTGAAGCGGCACGAACTTGGTCAGTTTTTCCGGCGAGATTACGACTCCAGCCGCGTGGACCGAGGCGTGTCGGGCAACGCCTTCGAGCTTCTTGGCGATATCAATCAACTTTTTGATTCGCGGCTCCTGGCGATAGAGCTCTTTCAACTCCTGACTCGAATTCAGGCTTTCCTCGAGTTTTTGATTGAAAGGGATAAGCTTGGCGATCCGGTCAACCTCCTGATAGGAGAGGCCGAGCACTCGGCCGGTGTCCCGGATTGAATTTCTGGCCGCCATGGTGCCAAAGGTGATGATTTGAGCGACATTGTCTCGGCCGTATTTTTCCATAACATACTCGATCACCTCATCTCGCCGGTTGTCGGCAAAATCAAGATCAATGTCTGGCGGGGCCAGCCGATTCGGGTCGAGAAACCGCTCAAAGAGGAGCTGATACTTGAGCGGATCGATGCTCGTAATCTTTAAGAGATAGGATACGATGCTGCCGGCCGCGCTGCCTCGACCCGGCCCCACGCCGATCGAGCGATTTCTGGCCCACCTGACAAAGTCCTCGACGATCAGGAAATAATCGGCGAAACCGGTCTTTTCAATCACCTGAAGTTCAAAGTTAAGTCTTTTTGAGACCCCGCCGGTCTGTTCTTTGGGGTAGCGGTCTTTGATGGCCGCGAAACAGAGGGCCTTAAGGTGATCGAAGGCCGATATTCCGATTGGCGTTTTGAAGCGAGGCGTGATCATTTTTTCGAGCGGCAATTCGATCGAGACCGACCGGCTAATTTCGAGGCTGTTTTCGATCGCCTCCGGCAGCTCGCGAAAGGCTTGTCGCATCTCTTCCGGGCTTCTCATCGAGATGTCGTACTCAAGGAGCTTCAACCGATTGTCATCGGCCATGAATTTGCCGGTTTGGACACAGATCAAAGCGTCTTGGGCTTCGGCGTCCTCTTTCAAAAGATAGTGAACGTCGCCGGTTGCCACGAGTTTAAGCTTAAGCTTTTTCGAGAGACTTATCAATCCGAGATTGACCTTTTTTTGATCGTCTGAATTTGGATGATCTTGGATCTCAAGATAATAATTTTCTCGGCCGAATATTTCCAGGTATTGATTGGCGATCGCCTCGGCCCGTTCGATCGGGCCTGAGAGGATGGCCTGCGGAACCTCGGCTCCGAGACAGCCCGAGAGGCAGATTAGATTGTCGGCCTTTTCGCTCAAGAGGGCTTTGTCAATCCTTGGACGGTAGTAATAACCCTCGAGGTGGGCTTTGGTGGTCAACTCAATCAAGTTTTGATAGCCGACAAAATTCTTGGCCAAGAGAGTGAGGTGATAGGGGTTAATCCCGGTCAGGCTGTCTCTTTCGGTCATCTTGCCTCGGGCGATGTAAGCCTCAAGGCCTATTATCGGCTTGATGCCGGCCCCTTTCGCTTCATTGAAAAATTCGATCGCGCCGTAGAGATTGCCGTGGTCGGTAATGGCGAGCGCCGGCATCGAGAGATCGGCCGCTCGCTTGACTAAATCGGAGATCTTCCCCATGCCGTCAAGGAGGGAGTAATGGGAGTGGGTATGAAGGTGGACAAACGATTGAGTCATCTGACTTGGACATTCTACCATCTCGGAATCTGTCTGACTTTGAAAGACGAGGGTCGTTAAGCTTAAGGCATGGCTTTTTGGGCCAGAAAATCAGACCAAAAAACCGGACTTGCCAAATCGAACGTCTCTCCGCGGGGGAAGATTATCGAGCGAGAGGTTCTCGTCAAGCTTAAAAGCTCTCGATGTCAAATGTTTTTGATTGGCAGAGGGTCGTTTGCCGGCGGGGCGAATGAAAGAGCTCAACGAGTGAAGAGGCGGTTTAGCTGATCGGGCGTGGAGATTGAGCCACATCGATAATAACTCATGTATCATTGGGAATTTCAATGATATTCAAAAAGGAGTCTCGCGTGAAAGGATCAATCGACATATCAGCCCGACTGATCACTCTCTTGCCCCATCGGCAAAAACTGGCTGAAATCGTCAGACTTTCCTCGAAAGAACAAAGGCGATCACATCTCACTAATTACTTCTTGGCTAAAGACAACCCTGCCTTTAGCGGTCAAAGAACTATAACGAGAAGGCCGGGTCATGGATTGAGCGGTTTAACAACCGCCGACCCGATCAAGCCCTCAATTACTTGGCACCAAGACAGTATTTTGAGAGAATGTTGTCAACTTAAAAGGTCTCCTCGATGTGTTGAACGAACGCGGTCTGGTTGACGGCCAGCCTTTTTCGGACTAGGCTGAAAAAGTCGAAACACTTAAGTTAGGCAATGGCGCACAGAAAGGCTGGCGGGACAACTCGGCTTGGTCGGGACAGTCAGGGTCAGCGGTTGGGGGTCAAACGGTTTGGCGGCCATCTGGTCTCGACCGGCGAGATCGTCCTTCGTCAACGGGGAGCCGGCTTCCATCCGGGCCCGGGCGTGTCGAGAGCGAGAAATTTTGATCTCTACGCCGTTCGAGACGGTACGGTCTCGTTTTATGTCAAAAAGGTTGTCTCTTTTACCGGCCGGAAGGTTCAGAGACGCTTTGTTGCTGTTTTGCCGAGTGAAACTAAGATCTAGACAATGACCGGATCGCTTACCAGCTTTGAGCGCTCGGCCATGAAGCGGAATGTGCCCAGATTGAAGGCCGGCGATCTTGTCCGGGTTCATCAATTAATAATTGAGGCCGGGACGGAACGGCTCCAGGTCTTCGAGGGTCGAGTGATCGCTCTTAAACATGGTCTAGGATTGTCCGGCAGTTTTACGATTCGGAAAGTCAGCTCCGGCATCGGCGTCGAGAAGGTTTTTCCCTGTCATAGTCCTCAAGTTTTGAAGATCGAGAGACTCTCGAGCGCCAAAGTCCGGCGAGCGAAAATATATCATATCCGCTCGCTCTTTGGCCGAAAGGCCAGGCAAAAACTCCATTCAACGAAATTGACGCCGGAAGTTTTCGAGGAGCCGGCTGCCGAGGAAGAGCTGTTAAAGATCGAGACTGAAAAGGCCGAGGCAGCACGGTTGAAAGAGGTCGAGAGACGGACAGAAGCGGAAAAGCTTGAGCAGGAATTTGATGCCGTGACTTCAAGTCGAAAGACCGAATCGAATGATGGATCAATCAAAGACCAAACTCGGGACGAGAGTCAAGGGCAGAAGAGCTGAAGTCATAGCCGAAAGGTATCTCATCGCTAAGGGCTACAAACTGGTTGCGAAGAATTGGCTTGCCTCTTTTGGTGAAATTGACCTGATCATGAAGGATAAAGGTTGGCTGGTTTTCGTTGAGGTCAAATCAAAAAGAGGTCAGGGATTTGGCGGTCCGGAGGGCTTGATCACCTTGGCTAAAAAGAGCCGGATCAGGCGGCTTTCGGAGAGCTATATGGTCGAAAATGAGATTACGGGAAAGCCGGTTCGAATTGATGTCGTGACGGTTGATTTTGCTGGCCAGCCGATTATTAATCATTACGAAAATGCCTTCTAGCCAGAGGCCAAGTTCGAAAGACGGTCGCCCGCCGGTTCGGGTGCGGATCGCCCCCTCGCCGACCGGTTGGTTCCATCTTGGGACGGCCAGAACGGCTCTTTTTAATTATCTCTTCGCCAAAACCCAAGGCGGCAAATTTTTGTTGAGAATCGAAGATACCGACCCTGAACGATCGAAGGAAGAGTATATCGCCGATATCATCGATCAGCTTAAATGGCTCTCGCTTTCGATTGATGAGCCGCCAATTTATCAGAGTCAACGAATGGCAGTCTACGAACGATATATATTGAGTCTGACCAAATCCGGCCTGCTCGAGAAGCGGGACGGAGCTCTGGTTTTTCTGGCCCGACGGCTGGCGGGAAATCAGTCGGCGATTACCTTTGATGATCGAATTCGAGGTCAAATCACTATTCCGACTAGCCAAATAGACGACTTTGTCATCGTTCGAAACGACGGTCAGCCGCTTTTTCTTTTCGCTTCTCTGGTTGACGACTTTGAGACCGGAATCAGTCATGTTATCAGGGGCGAGGATCATATCTCGAATACCCCCCGCCAGATCCTTTTAAGTCGGGCGCTCTCAATCCCTTCGCCCGAGTATGGGCACCTGCCGATAATTTTGACCGAGGGTCGAGCCAAGCTCTCAAAACGTCATGGCGCGAAGCCGATTAAAGATTTGAGAGTTCAGGGCATAACGCCGGAGGCCGTAATCAATTTAATGGCTCTTCTTGGCTGGCACCCGTCGGGCGATCGGGAGATCTTCACTCTCAAAGAGTTGGAGAAGGAGTTTTCTCTTTTGAGGGTCAGGCCAAGTTCGGCCATTTTCAACGAAGAGCGGCTAGTCTTTTTTAATCGCGCTCATCTGAGGATGATTGATCAAGAAGACTACCTCGCCCGGCTAAGGGCGACCTCGATCTTTCGAGACCGGGAGAGAGAAAAATTTCGTCGCGTCGCTTTGTTGTTTCGGGAGAGAATCGGCCGACTGACCGAGTTCGACGCGCTGGCCAACCATTTTTTTGATCGGCCATCGTTCGAGTCAAACCGAGATATCATTTTCAAAAAATCGGATCGGAGCTCGACTCGACTCGGTCTGACCGCCGCTCTCAAGGCCATCTCTTCGGCGCCCGACAAAATCTGGCAATCGGTTGAAAAACTTCAGCTCATTTTAGAGACGGCCGTTTCGGAGTCAAACCTCAGGAAAGGCGATCTCTTCTGGCCGGTTCGTTACAGCCTTTCGGGTGAGTTGGCCTCGGCCAGCCCGGCCGAACTCCTTTTTGGATTAGGCCGAGAAGAGTCAATCAGTCGGCTTGAGCGGGCAATCAGAGTTGTTGATAATTTGGAGGCGACTTGAGAGTTGTCCTTGTTTTGAGCGAGGCCTCTCTCTCTGGCGGCCCGCGCCACGTCCTTGAATTGGCGAGAGGCTTGAGCAAGGCCGGCTCTCAACCGCTTATTGTCTCGCCCAATGGGCCGATGGTCGAGCTCTTTAAGTCCGAAAATCTTTCGCATATCGGCTTGAGGCCAGTCTTTGCTTTTTGGCAGATCAATCAGCTGATTCGGTTGAAAACGATTCTTACCGCCGAGCGGCGATCTTCAGACGATCTGATAGTTCATGTTCACGGCTTGAGATTGAGCCTAGTCGCCGCCTTGGCGGCCAGGTTGGCCAAGGTTCCGGCAGTTTACACCGAGCATCTTTACAGCCACGATTATCATCTCAAGAGTCGAGCGAGGGAGCTGATCCAGCTTCTTGGTCTTAGGCTTGCCTGTTCGATGTTTGATCAGATAATCGCTCCTTCGAAGGCGGTCGCTCGATTTTTGATCGATCGGGCGATCGTAGCCGGTTCAAAAATTAATCTTGTTTACGAAGCCGTTCGGTTGCCAGTTTTAAGATCTCGGGTCGAGAAAGAGAATACCGGTCAGGTCGTTAGGGTTAGGGTAGAGAAGCCCCGGCCGCTTCTGGTTTCGGCCGGAGGGCTCAATCGCCAAAAGGGTTTTCGATACTTGATCGCCGCTCTCCCGGTTCTGATTGATCACTATCCCGAGTTGGTTTGTCTGGTGATCGGACAGGGGCCGCTCGGCCCGAGTCTGATCGAACAATCAAAACGACTGAAGATTGCCCAAAAAAATCTCCGATTTCTTGGCGAGTTGCCGGAGACCGAACTGGTCATTTGGTTGAAAAAGGCCGATCTGGTGGTCATTCCCTCTTTGGCCGAGTCTTTCGGTCTGGTTTTGCTTATGGCAATGATGCTTGGCCGGCCAGCGCTGGCCTCGAAGGTCGGCAGTTTGCCGGAATTGATGCTCGGCGGCCGTGGTCGGAAAGGGGCAAAAATTCTTGAGAGATTGCTGATCGAACCGGCTAAGCCAAAGATCCTGGCCTCCCGGATTCTGGAGCTGATCTCGGATCAAAAAATGCTTGAGAAGGCGTCTCGTTTGCTGAAAATCCGATCGGCCGACTTTAAGACCGAAAAAATGATCGGCGAGACTTTGGCGGTTTACCGGAAGGCCATCTCGGTCAGTTGACTGTCGGATCGGGTCTTTTTTCTCGGTAGGCTAAAGGGATGACGAAAGATAAAATCAGGGGTTTTGACCGATCTTCGATCTTCTCGATCTCGGCCGGTCTTTTTTTCCTTGGACTTGGCTTTCTCGGTTATCTTTTGCCCGAGGGAAGACTTCTCGGCCAGCCTTTTGGCCAGGGCCCGGCTTTTATCCTGACGAGAAATGAGAATTTGAGCTACATCGTAATCGGTTTGGTTCTTTTGATCAGTCGCTTTCTTTCTTTGAGAGTGGAAAAGAGGCTAGTTTTTCTGGTCGGTTTCCTCGGTCTTTATTTGGCTTTTCATGGCTTTTTACTTCGAGACAATCGGTTTCCGAATTTTTACGGTCTCGCCAATTTTGAACCGCCGCTCGATCAGATCCTCCTCCTTTCAATCGCTCTACTGGCTTTTCTTTCTTTAAAACAGAGCGGGCAGGATAGAGGAGACGGCTGAGTGAGAGGGGGCAAGCGAACCAGAGGTAAGCGGCGGACTCACAAGAGGCGGCTGACCGGCGGAAAAGGTCGGTTTTAATCCGCCGTCTTCAGTCTGAACCCGAACCGAAGAAGGTCTGATCGGGTGGCGATTCTCGCCGAAAGCCAAAATCAAAAGTCAAACTCTCTCGGCCCGAACAACATAACGTTTATCAATCGTGCCCGGAGGCCAGCAGGTCATAATCGTTAGCGTCTCTTGGTCGGTCGGCTCCAAAACCGAGAGATCGTCGGCTTTAACTATCCGTCCTTCGCTGACCTTGTAAGTCATTTTTTCCTGTTGATGACGGATTTCAACCAGATCGCCCTTCTTAACTTTGTCGAGCCGTGAAAAGATCTCTTTATAGCGGCCGGGCTTGTCCTTGAAGTAGGAGGAATGCCCAAAAATGAAACTGTTGCCAAGCTGGCCGGGCGTCGCTGTTCCCTTGTAGTGGGCAACGCCGTCTTCGATTGCTTGAAGGTAGGCCTTTTTGTTTGTCCCGTCAACATTGAGAATGATGGGAGCTCGAACGCCGATCTGCTCAATTGTCAGAACATAACTCCCGCCGACCTCGGTCAGCCCGGGCAGTTCGATTGGTTGACTCGCCGGCGGTTTCGATCCCGATCTTGATTGGCCGACCAGTACCCAAACCCCGATCGCTATCAGGGCGATTACGAGCAGCCGACCAAATCTTGATCTTAAATTTAGAGTCAAGCTCTAGAGACTTTTAGACCGAGTTTGCCTTTGAGCAAGGAAGCAGGTCAGACCGAGCAGACTGACGAAGACGATCAGGCGATAATCCGATGACAATCCGCCGCCCCCGGTCTCGGGCAGGACGGTCGCCTTGGTTGTTGTCCCGGCGACCGTGGCTCCCGCGACTGTCGTCGCCATGGCCGAGACTTGGGTTGAATTCGATGATTCGTTCTTAGAGGTATCAACCGCTCGGACGGTGTAATAGTAGGTTGTGCCGTCAACGGCATTCGGGTCGTCGAAAGTTGTTTCTTTGAGTCCGGTCCTGATTGATCCGCCGATGACACCTTTTTGAGCCGAGCGATAGATGGTCACCGAGCTGAAATCGCTATCGGTTGGTTTTGTCCAGGTTAGCCTGATATGGCCGCCAATCTTCAAATCCTCGGCCTTGATATTAGCCGGCGCCGAGGGCGGGTTTGTGTCGGTGGTGGCGGTAATCGCGAAGTCGGTCAGGTGACTGGTCGAGAAGGTGACGAGATTTTTATCGGCGTCAACAGCCGAAGTTGTCCCCTCCCATTGACCGGTGTTTTCATTGAACGACTTGACGATCAAGTTACTCTCGTTGATGCCGGCTGGCAGGTCGTCGGTTGAGTAGCTAATCTGGCCGGTGATCGGCGAAGAGAGAGTGGTGATAGCGTTGCCCGAAGAGTCGGTGGCGCTGATCGTCACTCCTTTGATTGGCGTGTCGGTTTTGGTCGCGATCGCCTCGGCCTTGATCGGACTGGCTGAAAGGACGGGATTGCCGGATGAACCTTGGCCGCCAGTGCCGCCGGAGAGCGCGCCGGATGGAATTGAAAGCGAAACTTCGGCATTGCCGGATTTCTCAAGCACTAGAGCCGCCGTGCCTGAAATCTCTTGCGAAATCGGCATGGCCAGCTTACCGATCTCGGTTGTCGTTTTGAGCGTTGTGTCAAGCTTCTGACCGCTGGTCATGACAAGATTCTGGGTCAGGCTCTCTTCAACGACTCCAGTTTCCGGCGTGTCTTTGCCGGCCGAAAGTGAATAATTGCCGGCCGGAACTTCGGCTTTCGCCTTGCCCTTGCTGTCGAGATCGAGTTCGAAAGCGATCGTCCCCTCGTCGTTGAAAATTTTGACCTTGCCGCTGGCCAGATCGCCGCCATCCTGGTTGTTGACCTCGACATTGATCGTCGTGTCGGCCTTGGCGAGCGAGAAATCCTCTTTTTTTGCCGCGCCAGAAGCGATTTCGGTCTGAACGGTTTTGGTCATAAAGAGCCCTTGATCGCGGGCGTTGACGATGAGGTTATATTTGCCGGGCGCGACCGGAATCACATAGTTGCCTTCAGAGTTGGTTTCCCCAGAGAATCCGAGATCCGGCCCCTTGTCTCCCGGCCCGCCGCCGATCTCCTCGCCAATCCCGCTGACCAGCTTGGCCAAACCCGGATCGGCGAAGACGGTGACATTCTTGACACCTTTGCCGTTTTGATCGGTAATCCGACCGTTGATCTCGGCGTCAACTTTTTTGAGGACTATATCGTGGGTTATCGTTTTGCCATCTTCGCCGGAAAGTTTTTTGACGCTGATCACCGGAACGTATTCGCCCTTCTCGACATCGCCCATCATACTGTCCATGGTCGCCGCCCCAACCCGAAAATCGGTATCGGGCGCGAATGTCGCCTTATATCGGCCGGTTGAGGGATTAAACTTGCCCATGGCAAAACCGCCGCCTTCAGAGAAAAGGCCGATCATCAAGTTTAGGCTTGGGTCTTTGATCGGACTGTTGGTTGCCTGATCGAGGACATTGCCTTCAACGTTGAGAGTTTTCTTCTTGACTGTTAAGGTTACCGCGCCGCTTCCGCCCGAGATGGCGACGGTTTTTGTCGAGCCGATATAATTGCCACTTGGCTCATAAAAGGCCGAGAAGCTGACATCGCCTGACGTGGTATGGACGGTCGCCGCTCCGCCTTGAAGACTGCCGCCGAAACCCGGACCGAAGAAACCTCCTCCGGCGCCGGCTGGTCGAGCATGAACGAAAGCTCTCTCGGAAACACTATTGCCGTTTTGATCAACCGTTTTGACTGTCACCTGCTGGTCGGCCTTTTTGAACTCGATCGAGACCGTGTCTCCGGCTTTCACCTTCGGTGGCGCGGTGATCGGAAAGAGCTGATTGACATCAGAGGCGTCCACCGGCCCCGTTTGGGCTTTAACGGCCTTTATGATCTTGTTTATCAGACCGGCGATTGGTGGTGGTGGGCTGCTTGGTCCGCCATCGAGCGGTCCGCCGCTTTCATCGCCGCCGCCGCCCCGTTTGCCTGGTCCGCCTTCGCCGCCGGGCATAGTCGCAACCCGACCTTCGAAATCATCCTGAACCTTGATAGTTGCTTGGCCGCTTGAGTCGGTGAAGCCGACAAGAGGCGGTCCGGGTTCCTTGGTAAAGAGCATTACCGGCATATTGGGAATACCGGCTCCGGTGTCAAGTCTTTTAGTCTTGACCGTGACGCTGCCAGTCAGTTCTTTGAGCTTGATCGTTCCGAGGTCATTCGTTCCCTGATTGACGACAAATTTGGTGCTTGGCATGACATACTTCGCTTGATGATCGAAAAATTCGATCTTCCAGGTGCCAAGACCGGCGACAGCTTGAAGAGTAAATTGACCTTTTGAGTTAAGTTGACCGGGGATGAAAGAGTGGGATTTAAAGTTTACAAAACCAAAACCGGCATTGGTAATCGGCGCGCCATTGGGATCGGTAATCGTGCCAGTTACGGTCGCGTCCGGTTTTTTGACCTCGATTGTTCCAAGATCAAGTTGCTCGGTTACGGCTGCTGGCTCGAGAAAAGAGATCTGTCTGGGCGGCGGAGAGAAGAATTTGGTCGCGCTTAAGCCGAAACCGGGCATGATCATGACGAAATAATTTTCGGTCCCGCCCGCCCGGAGAGTGAATGAGCCGTCGGCTCCGGTCGTTCCAAAGGCAAAGCCGCCCGGGCCCATCGAGAAGGCGTTGGCTTGAGCGCCTTCAATCGGCACTCCGTTCGGGAACTTAACCTTGCCGACGATCGTCTTGCTCGATTTGCTAAGGCTCTTGTTGACGGTTTGGTTGGTGTCGGTGATGATTAAAGAAACCGGATCGAAAGCGAGGTACTGACTAACCGTGCCGGCCTGCTTGCTGTTAAAATCGACAAACTGGCTCATCGCAAAGTTATAACTGCCGGCCGGAATGCCGAAAAAGGCATAGTCGCCGGCGCTGTCGGTTTGGGCTCGCCAGTAGCCCTTCTCGCCAAAGACTTCAAGATTCACACCCTGGATAGCGGCTGAACTGGTGGCATCGGTGATCTTGCCAGAGAGGACTTTTGAGCCGAGTTGAACAGTGCCGTTAAAGTCGCCGCCTCTTTTGCCGTCAAGTTCAAGGCCTTGATTCGAGGTGATTGTGTTGGTCATGAGCGCTCCGCCCCGACTGGGATTGACCACGCCGGTTAGCTCAACCTTAATAGCTCCGGCGGCGATGGCCGAACTGCCGTTCTGAATGGCGAGAACAAGACCATCAAAGCCAGCCGGGAAAATCTCGAGCGTCGAGCTGGCAAGACCGGCGGTCGTATTCGAGCCGAGCTTGACGTTTTTGAAGTTTGGCATCTCGCCGCCCGGAGAAACGACATTGATCTCAACTCGACCGGTTTTGGCCGGCAGGCTAGTCGCGGTTGTAAATGTGTGGGTGTAGGTCGCTGTCGCGTTTGCGGCCGAGGAGCTCAAAACCCAACTGGCATTTGAGATATTGCCGGCTCGAGCGATGCCCGGACTGAAAAACCGACCCTCTCCCGGGCCAGAATAGGCCAAAGCCAAAGTTCCGATCAAAAACAAAAAGCCCCCGATTCCCCTCAAGAGCCTTGTCATAAGCCCCCCTTTAAATATAGTTTTAATGACATTTTCCCAAGCAGATCCATTATAAAGTTGAGCGCGAGATTTGTCAAGACCGAATTTTGGGGAAAGTTAGAACTTGAGCAGAAGATGTTTTTTAAGATTGACCTTGCCGGTCAAAGCCTCGAAACTTATGGCCTCCAAACGCAGCTTTTCGATTTGGCCGGCGGCTCCGCCAAAGGCGAATCGGCTCGAAACCCGACCGTCCGCGAAAACCGCCCGATGGCAAGGAATCGTTTTTGGATCGGGATTGCCGTGAAGGATCCGGCCGACCAGTCGAGGACTCTTAAGCTTCAAAGCCTTAGCGATTTGACCGTAAGAAACAACCTTGCCCGGCGGAATCTTTCTCATCAGCCCAAAAACCGACCCCGAGATTCTTAAAAGATCACTTTCCACAATCATAGGTATTAACCGTTGACTCAAAATTGGGAAGCGTCTAACAGCCATCGGGCCGAAGGGATTCGTGAAGCCGATGAAAAGGTCTAAACTTTGAGGACCGGGGAAGATTTCAAGCCCGACGATATCAGAGCCAAAACCGAGAGGTGACAGCAAAAACCTCCCGCCAAGAGTCTAGCGGGAGATTCGCTTTATAAGTCTCTTGAGACTGACTGTTTTATGATCCTTGCCCCTTCTTCTCTTGCCCCTTCTTCTCTTGCCCCTTCTTCTCTTGGCCTTCACGACTACCCGATTTAGCTGGCCGGCGACCAGATAGCCGTCCAAGAGTCCGACTTTCAGAGCCTCCGGCGCCTCAAGTTCGGCCTCTTTTCCGTCAAGTCTAAGGATCGCTCTCGTTTTACAACCGGCTCTTTTGGCTATCAGCCTCGCGATTTTTCGGTCGGAAAGGGATATTATCTTTTTCGCTCTCTTGATTGACCGCGATGAAGAGTCAAAGCTGATCTCAATCCGACCTCGATGCATCTTAATCAGGCAGCTCGGATCGATGGCCAATCGAATATCGCAAGCCTGAAGAAGCAAAACGGCCATCGAGTTACAGTTGGCCGCGACGATTCCGATAAGAGGCGGCTTGAGGAGACGGATGAATTGATAAAGCAGCGCGGTCGGTTCGACCTCCCCGCCGCTAGCGTCGAACCAAATTGTGATCGGCCGAGAATCCGACTTTAGAGAGAGGGAGAGAAGAGATTCTCTGATTCTTTTGCATTCTTCGGGATTCAGCTCTTTGTCAACAACAACCGATCTCCCGCCTGGGAAATTGAGCATTTATTCACCCCCAATTGTCAAGTTTTTTTCTGATCTTCCCTTTTTAACTTTCTACCTCGATTCACAAACAAAAGCCATTATTTCGTTCGGTTCGGGTTGCTATGATAATAAGGGAGTGAATAGCGACTGGCGAAAATTGGTTGACAATCTGGTCGCCAATCAGATTCTCAAGACGGCCCCGGTTATCAGGGCCTTTTTGAGCGTTGACCGAGCCGATTTTGTTATCCCCGAATATCGGGAAAAGGCTTATTTTGATGTCGCCCTGCCGATCGGTTTGGGTCAAACAATCTCCCAACCGCTAACGGTCGCCTTTATGCTCGAGCTGCTCTCGGTGGAGGAGAATCAAAAAATCCTCGATATCGGAGCCGGATCGGGTTGGCAGACGGCTTTGCTGGCCGAGATTGTCGGGCCAAAGGGCAAAGTCTTTGCCTTGGAGCGGATTCCGGCGATCTGTCAATTCGGTCGGGAAAACATCGGAAAATGTCCAAACCTTTTAGCTCGGATTGACTACCGTTGTCAAGACGCTGGTTTGGGGCTGGAAAAGGAGGCTCCCTTTGACCGGATCATCGCCGCGGCTGAAGCGAGAGCGGTTCCGAAAAGTTGGCTTGATCAACTCGGATCGCCGGGCAGGATGGTTGTTCCGCGGAACGGCGGTTTGAAGATTGTCAGTCGGGATAAAAAGGGCCGGTGGAAAGAGGGCCGGATTCCGGGCTTTGTCTTCGTCCCTTTTGTGAGCGACTAACAATGGATCCTGTTTTCATTTACTCTAGTATACTGATTGGGTCGTGAAAAAGGGAGCGATTTTAGTTCTCGGCTTGG
>CAYJQE010000013.1:0-16554 GCA_964372245.1 uncultured Candidatus Saccharibacteria bacterium
TTGACTTTAGTGGCAAAATCTGGTAGACTGGCAGTTGAGGTCGAAAGGAAACAAAAACAAAAAGGAGGAGGTTATGATTTTTAGCCTGATTCTAAACTGGTTTGCTTTCGCCCCTGTCAGAATAGGGCGCTGATTTCTCGTCTGCGAGCCCTCGGATATCCGACCTTCAGGTCGGATATCGCGTTTTTACTTGCGGATCGGGGCAATTTCCTCTACTCTCTAGGTAAATGGCAGAAGAGCGGACAACCCAGGATCTCTTGGCCGAGGCTGGCGAGACCCTTCTTAAGGAGTTCGGGCTGGAAAGCGCGTCCCCCGAGGTCAAAGGCCGAATGTTGGCCGAAATGGTCGAGGCGGTTCAGGCCAACGCGCTAACGACCGCTCTTTCAGTCCTCAATCAGGAAGGCCATCTCGAGTTTGAGTCGTTGCTTGAGCGAGACGAAGAGACGATCTTTCTTTGGCTTGAGAAAAACTTCAAAAATTGGCCGCTGATAATTGCCGAGGAGGCGAGGAAATATCGAGCCGGGCTAAAAAAGTCCAGCTCTTCCCCGTCTTTTTTAAACGATAATCTCGGACAGGCATCTAAGTAGCCGTTCGGTCAAACGAGCTCGCCATTTCCGATCTGGCTGGCTCTTGGTCGGGCTGCTTGCTTTAAGCCTGGTCGTCGGTTTTGGCGTGAGCCTCCGGCCTTGGCTGATTGAGCGGGATCGTCAAGCAGGCGCTGATCGGCCGGCCGGTGTCAGTTTTCAAACGATAGAGCCAACCAAGGAGAAGGTCGGAGCGGAGGCCAAGGTCGAACCGGGCCAGCCGACTGAAAAAAAGCCCGGCCGCTCACTCGAAAAAAATGAGACATTGATCGTCAAAGAGAATTTGCCGTCGGAGTTTAATCTCGCCGTGCCATTCACCTCTCAAGCGCCAAAGGCCGTCTGGGATGAAGATCATAAGGAGTTCTGCGAAGAAGCCAGCATTTTGATGGCTCGAAGATTTTTTGAGGGCGAACCGGCCGGGCTGATTGACCCAGACTCGGCCGAGACCGAACTTCAGGCGATTAAAGCTTGGCAACTTGAACGGCTGGGCGCTTTTAAGGACACGACGGCCGAGAAGACGGCGATCGTTGTTCGGGAAAAATATCGCCTCTTCGCCGAAGTCGTTGTCACCCCCGATCTCGCCGGCTTGAAAACTCGCCTCCTCGCCGGCGAATTGATTCTTCTGCCGGCCAACGGTCGAGCGCTCAAGAATCCCTATTTTCGGCAACCCGGGCCGATCTATCACATGCTCGTCATTCGAGGCTTCACTCAAGACGGCCGCCTGATTGTCAACGATCCGGGCACAAAACGGGGTGAGGCCTATCTCTATCAGCCCAATACGATCTTCGAGGCCAACGGGGACTGGAGCCACGAGAAGGGCGAGGCCGATCAATCGCTGAAACGGATAATTGTGATCGGCCGATGAGAGATCGGCTAAATTGCCAAACGGTCAAGGTTTAGAACCACTTGCCCAAATAGCCAGGTCTTTTTTAGCTCCGTCTTTCGACCCAAAACGCCTTGCTTCTTTTTCGCCAATCCGCAATTCTAAAAAAAGTGAAGACAAAAGTCGTTGTTACCCTCGGTCCAAGTTCGGAAAAGCCAGCCGTTTTTCAAGCGATTATGAAAGCCGGGGTCGATATCGTCCGATACAACTTCTCTCACGCTAAAAAGGCCGAGTATCAAAAATACTTTCAGAAGATAAAAAAGGTCTCGCCCTCGACCAAGCTGATGATAGACCTTCAGGGGCCGCGCATCCGAATCGGCAGGTTAAAGGGCAAGAGAAGACTTCTGGCTGGCCAGACCGCGATATTTGACACGGGAAAAGGTCAAAATTCAAAGTCAGTCATCCCTTTGACCGAAAATCCCCTCGATCATGAACTGGCGATCGGCGACCCCTTTTTAATCGCCAACGGAACGATCGAAACCGAGGTTTTAAGCCTTAAGCCGGACGAGATCCGGGTCAAAGTGATAACCGGCGGGACGATCCGACAAGGCAAAAGCGTCAACGCGCCCGGGGTCAATATCTCGCTCCCAAGCCTGACCGAAAAGGACAAGGCCGATCTCGAGTTCGGCCTCAAAATTGGCGTCGACTGGATCGCCCTCTCCTTTGTCCAAGCCGCTCAAGATATTCTCGAACTCCGTCGGCTGATCGGCGACCAAGAAACCAAAATTATCGCCAAGATCGAGCGACAACCGGCGATTAAAAACATTGACGAAATCCTGAAAGCCGCTGACGGAATAATGATCGCCAGAGGCGACCTCGGCATCGAGACGCCAATCGAGGAGCTTCCCTTCCTGCAACGAGACCTGATCAAAAAAGCCAAAAATCACGGCAAACCAAGCATTGTCGCGACTCAATTTTTGGCCTCGATGGTTGACCATAACCGGCCAAGCCGGGCCGAGGTTTCCGATATCGCCTCGGCCGTTTTGGAGGGCGCCGACGGCCTGATGCTCTCGGACGAGACGGCGATCGGTCAATTTCCGGTCGAGGCCCTCTTGATCCTAAAAAAGGTCATACTTCGAGCCGAAAAAGAGATCGGAAAATAGGGTAAAACACTACATATAGTATCCAGATCGGGCTTGACATACCGAGTGTTGCTATTTAGCCTAAACTGGACTTTTCCCGATCGCCCGCCGATCGAGAAAAACGAAAAAAACCTTGAACTTGAAAAGGAGGGGCAAATGTCAAGTTTAATCCTAGGGCCCACTATTTTTGTTTCTGTTGGCCAGAATCGGCTCTTCACCACGGACGGACAGAGTCTCGGGGAGATAATCCGCTCGACCATTTGGGGTAAGAGGCGAGTTCTCATCACCGGCCAAGAAGGTACCGTAGTTTTCGAGGAAGAGGGAGTCTTAGTCCCGACCTCTTGGTCAGAACGGGCGGCACAAATTGTCGCCTCGAAATATTTTCGCGGCCGGATCGGGACCAAAGAACGAGAGTCCTCGGTCGCGGACATGGTCAGTCGAGTCGTCAACTGGCTGACCAAAAAGGGGCTGGCGTCAAGCTGCTTCAACGAAACGGCCGCCCAAGATTTCTCGGCCGAACTGGGATATATCCTCATTAACCAGCTGGCCTGCTTTAACTCACCGGTCTGGTTTAATGTTGGCGCTTCAGGAGATGAGCGCCCCCAATGCTCGGCGTGCTTTATCCTCTCCGTCGAGGACAACATGGAGGCGATCTTAGACTGGTGCAAGATTGAGGGCATCATCTTCAAGGGCGGCTCCGGCTCGGGGGTCAACCTCTCGTCGCTCCGTTCCAGTAAGGAATCGGTGACCGGCGGCGGCGTAGCGTCGGGACCGGTGTCGTTCATGCGGGCAGCGGATTCGGTCGCAGGCTCGATTAAATCGGGCGGCAAGACCCGGCGTTCAGCAAAGATGGTCGTGCTTAACGTCGACCACCCCGACATTCTGGAGTTCATCTGGTGCAAAGCCAAAGAGGAGAAGAAGGCCTACGCGCTTGGCGATGCCGGCTACGACATGAGACTCGGTGGCGATGCCTGGATCAGCGTGCAGTTTCAGAACGCCAACAACTCGGTGCGCGTGTCTGATGAGTTCATGCAAGCGGTCGAGAACGATGGCGAGTTCTGGACCAGGTATGTCCTCAATGGCGAACCCTGCGAGAAGTTCAAAGCGCGCGACCTGCTGCGTCAAATCGCCGAAGCCGCTTGGGGCTGTGGCGATCCGGGGATGCAATACGATACCACGATTAACGACTGGCACACCTGTCCGAACAGCGGGCGGATCAACGCTTCGAACCCCTGCTCCGAGTATATGCATCTCGACAACTCAGCCTGCAACCTCGCCAGCATCAACCTGCTCAAATTCCTCTCCCCCGACGGCGTGTTTGACACCGAAAGCTTCAAGCATGTCGTTGACGTGATGATCACCGCGCAGGAAATCATCGTCGATAATGCGAGTTATCCGACGCCGAAGATTGCGCAGAACGCCCATGACTTCCGCGAGTTGGGATTAGGCTACGCCAACCTCGGCGCGCTCTTGATGTCGCTCGGGCTTCCTTACGACAGCGACGCGGGACGGGCTTACGCGGGCGCGATTACCGCCCTCATGACCGGCGAAGCCTATGCCCAGTCGGCGCGGATCGCCGGGCAGACCGGACCATTTGTGGGTTACGCCGTCAACCGCGCGCCGATGCTGCACGTGATCGGCAAGCACCGCGACGCGGCTCGCGCAATTGACAAACATCTCACGCCGCCGAATCTTCGAACCGCGGCCCAGAAGTCGTGGGACGATGCGCTGACGCTTGGCGAGAGGCACGGCTACCGCAATTCGCAGGTAACCGTGATCGCGCCCACCGGCACCATCGCCTTCATGATGGATTGCGACACCACCGGCATCGAACCGGACATCGCGCTGATCAGTTACAAAAAGCTGGTCGGCGGCGGTATGATAAAGATTGTCAACCAGACCGTGCCGCGCGCGCTCGAGCGGTTGGGCTACGGAAGCGCGCAGATTCAGGAGATCGTGGATTACGTTGACGAACAGGGCACGATTGAGGGCGCGCCGCATCTCAAAGACGAGCATCTGCCGGTCTTCGACTGCGCCTTCCGCGCCGAGCAGGGCGTGCGCTCGATCCATCATCTCGGGCACCTCAAGATGATGGGCGCGGTGCAGCCGTTCGTGAGCGGCGCGATTTCCAAGACCGTCAACCTGCCCAACGAGGCAACGGTCGAGGAAGTTGCTGACGCCTACTTACAAGGCTGGCGGCTGGGACTCAAGGCGCTGGCGATTTACCGCGACGGCTCCAAACGCACCCAACCGCTCAGCACCAAAGCCAGCGAGGACGACAAAACCGCTGACCAAGAAGCCCCGGTGGTCTATCGCCCGATGCGGCGGCGGCTGCCAGATGAGCGGCAGGCAATCACGCACAAGTTCAGCGTTGCGGGTCATGAAGGCTACCTCACGGTCGGTCTGTTCGAGGACGGCACGCCGGGCGAAATTTTCGTGACCATGAGCAAGCAGGGCAGCACCATCTCCGGCGTGATGGACGCCTTTGCCACGGCAACCTCGATGACTCTCCAATACGGCGTGCCGCTCCGGGTGCTGTGCAACAAGTTCTCGCGCACCCGCTTCGAACCGGCCGGGTTCACGACCAACCCGGAGATTCCCGGCGCGACATCAGTTCTCGATTACATTTTCCGCTGGCTCGCGCTCAAGTTTCTGCCGGAAGCCGATCAGCCGGGTGGGGAAAGCGACACCTCTGGACTCAATGGGCACGATGAGAACGCGGCGGCGGCGCTTACCCCGCCAAATCAGACGCAGAAAGAACAGGAACGGCAAATCTCGCTCCTGCAAGCCGACGCGCCGCCCTGCCCCGTTTGCGGCCAGATTATGGTCAGAACCGGGAGCTGCTTCAGTTGCAGTCAGTGCGGTTCCAATTCTGGTTGCTCGTAAGACCGGGTCAAAAAGCCTCCCAGACTCTGTTTGGGGGGCTTTTCCTCTTGACAGCGGATTCAACTCTGATTAATTTAGTAGAAGTTATGTTTCGTCTCTCAAAAAGAGTTGACTTCGGCCTTCTCCTCCTGGAGCGGCTGGCCCACTCAAGCGCTGCTTCGCCTTTGAGCGTCTCCGAGATCGCCGAGGGCTACCGCCTCTCGGCCAACTTTCTGGCTCAAATCGCCAATCAGTTAAAGACGGCCGGTCTGCTCAACTCTCGAGAAGGCTCGGGCGGCGGTTATTGGTTGGCCAAAAAAGTTGATGAGATCAAGCTCTTCGAGGTTTTCTCGGCTCTTGGCGAGAACCGGCCGCCGGTTCGATGTCTGGCCGGTCATGACTGTCCAGCTCTGCCCACCTGCCGAGTCAGGTCGGTCTGGAAGCTCATCAATCAAGAGTTTGAAACAATCCTGGGCCAGAAAACTCTGGCCGATTTTGGAGTCAACGATGGCTAAAGGTCTGATTGTCAAAGATCTCGAAGTCGCGGTTGACCGAAAGACGGTCGTTAAAGGCGTTTCCCTCTCGCTCAAGCCGGGCGAGATCAAGGCGATCATGGGGCCAAACGGCTCGGGCAAATCCTCGCTCGCTCTGGCAATCGCCGGTCATCCAAATTACAAAATCACCGCCGGCCAGTTATTTTTAGACGGCAAAGATCTTCTGAAACTAAAAGCCAGCGAACGCTCCTTAGCCGGCCTCTTTCTCGGCTTTCAACAGCCTTTGGCGATCCCGGGCGTCTCATTCGTCTCCCTGATGAGAGCCGCTTGGGTCGCGAGATTCGGCAAAGAAGGGGCGGCCGAGTTTCAGTTTGAGATCGAGAAAGCCAAGGAGACGCTCGAGATTAAGGACGAGTTGACAAAAAGGTCGTTAAACGAAGGCTTTTCCGGAGGCGAAAAAAAGCGGCTGGAGATCGCCCAGTACCGGTTCCTTAAACCTCGCTTTGCCATTCTTGACGAACCGGACACCGGCCTCGACATAGACGCTCTCAATCTGGTCAGCCAAAACCTCCTGGCCGAACAAAAGGAAAGTCCGAGGCCGGGTTTGCTTTTAATCACCCACTATCAAAGACTGCTCAAACTGGTCCGACCAGAGACGGTTTATGTCATGGCCGGAGGAAAGATCGTCGAGACCGGTGGTTGGGAGCTGGCCGAGAAGGTCGAAGCCAGCGGCTACAAGGAGCTCGCTCGAACATGAGCCAAGCCCTCAATATCGCGAGCGACTACCAATTTGGCTTCAAGGAAGCCGAAGATTATATCTTTAAGGCTAAGCCCGGTCTTTCGAAAGAGATTGTCGAGGCGATCTCGAGCTATAAAAAAGAGCCTTCCTGGATGAGAGATTTTCGTCTGAAATCGCTCGCCACCTTTTATCAAAAACCGATGCCCTCGTGGGGCCCAAAACCTCTCGAGGAGCTCGATTTTTCGAGCTATCACTACTACATCAGACCCACCGATCAGGTTTCAAAGAGTTGGGAGGATGTGCCGGCCGGAGCGAAACGGACCTTCGAACGGCTCGGCATTCCCGAGGCTGAACGGCAGTTCCTGGCCGGAGTCAAAGCCCAATTCGAATCGGAAGTCGTCTACTCTTCACTCAAAGAAGAGCTCGCAAAACAGGCGGTGATTTTTCTTGACACCGATACGGCCGTCAGAGACTATCCCGAACTGGTCAAAGAGTACTTTGGAACAATCGTTCCGCCTGACGACAACAAATTCGCCGCTCTCAATTCGGCCGTCTGGTCGGGCGGGAGTTTTATCTACATCCCAAAGGGCGTCTCGGTCGAGATGCCGCTTCAAGCCTATTTTCGAATCAACGCCGAGGCGATGGGTCAGTTTGAACGGACACTGATTATCGCCGACGAAGGCAGTTTCGTTCACTATGTCGAAGGCTGCTCGGCCCCAATCTACGCCAAGAACTCCCTCCATTCGGCGGTGGTCGAAATTGTCGTCAAAAAGGGGGCCCGCGTCCGATACACCACGATCCAAAACTGGAGCAAAAATGTCTTTAATTTGGTGACCAAGCGAGCCTTTGCTTATCGGGACGCGACAATGGAATGGGTTGACGCCAACCTCGGTTCTCGACTGACCATGAAATACCCCTCGGTCTATCTCAAAGAGCCGGGGGCCAAGGCCGAGATTCTCTCGGTCGCCCTGGCCGGTGAGGATCAGCGGCAAGACGCTGGCGGCAAGGTCATTCATCAGGCTAAAAACACAACTTCAACCATCACCTCAAAATCGGTCAGCTTTCAAGCCGGCCGGACCTCGTATCGAGGCTTGGTTTTAATCGAGCCGGAGGCTAAGGGAGCGAAAAGCAATGTCGTTTGCGACGCTCTTTTGATTGACGGCGATTCGGTGACCGACACCTACCCAACGATTGATGTCAAAAATGACGAGGTCTCGATCGGCCACGAGGCAACGGTCGAAAAGATCAGCGATGATCAACTCTTGTATCTCACCAGTCGGGGCGTGAGCGAGGCCGAGGCCAGAAGCCTTCTGGTCAACGGTTTCATCGAACCCTTAATCAAGTCGCTGCCAATGGAATACGCGGTTGAGATGAATCGCCTGATCGAGCTTGAGATGGAAGGCTCGGTCGGCTAACCGCCGCCCGCTAAAGTTTTTCCCGGATGGCAAACGGCTTAGAAATTTTTGACGGTCAAGAGATCTCGGTCAATCGAGAGTTTCATCTCAAGAAAGGCGAGAGCCTTCTTTATCAGTTCGCCATTATCAGCCAGCGGCCAGTCAACTTGGCCCTCGATTGCCGACTCGAGGCCGGGTCGAAAGCCGAGATCAGCGGCCTAACAGTCGGTCGAGGCAGAGCGGCGATCGGCGTCAAGTCAAAGCTCCATCACCAAGAACCGGATAGCTTTGGCCGGTTCTCGCTCCGGAACGTCTTTTTTGACCAAGCAATAAGTCACCGAACTGGGCTGATCCGAATCGAAAAGGCGGCTCAAGGCTCAAACAGTTACCTCTCCGATCACACTCTTCTGCTCTCAAGTCAAGCGAGATCGAAAACCGTTCCCTCGCTCGAAATCGAAGCCGATCAGGTCAAGGCCTCGCACGGTTCGACGACCGGTCGAATCAATCCGGACGAGGAGTTCTATCTCCTCAACCGGGGGCTGACCGAAAAAGCGGCCAAAGAACTCTTGATCGAGGGCTTTCTTTTCGAGCGATTCTTAAAGCTCCGACCGGCGGACAAAAGCCGACTTTTGCGATTAATTTTCAACCAATGACCAGATTTGAGCTCAAAAAGATTCGAGCCGACTTTCCGATTCTCGATCAAAAGATCAATCAAAGACGGCTGGTCTATCTCGACTCGGCCGCCACGGCCCAGAAACCAAAGGCGGTGATTGATCGAATGTCAAGGTTTTATTCAAATGAGAACGCCAATGTTCATCGGGGACTTCACGAGCTTTCGGAAAAGGCGACAAGGGCCTACGAGCGAGCCAGAAAGACGGTCGCTCGGTTCCTCAACGCTCGACCAGAGGAGATCATTTTTTTAAACAACACGACCGAAGCGATAAACCTCCTCGCCTACTCGCTCAAACGGTTGCGAACACCCAAGCGAATTCTTCTTTCAATTATGGAGCACCACTCAAATATCGTCCCTTGGCAGACCGACAAGGCGATTGCTTTTCCGGCGGTCGAACTTGACTTTATACCTCTGACCAAAGACTTCGAGCTTAACCAAAGGGCCTATCGGGCGCTCCTTCTTAAAAAGCCAGCGATCATTGCCTTGACCGGCGCCTCGAATGTCCTCGGAACGGTCCCGCCCCTCAAAGAGATGATCGAACTCGCCAGAAAACTGATGCCCGGGGCGATCATTATCATTGACGCCGCCCAACTGGCGCCCCATCGAAAGATTGATGTTGCCGCTCTCGATTGCGACGCCTTGGCTCTCTCTGGTCATAAGCTCTACGGCCCGATGGGCATCGGCGTTCTTTATGTCAAACAAGCCTTGCTTGAACAACTGCCGGCCTTCCTTCGAGGCGGCGAGACGATCAAAGAGGTCTCGCTCGAAAAAACGATCTTCGCCGAGCCGCCGGCCCGATTTGAGGCCGGGACGCCAAATGTCGCCGGCGCTCTCGGCCTCGAGGCGGCGATCAATTATCTTGAAAAAATCGGCTGGCGAGCGATCGAAAAACATGAAAAGGCGCTGTTGGACTATGGACTCGAACGGTTATCGAGAATTAAGGGCCTGAAGCTTTTCGGGCCTCGACAAGCGAAAGACCGACTGGCGATCTTTTCCTTTGACCTCCAGGCCATCCATCCTCACGATATCGCCCAGATCCTGAACGATCAGGCAGTCGCCGTCAGATCGGGTCACGGCTGCGCCCAACCGCTGATGAATGAGCTCAAAGTTCCGGCTGTAACGAGAGCCTCGCTCGGCTTTTACAACTCGCGAGCCGAGATCGATCGCTTAGCGGGCGCTTTGGAGCGGGTCATAAAAATCTTCCAGCCAGGAATTCGAAAACAAAAAATCAGAGCTTGGGCAAAGCCCTCAAAGCGCGGCCGATTGTCGGTCAGATGAACCGGCCGGTTTTTGTTTTCCGATACTTGTCGGCCGGTTTTTGAGTTTTTGGTTGAAGATGAATCTCTATCTCGAGAAGATAATCGATCATTACAAGCTCCCCCGAAACTGGGGGCGATTGAGGCAAAAGACTCTCTCCGTCCGAGAGTCAAATATCCTCTGCGGCGACATCATTGACCTCGATCTTTTGATTGAGGACGAAATTGTCAAGAAGATCGGCTTTGAAACCAAGGGTTGCGCCATCTGTCGAGCGACCATGTCCTTGGTTTCGGAAGAGATTCTCGGTCAACCAATTTTGAAAATCAACTCAATTGATCGCCGGAAAATTCTCGAGCTCCTTGAGATCGAGCTCACTCCGACTCGCCTGAAATGCGCCCTCTTGGCGAGGGACGCGCTGGTCTCGGCCTTAAAAAAGTTAACCGCTTAAAGGGCTTTTCGGTCTTCGACCAATTTGCTTCGACCAATTTGAAATTAAAGAGAAACCGATCTTTCCGACTTTCCGCTCGGATCTGCCTTTGTTCAGACGCAGCGTGGAGACTCCATCCTCAAAATGGCGGGAGGGAAAGTCGCTTTAAAAAAGGAGTCTCGCGTGAAAGGATCAATCGACATATCAGCCCGACTGATCACTCTCTTGCCCCATCGGCAAAAACTGGCTGAAATCGTCAGACTTTCCTCGAAAGAACAAAGGCGATCACATCTCACTAATTACTTCTTGGCTAAAGACAACCCTGCCTTTAGCGGTCAAAGAACTATAACGAGAAGGCCGGGTCATGGATTGAGCGGTTTAACAACCGCCGACCCGATCAAGCCCTCAATTACTTGACGCCCAGACAGTATTTTAAGAGAACGTTGTCAACTTAAAAGGTCTCCTCGATGTGTTGAACCAGAGAAGGATCTTGTCGCCCCAATCGTTCTCGGTTAAACTAAGGAAAATGTTTCAAAAAGGAGGAAGATGAAGCAGAGCTTCGCGGTCGTTGGGCTAATAATCGGTCTTTTGATCGGCGCCTTAGTCGGCTATGTCGCCGGCAACCAGATCGGCTTAAACAGCCTCAAAACCTCGATCACCGAGTTGAGAAAGCAGGTTTTCAGCTCGAAAACCGAATCGAGATCGGCTGACGACTGCGTCAAAGAGAGACTTGGCGAGGAAAAGGCCGCCCTCTACGCCGCTAATCCAAACCTGTTGGCGGCGGAGGACAACCTCGCTATTCTGCCGTGCGTCGAGAGCTGAAAAATCGCAAGTTTCCGGTCGGACAATCAGTCAAGGTCCTGGCTGGCTTGGCGGTCGGTTTTGGTTTGATAGTTTTCTTCTCAAACCCGGTCGCGGCTCAAACTGAACCTGATCGAGAAGTCAGACCAGAGTTGGCCGGCCCTCTTAAAGACTGCCTGATTAGCCAGTTTGGAGCCAAAGTTTTTGAGGAGATTTCGACCGAGACAAGAGCGCCAACCGACTCCGAGATCAAACAAGGCGAGGCCTGTTTTAAAAAACACGGCCCGGTCGTCAGTCAATCAAAAGGCCGGCCGCCAAAGATCGCCGAGGCAATCAGAAAATGCCTGATTTCGACGCTTGGGGCCGAGTTCGAAAGTCTCGATCGAGCGATTACGCCGGAAGAAAATCGAGAGCTCAATGAGAAATGTTTCAAGGACAAAGGCAAAACCGACCGACCAAGCTTTTCTTTGGAGCTCAAAAATTGTTTGGTTCAGGCTGTCGGCCGGGAAAGCTTTGACCTGATCTCAACCGGCGCCAGAGGACCGACTCGAGCCGAAGCCAATCTCTCAAGAGACTGCTTTGAGCGGTTTGGCGGCTTGGCCAACCCGAGCCGAGATCGCGGACCGTCCTTAAGAACCGATATTCCGAATATCCCACCCGAGGTTGATCGCTGCATTACCGGAATTCTTGGGGTCGAAAGGATCGCCGAGTTTCAAGGTCGGCCGACACCCGAGCAAGAAAAGGCGATCCAAGCAAGCTGTTTCAAGGACTTTAAGCCTTTAGTCGCCAGTCCGACCCGGCCAAACTTGTCATCAGAGCTCAAAAATTGCTTGGTCGAAAGAATCGGCCAGGCCGCTTTTGACGAGATCTCAATCGGCGCCAAAGAGCCAACTCAAGCCCAAGCCGAGAAAGGTCGAGCCTGCTTCGAAAAGTTTGGCGGGCCTTCCGGCGATCAAGCGACCGGAGAAAAGTCAAGGCCGCCCGGCAATCTGCCGCCAGAGATCAAAGCCTGCGTTCAATCCGTCCTTGGGGCAAGCTTTGAAGACTTGAACCGAAGGCCAACCAGGTCCGAAGAGGAAAGGCTTGGAGCCGAATGTTTTAAGGATTTCGAGCCGGTCGCAAGATCAAATCTCCGCCAACCGAATATCGAGCTTTCGGATTGTTTGAGAAAAAACCTGGGCGGTCAAACTTTTGAGACACTGAAGAAGGGCGGAGCAGTGGCGGAGGGAACCGAAGAGAAGGCGAAAAAATGCTTTGAGCAATTTGGCGGGCCCCTGGGCGCGGGAATCGGCCAGTCGAGCGGGCCGGCGGGCGATCTTCCAAAACCGTCGCCGGAGGTTGAAGTCTGCGTCGAGCGACTCCTCGGCGCAAAGCTCAAGGATTTTAAACGACAGCCGAATGAGGAAGAAAAAAGCAAGCTTAACGAGCTCTGTTTTAAGAACCGCGGGCCGCGGCCGGAAGCTTTCGAGTCAACTAAAGACCAATTGGTCGAATCCGAGACTTGCCTCAAAGGGGTTCTAGACTCATCTCTTAATCGGCCGATTGGCAAGGAAGATCGCCGAAAACTCGATCAGGGATGCCGGATCGCTCCGCCGCCGAGCGGCCGAGGCGATGACCGGCAACCGTCGCCCGGACCCGGCTCGCCGAGCCAGATTGGCGACTGCGCTGACCAACCGGAAGGCTTATCGCCGGAAAACTCGGGCTCTCTCTTCAACGACAACCGTCGGAAAGTTAACGACCGGTGCAAAAAATTCGAAAACCAAGGTCCGCAAAATCAACCGAAAGACAACCGAGCCTCTCCCGACCGCCAGCCAGTCAATCAAGATCGCCGACCGGCCCTTTCGGGTGGCGTTCAGGCCCAGCCGGCTGACAAAGATCGGGTCGAGGAGTGCGGCAAAAAAGTTCTTGGTTCCCGATTCGAGGCCGTTAAGCGGGGTGAACAACCCAAGCCCGAGGAGATCGTAAGTCTTAATGAATGCTTCAATCAACAGCCTTGACCGGTTCGGGCTGAAAGTCAAAAATCTCAATCAGGAAAAAGGGGCTCCCGCTCAAAAAGCTCAAATCTGCCGAGAGTTAAGTCAGACTCGTGCCTTTAAGAGTTAACATTTCGCCAATCGCATTCGCGTTTGGCGGCTTTGACTTTCGCTGGTACGGTCTGCTTTTTCTGGCCGCTTTTCTGCTCGGTTTTTTTGCCCTCTTCCTGCTGGAAAGAGAGAAGAAATTGGAGCCCGGTCTGGCTCTTGATTTGACACTCGGCCTCGCTCTGGCCGGCCTTCTTGGCGCTCGAGCCGGCTATATCGTCTTTGCTCGGCTGGCCTTTCAGGACTGGCCCCGATTTGATCTCGGCGGTCTCTCTTTTTACCCGGGCCTCTTGGTCGCCTTCTTTTTCGGTCGCGAGTTCCTAAAGAGACGCGGTCTTGACTGGCGAACTGTCGCCGATCGGCTGGCCCTTGTCCTCCCCTTCAGCATCTCTCTAGTCAGGATTGGGAATTTTTTGAACCAAGAGCTGCTCGGCCGAGCAAGCGAGGTGCCCTTGGCCGTCATTTTCCCAACCGACAACGTTGCCCGTCATCCCCACCAACTCTATGAAGCCCTCTTAGCGCTCGGCCTTGGCCTCTGGTTAATATTTCAGGCCAAGAAAAATCGAGCCGCCAATTTCCGATTAGCTCAAGGCTCGCTCTTCGCCCTCTTCCTGATCTTCCAAGGAGCTTCTCGGTTCCTCGTTGAATTCTTCCGTCAACCCGAGATCGTCCTCTACTTGACCGGCGGTCAGTGGCTAGCTCTAGCCAGCCTCCTTTGCGGCCTCTGGCTCTACCGAGGTCAAAGAACGATCATTCGGGCGAAGAAAGTTATTTAGACCTTCGTCCGAAACGGTCTTTTCAGCCAACTCAAATGCCGGCTTGGGTCATCCGGCTTCAAGCAATCTCTGGCTGCCTCTCGGTCAGAGAGGCTTTTGATCCCAAAGGTTCCCTCAAGCAGCCTGATTCCCGTCGGGAAGATCGCGGCCGGCCTCGGTCATCGGGTATAATGGGTATTGGTATAATAAGGCCGGTACAAAATAAACGGGGCAGAAATCAGAAAATCAAGTCAACATCCGACCGAGAAAAGAGTCGCTCTGATCGTCCTTGACGGATTCGGCCTCTCGGCCAATCCCCAAGGCAACGCGATTATGAGGGCGAAAACTCCGATTTTTGACAGCCTCTCGGCCCAAGCGCCCTTCTATGGCCTTAGCGCCGCCGGTGAAAGTGTCGGATTGCCCTTCGGCGTTATGGGCAATTCAGAGGTCGGTCATACCGCTATCGGAGCCGGCCGGGTCGTCCTTCAGGATTATCCTCAAATTAACCGAGCGATCAAAGACGGAACGTTTTTCCGCGCTCCGGCCCTTTTAGAGATTATCGAGCACCTGAAAAAAAATAACTCGACCCTTCACGTTCTCGGTCTCTGCTCGAACGCCGGCGTCCATGGCCACATCGATCACATTGTCGGCCTGATTGATTTTGCCAAGAGATCGGGACTCGATCGGTTGGCGATCCATCTGATCACCGACGGTCGCGACACGCCGCCCAGAAGCGGCCGGGTTTTTGTCAACCGGATCGAGAAAGCCATCAAAGAGCACAAGGTCGGCCGGATCGCGACTCTGGTTGGTCGATTTTGGGCCATGGATCGAGACAAAAACTGGGATCGGATCAAGATTGCCCATCAGGCCTTGACAACCCAAAATGGCTCCGCCGCCGATCCGCTGGCCGCTCTCAATCTAGCCTACCAAAATGGCCAGAACGACGAGAATCTCAAACCGGTCCTTCTCGACCAAAAACTCCGAATCAAATCGGGAGACGGACTGGTCTTCACCAACTACCGGAGCGATCGGGCGATTCAGATCACCAAAGCCCTGGTTGACCCAAAATTCACCGGTTTTGACCGAAGCCGGCTCGAGAATTTCAAGATGGTTACGATGACAACCTACGAAGACTCAAATTTGCCGACTTTGACCGCCTTCACGTCCAGTATGCTGGCCGATCCAAAGACCAACCCGATCGATCAGCCGCTCGGTCAAATTGTTGATCAAGCCGGCTTAACCCAAGTCAGAATCGCTGAAACCGAAAAGGCCGCCCATGTCACGAGCTTCTTCGACCTCGGTCGGGCAGAGCCCTATTCCAATCGGGATCAAAGAGTCATTATCCCTTCGAAAAAGGTCGACTCGTTCGCCAAGTTGCCGAAGATGTCGGCTCCGGAAATTGCTCTTGAAGCCAAAAAGATCTTGGCCAAGCCGCCCAATCTCTTGGTCATCAATTTCGCCAACGCCGATATGGTCGGCCACACCGGCGATCTCAAGGCGGCGGTCGAAGCGATTGAAACCCTCGATCGACTGGTCGGTGAATTAACAACTCCGATCCAGGCCAAGGGCATTGACCTCTTAATCACCGCCGATCACGGCAACGCCGAGGCGATGCTCGAGTCGGACGGTCGGTCGCCCGACAAAGAGCACTCGACCAATCCGGTCCCATTTATTATCGTTCCGGCCGATCGCCGGCTCGATCTTAAAAACGCCAGTCCGCTTAGATCGGAAAAAAAACATTGGCTTGAGACCAGGCCAATCGGGCTCTTGGCCGATGTTGCTCCGACCGTCCTCAAGAGGCTCGGTCTCTCAAAAAGTCCCCATATGACCGGGTTAAGTTTTATCTAATCTTGATGGCTGTCTCTGAAAAGAGTGGTCTTAGAGCGGCGAAGCCATGAAAAGGCTGCTCGACTATCATCACAACCGACTGGCCAACCGGCACCATTGGTATGACCGTTGGCACCGGAATCGCTGGCATTCCTATCTTCATGGCGGAGTTTTGGCGGTCTATGTCTGGCTGATTGTCAAACTTTTAATTTTTCTCCTAGTCTTTGGCGCGGTTGGTTCGATTCCCAAGGCCGAACCGGCTTCGGCCATCCATCTGCCGATTCAGGAAGATGAGATTCAAAAGGTCTTAAGCGTTAAGGCTTTTTGTGTCTCGGGGACAACCGGTTCGCTATACACTCCGGGACTGATCGTCACTTTCTCGACCGACAATTACCTAACTCAACATGAGGTCTTGAATACGACGCCAGGCGGAGAGAGCCAATGCCCGCAAGGCGGCATGATGACCCAAGTCATTGTCGTCTTGACGGAAGATCCGGGTATTGGCCTTAAGACCGGAGACAAGATCCACTTCCCCGAAAGCTCGGGTAGCTCCGGCGGTTCAAGCGGCGGCGGAACGACCACCGGCTCAAGCAGCTCCGGCGGCTCGACCGGCAGTTCAAGCGCGGGCAGCTCTAGTGGTTCAAGCGGCGGCGGAACGACCACCGGCTCAAGCAGCTCCGGCGGCTCGACCG
>CAYJQE010000013.1:16654-19014 GCA_964372245.1 uncultured Candidatus Saccharibacteria bacterium
GGTTCAAGCGGCGGCGGAACGACCACCGGCTCAAGCAGCTCCGGCGGCTCGACCGGCAGTTCAAGCGCGGGCAGCTCTAGTGGTTCAAGCGGCGGCGGAACGACCAACCAGATAGCCTCAAGCGCCGATCAAACGGAAAGCCCTGTCCCAAAAAGCGATAATTCCACGGGCGGCAAGACGGCGGCCGGTGGTCAGAAAAAAACCCGAACCGCCACCGGATCCGAACAACCAGCCGAGCAAGTTGTTTCGATCACCCTCAATCTTAATGAGACCAAACGGTTTGAGAATGACCCGGTCGGACCGGTCGAGATCGAGCGGGAAGGAACTCTAACCGGCGTCTTAAGCGGCATCGTTGGAACCGACCTCCGTTTTAACGGCAGTTTTAGCGGCAGTTTAAATGGTCAATCGGCGACTGGCGTGATCGCCGGTCAATTAACCGAGGATGGCCAGATCGATTCCGGCTCGATTCTCTTCGCCAAAGAGAGCGATCCCGAAAGAACTATCGAACTTAAAGTCGTCGGGGAGGCCATCTACCGAGAGGCTGCTCCGTCATCGGTCGAAAACAATCTTTTCTCGGATAGTCCCCTGATCGGATTAATCAGCCGTCTTCTGGCTCCTCTGGCCGCCCTTGCCGCGACCGTTCCGGTTGCCGCCTCGGCCGCGACCGGCCTCTTAAGCTTGCCATTTGTTCCCGCCTGGACTCGACGAAGAGCCGCGCCCTGGGGCAGAGTTCTCAATCGCCAAACCGGTCGGCCGATCACCGGCTCGCTCATCAGGCTCTTTGAAACCGAGTTTGGTCGCCAGATCAGTCAGATTTTGACCGACCGGCAAGGTCGGTTCGGCTTTAAATTGGAAGAGACCGGGTCGTTCTTCATAATCGCTCAAGCCCCCAACTACCAGACTGTCAAGACCGACAAATTGACGATTAAGTCGCCCGACCGAGTTTTCAGCGCTTGGACGATTAAGCTTGAGCCGACCGCTGAAGCGAGCTCGCGATTAAGAGCCGAAAAAATCGCCTGGCTTTCGCCAGCCCTCTATTTTCTCAACCTCGCCCGCCGGCCGATCCTCATCCTCGGCACGGGCCTAGCCCTGATAGCGCCCCTCCTGATCGGCCTGAACTTCGCGACCAAAGTCGGTCTGATATTTTACGCTCTCCTTTGGCTGCTCGAGTATCGTCTCTCCCGCCGCCGGCCGACATTTGGGACGGTGACCGACCGCCAAACCGGTCAAGCTTTGCCGCTGACAATCATTCGAGCCTATCGGGTCGTTTCGGGCCAGTTTCGGCTGGCCGAGACAACTGTGGCCGATTTTAAAGGGAATTATCAGCTGCTTGTTCAACCCGGCCGCCTATTTTTCCATCTCATGAAGCCCGGCTATCAAGCGCTCAAAACCCGGCCACAATTCCGAGCCGGCCTTAAAACGCAGATCATCAACCGCTTCCACCTATCGAAAACCGGATAAGACGACCGACGGCGGGCGGCTTTCCGCTTTATCTCGCGGCTTTTGGCCTGGCGTTTGAGACCGGCTTGACAAAAAACCCGATTGAGATTAGGATTTCTGGGATCAAAAAAACCTTGGAGGATGATGTCATTTGAAAAATTTTTGGCTTGTCATGATAATTCTCAGAAGCCCGATTGGCGCCGAAATTGCCGGTTGGCCAACGGGCAAATTGCTGGTCCTTGACCTTGAGGATCAGCGAATCTACCGGTTCGAGGGCAAAAGGCTGATTGATTCCGGTCTGATCTCGTCCGGCCGGGGCTGGCATCGGACCGGGAAAGACCCGACCAAGGACTGGATGAGATATCCAGAGCGTCTCACAATCAGCAAAAAACTTGGCCCCAAGGCCCGATCGAGCATCCCCGGCCGCTACAATGTCTCGACGCCATACAAGTTTTGGCTCACACCGGTTAGGGAACGGATCCGGATGCACGGCTATCATCAGGTCCCGCGCCGGCCGGCCAGCCATGGTTGTATCCGACTAGAGATCGGCTACGCCAAAAAAATCTATGATTGGGTTGAAGTCGGCAAAACCTGCCTGATAATCCGGCTTCGATTCAAGCCGCCCCCTCCGGTTTTAGCTCAAAAGCCGGCTGTGGCAAAAAGGGAACGGGAGGAGCCGCCATCAAGTCTTATTCGGCCGGTTCCGACCAAAAAGCGATAGAGCGACCCAGGCTCTTGTCCCCCAAAAAAGAAAAAGGGGTCAGGAGCCTTTTTTTCTCTTAAATTATAGCCTCCGGCAGCCACTTTTTCACGGTCATAGTTATGGCCACTTAAATAAAACACGTCCGATCGTTTTGTCACAACCAACCTCAACGAGCTTGAAAAAGCCCGTAGGGCTTTTTACAGCGAAGCTTGAACAA
>CAYJQE010000014.1:0-18306 GCA_964372245.1 uncultured Candidatus Saccharibacteria bacterium
CACCAGTATATAACTTAACGGTTTTTCGAAGCCAGAAGGTGGGACGCGCGAAGCGCGTGGCACATTATTTGTTTTGAAAATAGGTTCGAGCTTGGTGCGGTAAGTATGCTAGAAGCTGTCTTGTCTTGGTCGTCCGAAGCGCGTCCTCGCCTCCGGTCGGTCGGTTGTTTGGTAAGCGAATCCTGGAGGACCGACCAAGTATGGCGAATTCAAGGACTCCTTTTACCGGCGGCCTAAAAGGCGATCTTTCGTCAAGCGGTCGGCGGCCTAATGGCTGTTTTCTTTGGCCTCGCGGTCGGAAAAGGATTGGTGTTGTATGTAAAAGGAAAACGGAAGGCCGCTCAAGCGGCCGCCGGCCTTGTTGGCTGGATCGGAGCGCTGGGTAAGGTTGCCTGACGTTTTTATTTTGAAGTCAGTCTTTTTGTTTGGTGATATTTTTTGAGATTTGACAAATAAAAGTGACTTTGCGAGCGTAATGATGTCACTTGCCTAAGGGTATGTGAGGCTTTTGGGCGAAGAGGTGACAAAGAAAGCGGAGGGGGTTCCGCTTTTTCTATACCGAAAGCAATAGTTTGTGCTCTGAAAACCTCCTCAGGCACGTTAACAATAAGGAGAAAAATGAACGCATCTGTTTCCAAAACATTGCGTTTCCTTCTTGCCTTCTTTGTCGCCTTGCCTTTGGGCTCATTCTCCGCCTTCAAGCCGGATTCGGTTCGAGCGGCCGCTCTTTCGACTGTGGTGATTAATGAATTCGTTTCCAATGGTAATTCTGGAGAAGAGTGGGTCGAGCTCTACAATCCGACCGGTTCATCCGTTGATCTCTCTGGTTGGGAGATTGTTGATTCGCTCGATAACCGGTTTACGATTGACGAGATTGCTTCCGGCACGAGTCTTTTGGCTGGCGGCTACTTGGCGATCGACCGCGATCGGTCGGGAACGTTGGGCGCTCTTAACAATAACGGCGATACGATTAAGTTGAGAAACGTTCTGGACGCGGTTATTGACTTGGTTGAATATGGCACGTCCAGCCCGCTTCAGCCGCCGAGCAAGGGACAATCGGCCGGTCGAGCGCCGGATGGCGACGATACCTTGGCCACCGATCTTTCCCCGACTAAGGGGACGAGCAATCTTTCCCCGACCGCCGTTTCGGTTTCGGCCGGGGACGGTAATTTGGCGAACGAGATCGTCAATGCCAACCAAAAGAGCGTCTTGGTTGAAGTTACGATCCCGAATGTTGTCGGCGCGACGACAGTGACCGCTAGCTTGTCCGATGGCGTGAAAACTGTCAGCGGAATAGCTACGGCCGCGGCGGTCGGCAAAATTATGGTTTCCGGGATAGACAGCTCTTCTCTGTCGGACGGAACAATCACCGTTTCCGCTAAAACGACGGTTGAGGCTGACGAATCGGCGACTTTGATTGGGACATCAGCGACAAAAACAATCAACAGCGCCTTATCCGATCCGGTCGCCGTTAGTCTGCCAGCCACCGACAAAAACCCGGCCAACGTTGTCAACGGCGCCAATAGGTCAAAAGCGGTTTTGGAAGTTGAGGTTGATGAAACTGCGGCCTCGGGAGATAAAATTGTCTTTTCGGTCGTGGACAGCATCGGGAATAAGGTCGAGAAAACAGTTGGCGGTCGAGTTGGAAAGGGCAAAGTCGGCGCCGAGCTTGATCTCTCAAGCCTTGCCGACGGGACCTTGACCTTTTCTGGCTTGATCAGTTACGAATCGGGCGTCAAGAGCGGCAAAGTTTCTCGGACCTTGACGAAAGACACCGTTTCGCCAACTGGCGCCTCGCTCTCAATTAACAATGGTCGAACCTTTAGTTCGTCGAACCGAGTTGAACTGACAATCGCGGTTGATGAAAACTCGGCCAGCTTGATGGCTTTAAGCAACCGAGCCGATTTCAAAGACGCCAATATGGAGCCGATCGTTAAAAACAAAAATTGGCTTTTTGAGGGGAGCGATGGCGAAAAGAAGGTTTGGCTGAAACTGGTTGACGACAATCGGAACGAGACTCTGGTGACCGACACAATTACAGTTGACTCGGAGAATCTTGGACTTTTGCCGCCGGTAGAGAAGATCGGCCAGGCAAAAGATATCGTTTTTGACCGAGTTTCGGATACCAGACTCGAGGCGAAAATCGCGACCAAGGGCGACCGATCAACCGAGTTCGCTCTGACTGTCTTCAAAAAACCGCCAATTGTTTCGCCGGAAGAAAATGTCGGTCTTAAAGTCCTTGTTCAAAGTTACGACCTGACCTTTTCTGATCCGGGCGCCTTGATTACCTCGCCGACTGTCAGAATCTACTACACGGTTGACGACCTAATCGGGGTTGGCGCCAGTCGGGACGATCAGATCGCCGGCATCTTCGCCTACAACGAGTCGGCCGGACTTTGGCAAAAGTTTGATGTCAGCCGGGTGATTAGTCAAAGTGATCGGGAAGGCTATCGAGGTTATGTCGAAGCCGAGGTTGACCATACTTCAGTGATCGCCGCTCTGGTTGATGTCGTGCCGCCGGCAAGACCGACCAATCTCAATCTGACTCAACTGTCCGACGGTTCGCTTCGGTTAAGTTGGGAGAGGTCGGCTGGCGCTGAAAAGTACCAGGTGAGTTTCCGGAAGACCAGTCAGAAGACCGATCAGGCGAAAGTTGACATCGGCAACCTGGACTCGGCGACGATCATCGGTCTTGAGGTCGGGACTGATTACATCTTTTCAGTGACGGCCGTTGATCTTGGCAACAATGTCAGCCAAGAATCGGTAATAACCGTTCGATTGCCAGCTCCGGGCGAAGCTCCGAGTATGATCGCGCCAATTGGAGGACCAGAATTGTTGCCAGATGGCGAGCCTTCGGGCGAGACACCGGTCGAAAAACCGACTTTGACAAAGAGGAAAGCCCGAGCTGACGATTCGGTCGGCGAGACGGCTGATCAGAAAGAAGCTGAAGTGACACCGACGCCGGAAGCGAAAGAGCCGGTTTCCGAAAGATCGCTTGGGCCAGTCGCGGTTGTCGCGATCATCATTGTTTTGGCCTTTCTGGCGAGTCGGGGCTATGATCGGCTTTTGGCCACGGATCAACCGGCCGAAGGATCAAGAAAGACTCAAGGTGAGCGTCAGACTCAAGATAAAAGGAAGAAGGAGACACCACCTCGTTGGTAGGGACAACGGGTCTTTATCTGGGGTGAGCGAAAATGTCTAGGCCTGGCCTAGGCATTTTCGTTATTGAGGGAATATTTGTCTTACAACCGACCACCCGACCTTTGCTAGGATAAGGGCATGATCTCGGTTCGGTTTCAGAGACTTTTTAATTGGTTGACCGACTGGTCGGCTGATCGTCTTTTTCGCCTGATAGTCGTCCTTCTGATCGTTTATAGCCTTTTCAGCGTTGGCGTTCAGATCAGAAGGGTGGTCGGGGCGAAGAAAAAAGAGAAAGAGTTGAGGGTCGAGATTGCTCTTGTTTCGGCTGAAAACGACCGCCTCCGGCGAAGAATCGAGTACTATCAAACCGAAACCTTTAAGGAAAAAGAGGCTCGACTAAAACTTGGCTATAAAAGGCCGGGAGAGACGGCGGTAGTTTTGCCGGAAACTCGGCGGCAGAGAGACTATGACCCGGTTTTGGAAACAACAACTGAATTTGAAACTGACAAGCGAGAAAATTGGGAGAGATGGCTCGATTACTTTTTTTAAGCTGACATTTGGCCAAAGTTTTGGAGAGCTTTTCGGGTCAAGCTCTTGGCCGACCTTCCTTCCGGTTGTCGGAGGGGTTTGAGTCAGTAAAACGGATCGGCGTCGTTGAAGAGTCTAACCGAGCGGATTTGGTAGCGGGGGCAGGATTTGAACCTGCGGCCTCAAGGTTATGAGCCTTGCGAGCTACCAGACTGCTCCACCCCGCGTCATCTAGGCCAGACTAGCAGAGTGGTGTTTTGTGGTCAAGCCATTTTACGAACCGGCCACTGACTGGTAGACTGATTTTGGATGTCCTGCCTGGGGCTTGGTTTGTTCGCGTTAATAGTTTTTGTGAGCGGCGGTTTGTGGATTTAAGATTCTCATCTCGATCGAGCTCTTTGGGCCGAGATTTGGTTGGTTGACAATAATGAGAGCCGGGAGATTGAGTCGAAGCGCGGGACCGACATCGCTCAGTTTGCATTCTCAAAGCTTCGCCTCTCCCGAAGCTTTCGTATAAACTTCTCTTTGACTAGTCTGTTGACAGGTTGGGGTAGTTCAGTCGGTCAGAGTTCGGGATTCATGCTCGCTCTCGGTCGTATCGTCGCTTCGCTCCGATAAGTCCTGATTTAATCTTTCGGCCAGGGTAGCTCAGTCGGTCAGAGCGCGGGACTCATAAGCCCGAGGTCGTGGGTTCAATGCCCACCCCTGGCACCAAGTACCAAGTGGGAAAAGTCAAATCGGCCGGACTTGGCGGCTTTTGATCGCCAGTCGGGTCGTGGGTTTTTTTGGATTTCAAGACGGAACCGGCGGCTTTTGAGGGGAAAAGAACTTTTTTTGAGCTCAAAAGTCTTCGCAGGCTTTTGCTTTTTTGACTCGGAAAAATTCTTTACCTAGAATAAGTCTGGTGGTTTAATTTTTTAGGGGTTTTTTGATGTTTAGAAGAATACTTTATCTTTTTCTTGTCTTGCTTGTCGGGATGATAATCTTCAATTCGAGCTCGCCACTCCCCGGCGATCGGCCGGAGAGTGTTCCGATCTCCGTGATTACCAAGGCGATTGAGGCTGGCCAGGTCAAAAAAATTAGTGTCAACGGAATTGAGATCGCGGCCGATCTCGAGGACGGAAGACTTTTGCGAGGTATCAAGGAGGAGGGCTCGACTCTGGCTGACTATGGCATTACGGCCGACAAGGTGACAATCGAGATCAAAGACAACACCAGAGGAGCGGCGGCGATCAGTCTTCTTTCGGCCATCATTCCGGTTCTGATTATCGCTGGCTTTATCTATTTCCTGATGCGCTCGGCCCAAGGCTCAAATATGAGGGCCCTAAATTTCGGTCGAAGTCGCGCCAAGCTTTACGAAGGCGGTCGAAGGGTGACCTTTCGGGATGTGGCTGGCCTGAAAGAGGCCAAACAGGAACTCAGCGAGGTTGTGGATTTCCTCAAAAGTCCCGAGAAATTCCGACGAATCGGAGCCGAAATCCCCAAGGGCGTTCTTCTGATCGGGCCGCCGGGAGTCGGTAAAACAATGTTGGCCAAAGCGGTGGCCGGCGAGGCCGGAGTCCCGTTTTTTACGATCTCGGCTTCGGAGTTTGTCGAGATGTTCGTTGGCGTTGGCGCTTCCAGAGTTCGAGATCTCTTTGCCAAGGCAAAGCGGAACGCGCCTGATATTATCTTTATTGACGAACTCGACGCCATTGGTCGTCAGAGGGGAGCCGGACTGGGCGGTTCTCACGATGAGCGAGAGCAGACCTTGAATCAGATTCTGGTTGAAATGGACGGCTTTGACACCGATACCAATGTCATTGTTGTGGCGGCGACTAACCGGCCGGATGTTCTCGATCCGGCCCTGATGAGACCGGGTCGGTTTGATCGTCGAGTGGCTCTTGATCTGCCAGATCGACCGGAGCGGCTGGATATTCTGGTGATTCATGCCAAGTCGAAGATCTTCGAAGAGGCGATCGACCTTGATAAAATCGCCAGACAGACAGCCGGTTTTTCGGGCGCTGATCTCAAAAACCTGATGAATGAAGCGGCGATTATCGCTGTCAGGCGAGGGAAAAAGAAGATCTCTCAACTCGAACTTGAGGAGGCGATCGAGAAGGTTCTCTTGGGTCCGGAGCGGAGGAGTCGAGTCCTCTCACTGGATGAGAAAAAGGTCACGGCCTATCACGAAGCCGGCCACGCGATTGTTTCTCACGTTCTGCCCGGTGCCGATCCGGTTCACAAGGTTTCGATTATCAGCCGAGGCATGGCTCTCGGTTATACTTGGAATATTCCTCAAGAGGAAAGGCATCTCCACTCGAAGAGCAAATTCGTTGATGAAATCGCGATGATGCTTGGCGGTCGGCTGGCCGAACTTCAGACCTTTAATGAGGCGACAACCGGAGCGAGCAACGATCTTAAACGGGCGACTCAACTGGCGAGAAGAATGGTGACTGAATTTGGGATGAGCGAAAAACTTGGCCATCGAACTTACGGCGAGCGATCTGACATGGTCTTTTTGGGTCGCGATATTCACGAGCAGCGGGATTATTCGGAAAAAGTGGCGGCGGAGATAGACGATGAGGTTGGAAGGATTATCAGCGCGGCCGAAAAACTGGCTAGAGAGGTTCTCATTGAGCGCAAATCGATTCTAAAAAATCTGGCGGAAGCCCTGCTTGAAAAAGAAACAATTGATGGTCAAGAGTTTGCCGCTTTTTTCAAAAAGATTGATGAAACGAGGGACGACGATATTGATCACGACCGTCAAAGTGGTCGGTTTGACGAGTTGGAGAGTCAAGCTCCCGGGTCGGAGATTGGACTCGAAAACGATGTTTTGTCGGGGCCTGTTAGCCCGGCCAGCTCCTAGTTGGTGAATCCGGCCTCTTTTTGCGCCTTTTTGGCCCGGCTGGCTTTCTGACTGGCCGTCAATTGAGTCTTCGCCCAAAAAAATCCGGTCGGGCGGGGCTCGACGACCTTGCGCCAGAGCGAGTCGCCTTGAAGATTATTTGGCGAAGTTCAAAAAAGCGCCGATCTCGGTCTAAATCGGAGCGACACTATATATTTTTTAGCTGAAATCATCTTTTCGAGCTTAATTGATAGAGCAGCCATGCTCTCACAAGCCAAAGGCCGAGATTTTTTGTTAGACTGGGCGATGTGTCTTTTAAAGAGGAAAAGCGGTCTCTGGCGGTCGGCCTTTGGTTGCCCCTGATCTTGATTGCCTTGCTGGTCATTGTGCGCCAAAGGTTGCCGGTTCTTCAGCTCGAGGGCCGAGGAACGATGGCGGTTGGCATTGACGATCCGACTCAACCCTCGATTTCCGAACTCGAAGGTCGAGATGATATTCTGGTTGAAAATTTTAATCTTATGCCAGACGAGACCCTGATCGGTCTGCTTGAAGGGAGCGGGATCGGCTTTTCTGCCGCCGACCGGGTGATTGCCAGACCGATCTTTGATTATCGGTCGGGGGTTCAAATCTCGATTGTTCGAGCGCCGGAAATTATAGTCATTGATGGCGGACGATCTTCAATCAGAAAAAGTTTTGCTCGAACGGTCAAGGATTTTTTCGATCAAGAGGGGATCGAACTTGGCCGAGACGACCGGGTCTCGTTGGCTCTCGACTCTCCAATCAGAACCGGCAGTCGGCTTGAGATAGTCCGAGTCTCAATCACCGAACTTGTTGTCAGGGAGGCGATAGTCTTTGAAACCAAGGTGGTTGACGATCCCGACCGGCCTCGGGGCGAGAGGTTGGTTGTTCGGCAGGGTCAACCGGGTGAGCTTAAACTGACCTTTAAGGTCGAGCGGGAAAATGGCCAAGAGGTAAAAAGAACCATTGTGAGAAGGGAAAGAGTTCGCGAACCGATCGAAGCGATTGTTCGCCGCGGGACGAAGGTTCTGACTTTGGCCGGCGGGACGGCCACTTGGTATAAGGGAATCAAGCCGATGTCGGCGGCTCACAAGAGCCTCAAAAAGGGAACCAAGGTCGAGGTGGTCAATCTCTCGAATAACCGGTCGGTGGTTGTCGAAATTGCCGACTTCGGGCCTTTTGGGGCCGAGATTGATCTCTCAAAAGATGCCTTTTCGAAGATCGCTGATCTTTCTCAAGGCCGAGTTCAGGTCGCGATCAATCAGATCTAGATGAGCCTTGAAGCTTGGACCAGGGGGCTCTTAAAAAAGGCCAATCTCCGACTGAAAAAGTCGCTTGACCAACATTTTTTGATTGACGAGGCGGCATGTTCGCTCATGATCGAGTCGGCCGAGCTTGATGATCGCTCTCTGGTTCTTGAAGTTGGGCCGGGAATTGGGAGCCTGACTCGAGAATTGGTCAAAACGGCCGGCCGGGTCAAGGCGGTTGAGCTCGATCCGGCCTTGGCAAAGGTTTTGTCCGAGACTGTCAGGTCCGAAAAACTGGAGATCATAAGGGGCGATATTCTTGTTTTGCGAACAGAGCTAGCGCTTAACGATCTTTCGTTCACGCTGGTCTCCGGTTTGCCCTACAGCATCTCAAGAAGAGTGATCGAGTTTTTTATCAGTCGGAAGCCGCGGGCCAAGCGGTTGATCGTTCTGGTTCAAGACGAGGTCGCTGAAAAGATGGTGGCGAAAGCCGGCGAGCGAGAGCGATCCTTTTTCTCGGTTTTTGTCGAGTTTTACAGCCGACCAACCTACCTGAAAAAGGTCTCTCGGGAGGCTTTTTTACCTTCGCCTAAAGTTGATTCAGCCCTTATTAGGATTGATCCGGTTTCTCCGCCAAAGGTCGAGGCCAAGCGATTTTTTCGGCTTTTGAAAGCCGGCTTTTCGGCCAAGAGAAAGCAACTTCAAAACTCATTGTCAGGCGGTCTGAAGCTCGATAGGGATCGCGTCCGGAAAATTCTCAAATCGGTCAACGTCTCTCCTTCCGCTCGGCCGGAAGATCTTAAGTTAGAGGCTTGGCTTGAGATTTTTCAGGTCGCCTCGAAAGAGGGTCTCTAGGTTATGCTCTACATTGTTGCCACGCCGATCGGCAACCTCTCCGATCTGACCGATCGAGCGAAAGCGATTTTTCAAAAAGCCGATTTTCTTTTGGCTGAAGACACTCGTCGAGCGGGGCTGCTCCTCGATCACCTTGGAATCAAAAAAACGATCCTCCGTTTTGACGAACACAGTCGCGAAACGGCGATCAAAAAAATAGTCTCTCGCTTAAGATCTGAATCGGCGGCTCTGACGACTGACGCTGGAACTCCCAACCTTTCTGATCCGGCTTGGCGACTGATCAAGGAGGCGGTTCTGTCCGGCGTTGAAGTCTCGCCCATCCCCGGCCCGGCGGCGCCGGCGACCTTGATCTCGGTCGCCCATTTTCCAGTCGCCAGACCGCTAATCCTTGGCTTTTTGCCAAAGAAAAAGGGTCGCCAGACTCTGCTCAAAGAGCTCTTAAAGCTGGCCGGGCAAAAGATAGTTGATTCGTTAGTGATCTTTGAATCGCCTTATCGGATCAAAAAGACTTTGCTTGAGCTGGCCGAAATTTTTCCCGAGAATCAGGCCGTCCTTGGTCGGGAGCTGACCAAGGAGTTCGAAGAGATCAGGAGGGGAAAATTGCTTGAGATCGGTCGGGGCTTGAAAGAGAAGGGCGAAATCAGCCTCCTTGTCTCCCTCCGCTAACTCCTGAAAGAGATGATAGCGGGCGGGATTTCGGTTATCCTTGGCGGGTGAACAAGTTTTATATCACCACTTCGATTCCCTATATCAACGCCCAACCTCACATCGGTCACGCTTTTGAGTTTCTTTTGGCCGATGTCTTGGCTCGTTGGCATCGTTTGGCCGGCGAGAGGGTTTTTTTCCTGACCGGGACCGATGAGCATGGTCAAAAAATCTTCCAGGCGGCCAGGCAGGCCGGTCAGTCGGTTGAGGAGTTCGCCGATCGGATCAGTCAAGGATTTAGAGTTCTCCTTTCAAAACTCAATATTTCCAATGACGACTTTATTCGAACGACCGACAAGGAGCGTCATTACAAAACGGCTCAAACGATCTGGCAAAAACTTGAGGCGGCCGGCGATCTTTACAAAAAAACTTACACCGGTCTCTATTGTCTTGGTCATGAAGCCTTTTTGAGCGTTGAGGAGTTGGTTGACGGTCGGTGCCCGGACCACCAATTGGAGCCGGAGAGAACGGAAGAAGAGAACTATTTTTTTCGGCTCTCAAAATATGCTAAGCCGATTAAAGGACTGATCGAGCGGGACGAACTCTTGGTCGTGCCGGAGACGAAGAAGAAGGAGATCGTCAATTTTCTTTCCGGTCAGGTCGAGGATATCTCATTTTCTCGGCCAAAATCTCGTCTCACTTGGGGCGTGCCGGTACCCGAAGACGATCATATTATGTATGTCTGGGCTGACGCTTTGACCAATTATCTCTCCGGCGTCGGTTACTCAACCGATAGCCAGCTTTTCGAGTCCTTATGGCCGGCCGACGTTCATCTGATCGGCAAGGATATCGCGCGTTTTCACGCTGTCTATTGGCCGGCGATGCTTCTCTCGGTCGGTCTGCCTTTGCCCAAGGCGATCTACATTCACGGTTTTATTCAGCTTCGCGGTCAGAAGATGTCAAAAAGCCTCGGCAATACTATTGGGCCGGAAGAGTTGATCGAGAAATACGGAGTTGACGGCGCCCGTTATCTTCTCCTCTCCCTGCCATCAACCGATGACGCCGAGATCGCCAAAAATCAGCTCGAGGCAACCTATCGGGCTGATCTGGTCAACGATCTCGGCAATCTCGTTCAGCGGAGCTTAACCTTGCTCAAAGATTCGACCGCTTCGCCCCACGAACAGGTGATCAGATCTTTTGACGATCTTGAGCTGGCCGGCCGGGAAATTGGAGATTTAGTCAAAAATTTCCGTCTCGACCTCGCTCTTTCGCGAATAATGGCGGTTGTTTCCGACACCAATCGGTTTATCGAACTGAAAAAACCCTGGCTCCAGAAAGAGGCCGATCGAAAAGCCTTTGAAGAGACGCTTAATCGGCTTCGGGCGGTTGTTCTTTTTCTGTCAAGGGAGCTTGAGATTTTCTTGCCCTCGACTACCGAGAGAATTAAAATTCAGATTCAGAGTCTTTCGCCGGAGCCGCTTTTCCCAAGGCTTTAGGAATTAGTCAGATTAATGCCCTTTCTTCTTCTGGCGGCCGTTCTGTCCGATTCGATCGGTCTGATCGCCAGCAAGTTTGCGTTGTCGAAAGAGAGGCTTCAGCCGGCTCAATTTAACGCCATTCTGTTCTTCTTTCTGACTCTTTTCTCGGCTGTCGGTCTGCTTTTCGGCTTGCCAGGCCGAGCGGTTTTCGAAGCTCGGTATCTTTGGTTTTTTGGCCTGATGATCGCGCTCGCGATCGGTTTTAACGGACTCTACGCTCGGGCTTTGAAAGCCGAGACGATTGAAGAGTTTGAGACGATCATTCTGCTCGTTCCGTTGATGACACTGGTCTTCTCGGTCATTTTCCTGCCGGCCGAGCGAGAAGCGAAAATGATCTTTGCTGGTTTGGTCGCCGCCATCGCTCTGCTCTTAGCTCGTTTCAAACGGCGCCATCTCGAGCTTAGCCGAGCCGACCGGTGGCTCTTTGGAGCTGTCGTCATGATGGGCTTCGAGAACATCGTTGCCCGTTTTTTGCTCGAAGTTTGGCCGCCGGGCGCTCTTTACGTCGTCAGAACTTTTTTTGTTTTCTTCTTCTTTTTCTTGTTCTTTCGTCCCTCGCTAAAGATCTCTTTGAACGCTTGGAGCGGGCTTGTCGTCGCCGGCCTCTCGGGCGCTTTTTTGAAGATCGTTCAGTATGCCGGTTTTGTCTCTCTGGGCGTTATTTATACCACAACCTTCTTGATCCTTTCGCCCTTTCTGGCTCTGGTTTTCGACCGGATAGTCCTTAAAGAACGGATTCACATTCGAAATCTGGTCGCGATCGTGGTGATTATCGGCGCGATTATTTATGCTGCGACTTGAGATTTTTAAGTCGCCAAGTCGGAAATTTTTTCCCGGCCAAGGGCGAAAAAGATTTAGGAGACTATCAAACTTCGTCTTTTCTCCCCCCGCGCGGAGAAAATCCAATTCGGCTTTTAAGTTTTTGTTTTTAGTTCTAAACTCCTTTTATGTTTATTGATTGTCACTGTCATCTCAATTTCAAAGAGCTTGCGGCCAATCTCGGTTTGATTCTCGGCCGAGCCAGAGCGGCCAATGTCTCTTTGATGGTCAATGTCGGCACCGATGTTCAAACCTCGAGAGAGTCAATCGCCATAGCAAGAAAATATCCCGAGGTCTACGCCGCGGTCGGTTTTCACCCCCATGAAGCCAGAAACTTCTCGCTTCAAACTTTATCCGAACTCTTTGTCCTCTCAAACGAGCCAAAGGTTATCGCGATCGGCGAGATCGGTCTGGACTTTTTTCGGCTCGAGCGATCGGGAAAATTTAGTCATCAGCCGACGGTGGATCAACAGCGGCGGGTTTTTGAGCAGCTGATCGATATTGCCGTCGAGAACGGAAAGCCGGTCATCGTTCATTCGAGAGAGGCCGGCGAGGCGGCCTATACCATCCTGAAAAGTTATCGGCCTCATGTCAACGGCCTGTTTCACGCCTATTCTTACGATCTTGAGTTTGCCAAAAAAATTCTCGATTTGGATTTCTATATCTCTTTCGCCGGCAATTTGACCTATCCGAAAAACGAGAGTCTCCATCAAACGGTCGAGCATGTCCCGCTCGATCGGATTTTAACCGAGACCGACGCCCCTTTTCTGCCGCCTCAATCAATGAGAGGCAAAATCAACGAGCCGGCCAAAGTTGTCGAAGTGGCTGAAAAGATCGCCGAGCTGAAAAGAACGACGGTTGACAAAATTGAAGAAGCGGTCGAGTCGAACTTCAGAACTCTTTTTAGGCTTGAGAACTAGGGCTTTTTAGATTAAGCTTCAGTTCGTGGAGAAGGCAGCCAAAAGAGTTTTGGTCGGTCTCTCCGGCGGAGTTGATTCGTCGGTCGCCGCTGCCTTGCTTCAAAAAAGAGGCTTTTTGGTTGAAGCCGGCTTTATGAAGAACTGGTCTTTGCCAGTCTCTCGAAAGAATGATGGTTGCGCTTGGCAAGAGGACTACGCGGACGCCAAGAAGGTCGCCGAGTTTTTAAAAATCAGGCTTCACTTTTTCGACTTTGAGAAAGAGTATCAAAAAGAGGTGATCGGGCCATTTTTCAGAGATTATCGAGAAGGGAAAACGCCGAATCCCGATGTCCTTTGCAACAAAATGATAAAATTCGGCCTGTTTCTTGAAGCGGCGAAAGGGCTCGGTTTCGACTGGCTGGCGACCGGCCACTATGCCAGAGTTGAAAAAATCGACAATGGCCGATTGGGGCGAGGAAAGAGGGCTTTGCGAGGCAAGGATCGGAATAAAGATCAAAGCTATTTTTTGGCGACCCTGACGGCCGAGCAGTTGACGGATGTAATTTTTCCGATCGGCGATTATCAAAAATTCGAAGTCAGAACTATCGCCGAAGGGCTCAAATTGCCGACGGCGAAGAAAAAGGATTCTCAAGGCATCTGTTTTGTCGGCAAAGTTGATCTGCCCGACTTCTTAAAGACTCGGTTGCCGATAAAAACGGGGGCTGTCCGGTCGCTCGAAGATGGTCGGATAGTCGGATGGCATGAGGGAGTTTGGTTTTACACCGAGGGTCAACATCGGGGGATCGGCCTCGTTGGCGGCGGGATACCTTACTACGTCGTCGAAAAAGACATCGAAAAAAATATCCTCTGGGTCGCGCCGGGCAACGATCACGGAGCCCTTTTCTCTCGCCGGATGGTGGTTGAAAAGGCGAAGTTTAATAGCCTTGCTGCCTCGAGTCTTTTAAATTCTGGTCTCTCATGCCAGATCCGCTATCGTCATCCGGCCAGCCCTTGCCGGATAAAACCGATCGGGGCGGATGATTATCTGGTTGACTTTGAAGTTCGGGAGCGATCAATCACGCCCGGTCAGATAGCCGCCTTTTACCTTGACGACCGTCTGGTCGGCGGGGGAGTAATCGCCCGATCGCAGGACAAGAATTACAGTTTGCCAGCCGTCGATCGGACTCTTGATCTCAAGGCGTCGACGGTCTAGAATCGGGTCGGACAGAAGATTGACAAGGGCGACGAGAAAAGACGAGGTCGTTGACCGGTTTAAGGAAGGTCGGCTGGTGGCCGAGCGGCGACCGAAAGGAGGCCCGAATTGTCGAGGTTGATAGCGGCTCTTGCGTTGATGCTCGCTTCGCTATTTCTGCTGGCCGCCGCTGTTTTGACTTTAGAGTTCAGGTCGACTTCTGGCGGTCAGATTTTGATCTTGGCTGATTCCCGATCGCTTGGCCTTTTCTTGCTCTGCCCCCTCTCTTGTTTTCTATCCGGCTATCTCGCGGGAGCCATTCCATGCGAACCGGTCGAGAGGCGGTAGGCCCTCGGTTTGCCGGTCTTTGTCATCAGGCAGCCTTGAAGAGTTTTGAGTCGTTGGCCTTTTGGGAGCCTAAGACGGAGTGATCGGCGGCGCCGATTCTGGCGGTCGTCTTGGCTCTCTTTTTTAAACACAATCCCCTCGACCGGCAGTTGTCGTTTGAGGGGATTTTGTGACTGGCTGGCCGTAAATCGAGAGGCCCCCTCGACCCTAAGAGGACTCTTGGTAGTATCATAAGGCCAATGAAGGAAAGTCTTTCGATCGAGAGTTCCGTCTTGGATTTACCGGGGGTTGGCGGCAAACTTCAGTCGAATCTCAAGCGATTGGAGATTGAGACAATCGCCGATCTGATTGATCACTTTCCTCGTCGGTTTGACGACTTTTCGGAGAAGAAGGCGATTGTCGATCTTGCTCCCGGCGACGCGGTGACGATTACCGGCCGGATTATTTCGACTCTCCACCGACCGACGAGAAAGCGACTGACGATTCAGGAGTTCGAGATTGCCGATCAAACCGGCAGCATCGCCGCTATTTTTTTTAATCAGCCATATCTGCTTCGGGTCTATCCAAAGGGGATCGAGCTGGCTCTGGCCGGAACGGTCGAGCGCGATTTCCGGATTAAGAAGGGCCGACTGGTTTTTCTCTCGCCGACTTTAGAGCTGATCAAAAATTCTTCCGAGTTGACTCATGTCGGACGAATCGTTCCAATCTATAGTCTGACGGCTGGGCTGACCTCGGCCCGATTGAGGCGATTTATCAAGACGGCGCTCGATAATTTAGCTCCCGAAAGAGAATTTTTGCCTCGCTGGTTGATTGAAAAAACCGGTCTCTCGTCTCGGTCGTTTGCTCTTAAAAACATTCATTTTCCCGACTCGAACTCGGCTCTTGATCGGGCTAAACGAAGACTGGTTTTCGAAGAGCTTTTTCTCTTCTCGCTCTCTCTTAAGCGATCGGCCAAAGTCCTCTCGGCCGAAAAGGCGCCGCCGATAAAGATGAACGAGGCGGCGATTAGAGCGGCGATTAGAGATCTCGCCTTTAAGCTGACCGACGATCAGCGGATTGCTCTTTGGCAGATCATCAACGACACAAAGAGATCTCGGCCGATGAATCGTCTTTTGATCGGCGATGTCGGGAGCGGGAAGACGATCGTTGCCGCCCTAGCGGCCCTCAATGTCATAAAAGCCGGTTTTAAGGTTGTTTTTATGGTCCCAACCGTCGTTCTGGCCGAGCAGCATTTTTCAAACCTGCAATTTTTGACCGGTCATGGTCTAAAAATCGGTCTTCGGACGAGCGTCAGAAAAGATGATTCTTTGTCGGCCGATCTGATGATTGGCACGCAGGCTTTGCTTTTCGAGGCCGTTGATCTTGATCGGACGGGCCTTGTTATTCTTGACGAACAGCAGCGATTCGGGGTGACGCAGCGGAGTCTGGCTCGGAAAAAGACCGGCTCCCTTCCCCATCTTTTGTCAATGACGGCGACACCAATACCGAGGACCCTGGCTCTAAGCTACTATGCCAAACTGGCGGTCAGTCGGCTTCGAGAGATGCCGATTGGCAGGAGGCCGGTTAAGACGAAGATCGTTTCCGAGTCGGAGCGGGCGAAACTTTACGATTTTATTCGGCAAAGGGTCAAAGACTCGGATCAGGTCTTCATTGTTACGTCGGTTATCGAGCCGACAACACAGACGCGGGCGACCGGTCGGCTCTTTGATCGTTTTGAACGGAAAGCGGCGATCAGCGAGTTCCAAAGGCTCAAGGACGAGGTCTTTCCCGATCTCCCTCTGGGCGTTCTTCATGGCCGGATGAAGGCCAAAGAAAAAACACAAACGGTTGATGATTTTCGGGCCGGTAAGATAAAAATCTTGGTTACCACAACGGTGATTGAAGTTGGAATTGATATTTCAAACGCGACCGTGATGGTCATCGAGGGAGCCGATCTTTTTGGTCTGGCCCAACTACACCAACTTCGAGGTCGAGTCGGTCGAAGCCAAAAGCAGTCGTTCTGCTTTTTATTGCCGACCAATTGGCGGAGGCAAGAGGTTGACCGACTGCGAGCGATGGTCGAGTTTCAAGACGGTTTTAAGTTGGCCGAGCGGGATCTTGAGATCCGCGGGCCGGGTGAATTTTTTGGCACGAAACAGTCTGGCTTTCCGGATCTCAAGCTCGCCTCTTTCAGTCAGGTCGATCTTTTGGCCGAGGCTAACGAGTTGGCCGAGGAGACGATCGCGCTCAATGAACGAGGCGAGGTCTATCGAGAATTGGAAAAAAGATTAGCCCGCTTTAACTTCCATTATCACCTCGAGTAGTGGCTTGATATATTGATTGGAGGATAAACTATGGGTTTTTAGGAGAGAGGTGGAAGAGGAGCTTGAGCCTTTGATCCCGGAGCTGGTCAGACGTTATCGGCCGCAACTTGCTGGTCTTTTAACGGCTGTCATTGTTGTCTCGAGCGCTTGGGCCTATGGCGAATGGCGGGTTGTCTCTCTCAAAGCCGAGCTTGACCATCAAAGGATCAGAGTTGGCCAACTAGAAGAGGCGATCGCCAATAATTCGGTTGATAACGGGGCAGCGGCTCTTTCGGATTCAGGCTTGGTTCTCGATCAGGTGATCGCCGCTCAAAAGGAGTCATCGGTGGCAAAAAAATCGTCTCCGAAAGCCGGAATCTCGGTCATTCAGTCGGAAGCCAAAGCGGCAACAACAGAGGAAGGGCCACAGGCCTCGACCTTGGGCAAAATCAATATCAATACCGCCTCGATAACTCAACTCGATTCCCTGCCCGGTATCGGTCCGGTTTATGCCCAGAGAATAATTGACTATCGAGATCAGGTCGGCGGCTTTAAGTCAATCGAGCAAATTGTCAATGTCAAAGGTATCGGGCCAAAGACGGTTGAAAAAATCCGTGACAGAATCACAATCTAGACGCGGGTGTGGCGGAACGGTAGACGCGCTAGGTTTAGGACCTAGTGAGAGCAATCTCGTAGGGGTTCAAATCCTCTCACCCGCACCAGTGAGGAAAAATCAAAGTATTTTGGTCCGCCTCGCGGAGTTTATCCCAACGCGGGAGGGACTCGGCGACTAATTTGTATTCAATTTTGAGGGTAAAAACGAATTTACGGTTTCGTAAAAAATGGTTCGAGCTGATGTTTTTCAGAAATGTTGTCATTGCAGTCGGATTGGGAAAGGAAAGCAGATTAGCGGTTTGATTTAAGGACTTTACGAACTCACGAGCCGGTTCGAGCCAAGACAAACCTTTTTGTTCAAAATCTCGAATTTTCTCTCCAAGCTCGACCTTTTGGGTAACAAGATTTTCTTTCCTTGCTTTATAATCCTCGGCAGAGATAACCTCGTCAAGATATGCGTCAAGAAGTTTTTCGAGCTTGGCCTCAACTTCGATTAATTCCATTTTCAGATTCTGAGCAGTAGTTTTAGCTTCCTCTTTTGCTTGCGTTTCGTCCTTTTGTAATTCAGCTAAAACTTTCTCTGTGTCTTGGCTCGACAAGGAAACTTTTTGAAGAAAACTTTTGATTTGCTCGGTTAATGCTTCCTCACGCAAAAAATGCTTTTCTTGGCAGGGTCCTTTCTTTCTAGTGCAGTGGTAATAGTGATGCCCTTTTTGGATTTCGGCGGTAATGGCGCAACCGCATGAAGCACACTTTAACAGGCCAAGAAAAGCAAAGTGGTGTTTGCGAATGTCTTTTTTCTTGCCGCGTTTTACCATAACTTCTTGGCACAAATCAAAAAGTTTCTTTGAAATTAACGGCTCGTGAGTCCCTTCAAAAACCTCCCCCTTACATTTCATGAGGCCAATATAGAAAATATTTTGTAGAATTTTCTGCAAACTACTGATGGAAATTTTGTTGTTCTTGTTGCCTTTGAGATTGTGCTTCACACACCAATTTGCGAGAGAATGGAGAGTGTAATTTCCGGTGGCGTATAAGTCAAAAACTTTCTTTACCAACCGAGATTTTTCAGGGTCAATATCTACGCCTCTCGTTTTTGGATTATTAAGATAGCCAACCGGAGCCCATCCGGGCCATACACCATTTCGTATTTTCTGCCGCAAACCTCTTTTAACATTCTCTCGCAAATTATCTACAAAATATTTTGATTGGCCAAAGGCGATATCGAGCATGAACAACCCTTGTGGTGTTGCCTCGAACCAAAAGGTGGGGAATTTGAGGGACTTAATCAAGCCGCGATCTACAAAGTGAATTATTTTTCCACCGTCAACACTGTTTCTCGCTAATCTGTC
>CAYJQE010000015.1:0-15795 GCA_964372245.1 uncultured Candidatus Saccharibacteria bacterium
TCATCTGGTTAAGAATTATCTGGCGGCCGCGGTCAGCGGCTTGAGGACCGTCCGTCAGCTCTGGCCAGACTTGTCGGACACAGGGCGGCTTGAGCTTATTCAAATGATCCTCTCGCAATCGGAATTGGCTCTCAAGAAGCATCTTGGTTGGCTGGCGGCAATGAGAGTCGAGGATTATCCGCCGACGGTTTGCCGGCCGGTCGAGCTTAGCCAAAAAATCGCCGACAATCTTGGTCTGAAAATCAAGACTCAAGCCGACTCGGAAATCAAAGTGCTTTCTCGGCAGATGATTTTGGAGATGGTGATCGAGAACCTGCTTTTTAATGTCAAGAATCACGGCGATCCTAGCCGGCCGGCCGAGCTCTCGGCGGAGATTGATCGAAACTGGCTTTACTACTCGCTCGCCAATTGGCCTTTGGCCGACTCTGACGGAGCGAACCGCTTGAGGCTCGGCATCGAGCAGAGTCGGGTTTTGATGGATCGTCTTGGAGGCCAATTTGAGGTTCGGCGGGATAAAAGCGGTCAATTCCTGGCGCTTTTTAGTTTGCCCCAGATCTCGGCCAATGTTGTTGCCGACGCTGTTCGAAGACGACTGGTCGAGTTTTACGGCGATGACGATCGAGCCGCCATTACCTTGGCTCACCTCGATCTCGCCCGACGGCTGGCGCTCGAACTCTTTGAGCTGGAGGAGAGAGAAAAGATGATTCTCGAGGTTGCCGTTTTGCTTCACGACGCCGGCGATCTTCTGAGCGATCAATGGCAGCCCGGTTCGGTCTTTGTTGACCGGAGTCCACGGGTGGCGAGAGAGATTCTCGAAGCCTTCTACGCCAGTCTTGATCTCGACGGCGGTGAATTTATAGCCGAGGTCGTTGAACTGATCAGCCATCAACACGACCGATATTTTGCCGAGATGTACCGATCTCGCGGCGTGGAGCTTCAGGCCGATTTTGAGAAAGCCGAAAACAACCCGATCGGCCTGATTGAAAAGTTAGCCGGAGCGACTCCGCTTGGCTTGGTCCATGGCGTTTTGGCGCATTTTCATTTCGAAAATATCCCCAATCCAAAAGCCATTGACGAAGCGATTGACAAGGTTTTGGGCTGGCGGAAGGAGGGGCTTTCGGGTCTCACCGGCAAGGCCGAAAGATTGGGCAGGATAAATTTTGAGAGAACTAAAAGACTGGTCCAAGGCCTCCATTCCTCTCTTTTTGACGATCTTGACGGCTTTGTCGGGCGGGCGGCCGAAATTGACTCATCGGCCGCTTTCTGATCCCTTTCCGCGAAAAAGCGGTTTACTCAAGGATCGCCTGAAAAGACGATCCTTGTTTTTTGCCGAAAGCGAAGATCGGTTCTATTCTCTAAGGTATGGAGTCGGAGTGTGTTCAAAAGCCTTATCCGCTATCGGCCGCGACAATCGGCCGATCGGAATCAAGCGACGGGTTTTGTCTCGGCCTGGCCATTTTTGGGAAATCCGGTTAATCAAGCCGAAAAAAATGGTCAAAAAGATTATCCTGACGGTCGGCCTCGTCTTGGTTGTTTTGGGGGCGGTGATGTTTTCGGCCGGATCAAAAAAACCCGGCCACAAGATCAAGTTTATTAACGCCAGCCCGATTGATCTTAGCCAAACCGCTCGAATCTCGGTCTTTCGCAGTTGCGTTGGCCATGATTACTCGGGCTTTGGGCCGGAGGGCGAACATGAATCAAATCGTTCGATGAAGCACTATATAGATCCGATCGGCTCGCTTGAGCGCTCTCAAGGCCAAGTCAAGGCCTTTGCTCCGTTTGACGGTCGGGTTACGACGATTGAAACCGATCAAAATCCCCGCGGTCGCCAAATCTGGCTCGAGCCCTTTCAGGCGCCGGGTTGGCAATTTATCTTTTTCCATGTCGATCCCTTGACCGAGATTCAAAAAGGATCCAAGGTCGAGGCCGGCAGACTTTTAGGTTACGCCAATCTAAAGGAAGCGGCCAACTTTGATATCGGTCTCAAGTACTTTCGGGCCAGACAAATTTTTGACTCGCCCTTTAATTTTATGACCGGCGATCTTTTGGCCGAGTACGCGATCTTCGGCCTGACCCCTGATAACATCATCATCAAAAAGTCGAAACGCGACTCAAGACCCTGCTCGTTTGGCCAAGGCTCGGGCGAGGAAGATTATCTCGAGCTCAAAACCAACCGCTAGACGGGGCCAAAACAGGCCTGCCATTAAGCTCTCGGTCTTTCCTTCTTGGGAGCCCGAATCGCAAAGAAGATTGTTGATAAGATTCTGCAAACCAAGTTTCGGATCGTCGTTGCGGTTTTCCTTTTGACCATCGGGGCCAAACTGATTTTATTTCCCTAACCCCGCCGTCGCCAAGACCCGTCTTCGCTAGCGGCCGACCGGATTTTCGTTTTCGTCTTCTGTCGTGTCCGATTCACCCTCGAAATCGGCCTTGAATTTGATCAAGCATTCAGGGCAGATGCCATCGGTGACCTGGCCGGCTGAAAGCTCGCCGGCTGGCCCCAAATCTTTCTGGCACCAGGCGCACCGTCGCCGCCCGACCGTCTCTTCTTCTGATTCCACGACCCGATTCTGACAGAATTTTGATGTTTGGCCAAAGAGTTTTTTTTCAGAGAAGCGCTCAATCAAAAAGTTCCATAAGGGCCGCCAATTTTTTCAGCCGGATTGCCGACCGCTCGCTAAGCCCTTATTCTTAACGAACAATGAGTTTTCTCCTCGGTTTCTTGCTGGCCGCTGTTCCGCTTTCAGTCTTTCGGCTCGAGATTTTCGACTTGCCCACCAACCTGTTCGAGCTTCTGACGGTCTTGGTCGCCCTTGCCGTTCTGGCCGCTTTTTCAAGACGAAAAGATGGTCTAAACTCGCTCTTAAAACCGATTGAAAAGATTAGAAAACTTGGTCTTTTTTGGCCGATCTGGTTGATCGTTCTTGGTTTGATAATCGGCTTTTTCGTTTCGCTGGAGAAAACGAAAGCCCTCGGCGTCATTCGGGGCTGGTTTGTCTTGCCCGGCGTTCTCGGTTTTTTGGTTCTTCTTTTCGAAACAAAAGGCGAGCGGAGAAGACTGATTCTCGGTCTGGTTTTTGGCGGGTTTTGCTTGGCCATCCTCGGCTTGATTCAAAGTTTCATCGGATCAGTCTTGCCTTATCAGCAAGCCGAGTTTGATCTTTTTCGGCCCTATCTTGAGGCTGGACGGGTTTTTGCCAGTTTCGAGTCGCCAAACTTCCTGGCGATGTATCTCTCGCCCCTGGTTTTTTTGTCGCTGGCCGAACTTCATCTAAAAAGTTGGCAAAGATACCGTTGGTCAAATCTCTTTGTCTTGGGCTTTCTGGCCCTGGCAATCATAGTTCTTCTGATGGCCGATTCGCGCGGCGCCTATCTCGGCTCTGCGCTGGCTCTTGGTTTTAGCCTTTTGATCCGGCTGGGACTGGGCGCCAGCCTTAATCAGGCTGCCTTCGCTCGCTCTCTTATGGTTCTGGTCGTTCTTTTGGTCGCTCTCTGGTTTGGTTTTCAAGCCCTTCGGCCAAAACCGAACGATCTTTCCCGGATCGGTCAATCGAGCAACATCCGGGTTTTAATTTGGCGGGAGTCGATAGCGATGATCAAGGCGCGACCGGTTCTTGGCATTGGCCTCTCAAACTTCCAGCCGACCTTTGCCAGCCGGACGGCCGGGACACCGAATTATGACGAATACATCATCCCGGTCGCCAAGAGGCCTCATAATCTTTATCTTGCTTTCTGGCTCGAGCTCTCACTCTTCGGTCTGGTCGGTTTTCTCTGGCTGGTCTATAAATTATTTTTACCGGCCGTGAGGGCGACTCTGGCCGGCCAGTCAATTGGCAATTTAGCGCCGCTCTCGGCTCTGGTCGTCATTTTGGGTCATGGCTTGGTTGACACGCCCTTCTTCAAATCGGAATTGGCTTTTCTGTCTTTAGCGATTCTAGGACTGGCGATTTCTGGATCCGATGACCGAAAAGATGCCTTTTTGAAATGAAGACTGATCTAAAAGTCGGCCTAATTGTCTCCGCTCTTTTGCTTGCGGTCTTTCTCTCTTTCTTGTTGATGATCGGGAGCAAAAGATCTCAAGATCGTCAATCGTTTCAAAACGGGGAGAGCCAAAATTCAAAGCTTGAAGCGATCGGCCGGCAGGAAAGAGGCCTGCCTTTGATTGGCGAAAAGCCGTCTCTGGCCTTGCTGGCCGGCCGAAGACTTTCCGGCGGCAAATGTTCCGGGCAGGGGCCGTCTGTTTTAACTCACGCCCCGATGAAACCCGAGGATTTCTCGATCATTGTCCCTTATGGTTTGGTGATCGGCGGCCACGTTACCCCGATTGATCACCAGTATTTCGCCCCCAAAGATCAAAACTCGGCCCGGGACAGCTACGAGGTTTTCGCCATGGCCGAGAGCCGGCTGGTCGAGATTCAGCCCCGAACCAACGAGCGGGGGACCGAGTATCGGCTGGTTTTTTCCGTGAGTTGCACCTTTTTGTATTACTACGATCTTTTGACCTCGCTCGCGCCTGACATTAAAGCGGTTTACGACCAGAACCAAAACGGCCGCCGGGCCGAAGTTGACATCCCGGTCAAAGCCGGCCAGCCGATCGGTCGGATTGGCGGCCAGACTCTTGACTTTGCCGTCTGGGACACACAAAAGCCCTTGAACGGCTTTACTTCGCCCGAGCTCTACCAGGCCGAATTCTGGAAGCTCTACACCGCCGACCCGCTTGACTATTACTCGCCCGAGCTCAAGGAGTTTATCCTGTCTCGCTACGCCCGGGTGGTTGAACCGCTCTCGGGCAAGATTGACTATGATTTGGATGGCCGGCTGATCGGCAACTGGTTTGAGGAGGCGAGCGGCGGCTACGGCGGCCCGGGCGGGGGAGTTGAGGGCTACTGGTCGGGTCATTTTTCGATCGCGCCCGACCTTTACGACCCGTCAAGTTTCATCATCTCGCTGGGCGATTTTGGTGGTCAAGCCAAACAGTTTGCCGCCTTGACCGAAAGTCCCAAACCGGAAGAGGTTTCCAAAGCGAGCGGATTGGTCAAGTATGATCTGGTTGACTGGCAGTATCTCAAGCTCAGCGGTCAATTCTGGGATCGCAAGACTCTTGCCGGCAAGGTCAAACTCTCGCCCGCCCGGCAAGTTAAGGGCTGTCTGATGGTTGAGATGACCGATCAGAGGAAACTTAAACTCGAGGCTCTGGTTGATCAAAAGTGCGATCGCGCGACCGGCTTTTCTGCCCGGGCCAAGATGTACGAGCGATAATCCGTCAATCAATCGGACTCAACAGCCAATCAAGTCTAGATGGCAAGCGTTCTGGGACCGGGCGAAAACTGACATTTCGGGCGCGGGAGTGGTATGGCGAATTTGTCGTCGAGAGCAAAGTTTTGAAAATTGGTTCCGGGGCCAGGATTCGAACCTAGATTACGAGGGCCAGAACCTCGCGTCCTACCATTAGACGACCCCGGATCGTCTGATCTTTTGGTCGGAAGACAGCTTCTTCGCCTGGCCAAAGTCTGTTTAAGGCCAACCTTGGATCGAAGGTCAGCGTATCAAAGAACCCCTCCTCTTGCTACTCTGGATTATGATGATGAGAGGAGTCGGCTTGAAAATTCCCTCGAAAACCTACATCGACCTCAAAAGGGCGTTTGCTAGGCATCACCGCCAGATTCACCGACGGCTCCACACGACTCACCAATCGGCCAGTCAAGCTCTCAAAAGGCATCGAGTCTCGATCGAAAAATTAAGAGACAGCGCCATTGGTCTGACAAAGGCGGGCGCAATCTCGATTCCTCTGATTGCCACGGCGACCGTTCCGGTTCCAAGCGACATTTCAGTCGGCTTTCAACAGCCAGAAAATCTTGTCGTCTCGCAACCGGCTATGACCGAGGCCGTCGTGGTCAGATCAATTAAAGAGCTTAGCCCCGAACCTTCTGGCAATCTATCGCCAAGCGAAATCAAGGCTCTGACCGATCTTTTTTCTGACGCCTACGTCGCTAAAGTGACCGACGAGATCGAAAACCATCGTTTGAATGTCAATTATGGTCTGATAGGCGGCGAGCAGCATTTGCGGCTCTATCCTGGGGATGGCCTGAATAATCATACCGGCTACGGCCTCTTTCCCCGCGCTGAAGGCTTTGCGCCGAAGAATGGCGCCTACGGCTACTTTTCAAAGACCGGCAAGCCGACCCGAGAGGAGACGATGCGCGAGAAGTACTATTTTGCCGTTCAAACTTTTTTGAGTCCCGGCTTTGATCGGGCGCCGTACGAGACGGCGATGTGGTTTAGGTATCGCAAGCTCTTGGCGGTTAATCCCAATACCGGCCAAGCCGTCGTCGGGGTAGTTGGCGACGCCGGGCCAGGCCGGTCGACCGGTAAAAGTTTTGGCGGCTCGCCGGAAATTATGGTCTCTCTCGGCTATCAAGGCGGCACCAGAAAGGGCCCGGTCTATATTTTTTTTGTTGACGACCCCGAGAATAAGATCCCCTTGGGTGAATTGAGGGTAAGAAGCTAATATGGGTCAGTCGGACAGATTTTTTATCGGGCTGATTTAGGGGGAGAATGACCGGTATTTTTCATCAGAGGAACGGCGGGAAGACGGATTATCCGAGCAAGCGAAAGCGCGGCGAGGACATAATAATTGTTCATTATTGGTTAGAAGATGAAATTATTTTATCCGAACCCAGAAATGGTGTGAGGAAATAATAATTATTCAACTATGATTTACAGATGAAATTATTTTATGACCACCTGATCAGTCTCGACGATCTCTATGAAGAGCTTCTTCAGATTGAGACTTTGGCTCACGAGGAACGGATGCGGCTTCATCGGATTATTGATCGGACGATGCACCATCAAGTAATTAACGAAGTGTTAAACCACCTGCCGAAATCAAGCCACGAGTCTTTTATTCTCGAGCTCAAGCATCGGCCGGACGATCAAGCCTTGCTCGATCTGGTCAAGCCTCACCAGTCGGAAATTGAGAGGCTGATTCAGGCTAAAGCCGAAGAGCTGAAACGGGAATTTCGAGTGATCATCAAAGCACACGGCCCAAGCGATCTTGATGGTCTCGATAAGGCGATGCTTGAGAGACGGGAGGGGGCGAAAGAGTGATGCGGCGATACCAGAAATCCGGATTTCGCTTTCGCCAAATTCGCCAACCGCGGACCGGAAATAAACGCCGAGTCCCGATAATCCGGGCGATACTGGTTCTGTTGATCGTCGGTTCGGCGATTAAGATTTTCGGCTTTTTTGGTCAGAAGGGGCGGATTGGAATCGGGCTTGAATCGAAAAAAGTCGAGGCCGAGGAGGGGGTCTTAAAAGACGGGGGAGCGATTCTCGCGATATCGCGCGTTGGCGAAACGAGCGATCTCGGTCTTAACATTTCGAAGGCGATTCCTCTTGATGAGCTTAAACGTCAGCTAGAAGAGTTTCTCGATCGGGGTTTTGATTTTGTCCAGGTTCCGGTTCTCGTCAGTCGGATCGACGATGAAAGCTCGGGCAGCCTGATCGCGCTGACCATTGACGGCGGCTACGGCGATTTTTACACCGAGCTTTTCCCGCTCCTCAAAGAGCTTAAGCTGAAAGCGACACTTTATGTCATCTCCGATTTTCTCGATCGCTCCGGTTATTTGACAACCGACCAATTAGTCGAGATCTCGAACTCGGATTTGGTCGAAATTGGTAGTCTGACAGCAACTCATCCCGATTTGAGAAAGGTCGAAAAGGACCGGCTCGAGACTGAAGTTCTAGGGAGCAAGCAAAAGCTTGAAAGTCTGATCGGCCGACCGGTTAAAGCCTTTGCCTATCCCTATGGCCGATCTGATTCGGAGATAACAAGAGCTGTTAAGCAGGCCGGTTATCAGACGGCGGTCAGTCAACAAGCTGGCTCGATTTCGAAAAAATCCGATCCGTTTTTGTTGCCTCGAATAATTAACGCCGGCCGGCAGACAACGCTTAAGGTCTTCGGCTTTTGAGTCGAAGTCTAGGTTTGTCCTCCCAGCTCGATCAGGTCATCTGGCCCCGCGAGCTCGGGTTTTTTTGCTTGATCGAGGAAGTGTTGGCCGATCCTTGTTCGGGTCAGTTCAAGGAGATGGCCGCCGACCTTAAGTTCTCGGCCAAGGTCTCTTGCGAGCGCCCGAACGTAAAAGCCCTTTGAAGTCCTGATTTTGATCTCGACCGCTGGTGGCCGCCAAGCGACCAGTTCGACCGAATAAATTGAGATCGGCCGAGGGGCGAGCTTAACCGGAAAACCCGCTCTCGCCAAACGGTAGGCCCGCCGACCGGCAACTTTAATGGCGGAAAAATCGGGTGGCAACTGAGTCTTTTGAGTCTTTAAAATCTCGATAGCCGAGACTATCGCCTGCTTTGAAATCATCTCCGGCCCCTTCTCGAACTTTTGGGTTCTCCTCTCGCCTTGAGTGTCATCGGTCGTCGTTTCGTAGCCGAGACCGATTAGGGCTGAATACTCTTTTTCGAGGGCCATGAACTCCGATTGGCGCTTTGTCGCCTGCCCGATCAGGACAATCAATAGACCGGTGGCCAAGGGATCAAGGGTGCCGGCGTGTCCGACTTTGATCGGCCGACCGGCCAGTTTTGAAAACTTGGCCTTGAGGTAAGAAACAATCTGGGCCGAAGTCGGGCCTTTCGGTTTATTAATTCTTAAGAGGCCGTCCATTGTTGGTTAGTCTATCAACAATGAAGCTTGTTGCCTCGTTCTGACTTCGGTTAAGATTGAACCAACGACAAAAAGAGAAGAGTGAGAATAAGACGGATGACAGCTCTGGCAGTCTCTCGGCTTATGGGGCCGGGGGTTTCTTTTAGTCTTTTGCTCGTGATTGTCCTCTGGCAGAGCAGACTATTTCAATCATCCGATTGGCCGATAGCCTCCCTTTTAATAATCATCGCGATCGGCCTGCCGGCTCTGACTTTTGCGCTTGGTCGTTATCAGGGCTGGTTGTCCGATGTTGATTTGACCGACCGGCTTGAGCGAGAGCCGATCTACGCCGTCAGTCTAATCGCTTTGCTGATCTGCATTATCTTGATCAAACTTTTCAAACTGCCGGTTTTGGTCGAGGCCGTCTTCTCGGCCGGGATGGTTATCGGTCTGGTCTTTGCCGGCATTAATCGGCGCTGGAAAATTAGTCTTCACAGCGCTTTCTGGACCGTTCTTTCGCTTCTCCTTTGGTTTTTGTTTGGTCCGGTCTGGCTTTTGTTTAGCCTCGGGCTTTTGCCGATCGGCGTGGTCAGGATCGCGCTCAAAAAACACTCGGCCGGTCAGGTCGTTATCGGTTCGCTTTTAGCCGGCCTGCTTTTCCTTATCATCCTTCGATTTTTCGGGTTGGTCTGAAATGCCAAAATCTTAAATGACCTTTCAGATCAGCGAGAGGCTTGAGGTTGCTCTTCCGGTTGGGAGGAGCGAGGGAAGAGAGCGGCGGTCAAGGGGGTGGCGGCGTCTGTGACCGGAGCAGCCTCAAAAATGGTGTCGTTTCTCAGTGATCTCGCCGTCTCTGTCGGGACGCGGGGTCTCCTCTTGCGATGGGAAAATCTTTTCTCAAAAAGAGGGGCTTTTTTATCGCTCCGACGAGACTAAAAAAACCTTTTTCAGAGCCTTGGGCCGGCCCTTCTTGCCTTTCAAGTTAAAAAGGTCGAATTGCCGAAAAAAGTTAATCTCAAAGGGCGTCTGGTCGGCTAGACGGCTTTGCCGATGAAAAAACTCAAAAATCCAAAGGGCTGCTGCCCAAAAGCTTGCTTTTCGGGCTAATTCGGCGGCCTTCCTTGCTCTTATCGTGGGAGATTGAGAGAATAGAAGGGTGTCAATCCCGGAGATGAAAGACCTGATCGAGCATCCGATATCGGTCTCGGATTATCTCGCTTCGCTCAACGAGCTGTTGGCTGGCCAGCGGGCTATCATTGAGGGCGAGGTCTCTGATTTTCAGATTCGCCAGGAGAAATGGGTGACTTTTAATCTCAAAGATGAAGTTGACGAAGCGATCTTGCCTTGTTTCATGGTCGTTTTCAAATTGCCTTTTCCCCTTAAAGACGGCGACAAGGTCACTATTTCCGGTTATCCTCGCGTTTATCCAAAGTCTGGTCGACTCTCTTTTCAAGTCCAAACGGTGACCTTGACCGGCGAAGGAGCACTCCTGAAAGCTTTTGAAGCGATGCAAAAAAAACTCGAAAGAGAGGGCCTCTTTCTCGACGACTATAAGAAATCTCTGCCGCGCTTTCCTCGATCAATCGGTCTTGTTACTTCGAAGGAAGGCGATGTTCTGCATGATATGATTCGGAATATTAATCATCGCTGGCAGGCCGGAGTCAAGGTCTACCTCTATCCGGTTTTTGTTCAAGGCCAAAAGGCCATCGCCTCTATTCTCGAGGCGATCGGCCATTACAACCAACGTCGACCGGTTGATGTCATTATTCTGGCTCGGGGTGGAGGGAGCCTCGAAGATCTTCAAGCCTTCAATTCCGAGCCGGTGGCCAGAGCGATTTTTGCTTCAAAAATCCCGATCGTTGTCGGGGTCGGTCATGAGCCGGACATCACGATCGCCGATCTGGTTGCCGACCTTCGAGCGGCCACGCCGACCGAAGCGGCCACCTTGGTCGTGCCGGAGAGGGAAGCGGTCGAGAATCTTCTCCGCGAGTTAGTATATACTATTTCCCAAGCGATTTCTCGGCTGCTGTCAAGGATTGATCTAAGAATCAAGACGGACGCCGCCCGTCTGGTCAATGGGGCTGAACGGTTTAGGCTTCAATACGACCGGGTCAGATTTCGGTTCTCGAGTCTGACTGACAAACAAATAGTATATACTACCGACAAAATTGGCTTAGTACATACCATTTTTGAAAGAGCGCTCTTGGCTCTTCGATTTCAGCTTCAGAACCTTCGTCTCAGACTTTCCGGGCTTGAAAAAACGCTTTTGGCTCTCGATCCCGGACATGTCCTCAAGCGGGGTTACTCGTTAACTTTTTTGTCCAGTGGCCGGGTGGCAAAAACAAGCGACGATGTCCCTTTGGGCGAGACAATCTTTTCCCGTCTTTCAAAGGGAGAATTAGCCTCGAAGGTTGTCGGTAAAAGCTAAAAAATGGCGGAAGAATCGATCGAGAAAAATTTTGAAGCTCTGGAGAAGATTGTTTCGAGTCTTGAGTCTGGCGAGTTGACAGTTGATCAAAGCCTCAAATCATTTAGGCGCGGAGCGGAATTGCTCAACAGCCTGAAAAAAGAGCTTAAAGAGGTTCAGAATGAGATTATCGAGATTAAAAAAACGATTGATGATAGCGATGAAAGAGATAGCGATTGACGATTTTCAAAAGCTGGAGTTGAAGGTCGGCCGAGTCCTGGCGGTTGAGGAGATTCCTGGTTCGGAGAGACTTTTGAAGCTCGAGATTGACATCGGCGAGGAAAGGCCTCGTCAAGTTCTGGCCGGAATCAGGCTCAATTATCAACCGGTCGAGCTTAAAGGTCGGCAGGTTGTCGTTTTGGCCAATCTCAAGCCTCGCAAAATGATGGGTTTTGAGAGTCAAGCCATGATCCTTGCGGCCGATTCCGATCAAGGTCCGGTTTTGATTCGGCCGGAAAAAGAGGTTAAAGAGGGCGTCGGGCTTCGTTGACAATGAGCAAACCGTGGGTGATTGTTTTGTCTGGCTCGGACAGGCGAGACCTGATTCGTCAAGCCCAGCTTCAACTTGGGGTAGTATATACTAATCTGATAAAGTCGGCCAAGCTGATCTTTGTCCATCCCAATCTCGTTACCGACAGAAATCGGAACGCCGTTACCGACCTCGAGGCTGTTCGGGCGATTCTTGATGTCATCAGTCTTCAGACCGACAAAAAAGTCCTGATTGGCGACGGCTCTTATCACGACACAAAAAAAGCTTTCCGAAATTTTGACTATCAGTCGCTCGAGCGAAGCGGGAATATCCAGCTGCTCGACTTGAACGACGATGAGACGATTCAATCCTTTGCTTACGATCGAAATTTTCACAAAAAACCGATCCCGTTCAGCAAAACGGTTGCCGAGGCCGATCTCAATATTGTCGTCGTCAGGGCGAAGATGCACTCCTACTACACTCTGACCCTAGCTCTCAAGACTCATATTGTCGGCAGTCAAGTTGTCAAACCGTCGCCCTTTGGAATCCATGCCCGTTGGCCCTGGCTGCACACCGGTTTTCGCCAGGCCCACCAGACTTTGGCCGAGGTCTATCTTGAACACCCGGCCCAAGCCGCTTTCATTGACGGAACGGAGACAATGGAGGGCAACGGTCCGGCCGGCGGAGAGATGGTCAGGACGAATTGGCTTGTTGGTTCGCTTGATCCGGTGGCCGCCGATTCGGTTGCCGCTTATTTGATGGGCTTTGATCCCTCGAAGGAGGTTGGTTATCTCTCGATTCTGAAGGAAAGGGGTCGGGCGGTTGATCTCGATCAGATCGAGATTTCAGGCGACGACCCGGAGTCGCTTAGGCGAGAGCTCAAGCGACCCTCGACCTGGCCGGAGATCGCTGGTTGGCGGCTGGCTTCGTGAAAAAAGCCCGCTAGCTCTCCGGCCAAATCTGCTTGCCATTCTGGTCATAGACAAAAATTGCCGCCGTCGGGCAGACTTTAGCCGCCTCGATCAGCTCCTCGGCCGTTGCTTCGATTTCCGAAAGGGCGGTTAGCTCCGAACTCTCGGTTCCGTCATTTCTGATAAAGACGGCCTTGCCCTCCTGATCGAGCTTAAAGGCCTTCGGGGCGGCGGCGATACAGGTTCCGGCCGAAATGCAAAGCTCTCGATCAACGTACGATTTCACAGCCAGCCGGTCAATCGGCTAAACGGCTGACTGGGTTGAAGGTTTTTTATTAACACCAGCACAGTCTAGTGGCATTTTTTCAACCTGTCAAGGCTTTGTGTCCGTCCAGCGCTTTTTGAGACTCCGGGGCTGTTAATTTGGAGCAAACGTATGCTAAAGGTGAGAGCATGCCAAGTGACCATTGGGAACGACGCGCGTTGTGCCAGACGAGCCAATCAACGAGTTGCCTGTTGAACTCCGGCAGGCCGTCTCGCGAGAGCTGCCGGCGATACACCAGAAGCTCCTCGCTCAACGTCCGGTTGAATCTCTCCCCACGAGCATTTTTCTGGTCTCATATGTTTCTGAACTTATGCAGGCTTGAATGACAAAATGGCCGATTTTTGCTAAAATCGGGCTGTAATCAGGGTTTTTGAAAAAAGGGGGTATAGAAGCAATTGCCGAAGAAACAACAAAGGCAGCAGAAGTGGCTGTGGGCCATTTTTGAAAACTCGTTTGGGTCGGGAAAGTTGCTGGTCGGCCATCAATGGGCCTATTCAGAAGAACAGGCGATTTTTTTGTATGAAAAGCGAGAAGGGAGACTTTTTGCCCCTCATGCCGAGTCTGTTCGGTCCGAGCACCGTTACGACACAAAGGCCGAGGCCGATCTCGAGGCGCACGAGGCGCCGCAAGGGAAGAGTGGCGGGGAGATTGAAAGCAGCGACACGCGCGATCACGCGAGGGCCGGCCACAGGCTGATCAGGAACGCCGACGACGGAACCACCACCTGTCTTACTTGTTCTCGGCTCTTGGCCGAGGACGATTGCTGGGTCGGCGAACCTTTTCCCAAGCGGGCGGGAGAGGCGGAGGGACCGATGGCTTAGTTCGCTCGCGGAAGTAGAGTATGAAAGCGCAAACGGTCTCGGGGACTTTTCCTCGAGACCGTTTTTTGTTAGGATGATCTTAAACTAATTAAGGAGGCTTAAATGACAATCGAAGGCCAAATTTTTAATCTGGTGAAACAGACCAAGGACAAATTGGTGGCTGCCTTCGAGGGAGGGCGGAAGGTTGGAGCCGGAGTTTTGGGGGTGACTCGAGATGTCGCCCTGGACGTTTTTCGGGAGGCTTCAGTGGTGACCAAGCCGGTTGGTGAAATTGTTGACGGCGTGGTTGACGGCGTGCTCGAGATTGGAGGCGATCTGACATCGGCGATCAGGGAGATCTCTGGCGGAGTTGTCGAGGCGGCCCTCGAGGTCGGGAGCGATGTTGTTCAGGTTGCGACCGAGGTCGCAAAAAAGGCTCTTTTAAAAGCTGGCTTAAGAGATCTCGATATTGGCAAATCGGCTCTTTCGGCCGTTCAAGGAGCAATTGACGGCGCCAAGAAGGCCGGCGGCGATGTCGGCCGCGTTACCGAGGCGGCCATAAAAGGCGCGATAGCGGCCGCCGAAGAACTCGGCGACGGAGCGGTTGAGACTGTCTCGAGAGTTCTTTCGACCTCTATTGACGGCGCGAAAGAGATCATTGAAAGACTAAAGGGAAAAGATTAACGATTACAGGATCGGGAAACTAAGGGCAAGGCCTGAATCAAAAATAAAGGTCTAAAGCGAGATTGGATCTCGCGTGAGTCCGATAAGCAGTCGTTTAAGGGAGCGAGAAACTGAAAATCCGAGTTCTAGAAGAGCTTCGGTTTTTGGAAGAAGCGAAAAATGAGAGGGCAAGAAGCCAAGAAAGGGCTAAAGAGCGGGAGCTCAAAGGCTCTTAATCGGCGGCTGACTGGCCAATCATTTGTGGATAACGACCCGAGTGCCATTTTCAGCCCAGTTGTAGATCAGCTCGGCCGGGCCGACGCCAAGTCGAATACAGCCATGAGAGACTCTTATCCCAAGATGACTGGCGCCTTCTTTGAGGCCGCTCGACCACTCCGGCAGTTCGTGGATGCCATAGCCCTGATAGCCCTTTGGGCCGGTAAGCGCCATCCAGTAAGGCATATAAAGCTTATATCTTCGAGAATAAGCCCGGCCGATATGGTTGGCGATTTTGAACTCGCCAAGCGGCGTTGGCGCCGTCCGCTTGCCGGTCGAGACTCTATACTCGCCAAGAAGCAGGCCATCTTGCCACTGGCTTAAAGTCTGTCTTTTGATATCAATCTCGATCAGCTTGCCGGCCTGACCGGGCTTGAGTCGGCGGAAGGGAATTTCTTGAGAAAGGACATTGGCGTTGATTGGATTGTTGGCCAGTCCCAGCAGAACTTGCGATATCTCATCGGCCAGGTCTTCTTGATTGATGATTCGGCCGTTCGATCCGGCCTGAATTGTCTCTCCAGTCAAATCATTAGTTAACTCGTGACTTGGCTCTTTATCAATATGTTTTGCCAGAGCCCGAGCAAAATTTTTAACTTTTTGCTTGTTGATTATCGCCCTTTGTCCGTTCTCCAAGAGATCAAAGAAATTGGTCAGAGCCTCCGAGCCGATGATAAAATCTTGATCGTTGGGGATGGAGACGACGATTGGTTGGCTGACGACCGTCGCCAACTTTTTGCCTCCGGCCTCAAAAACGACGACCTGACCCGGATCAAAAGTCTGAGCCGAAGCTTCGGTTGGCGGTCTGATTGAAAGAGTGAAGGGCAAGAGGGCCAAGACCAAGGCCTGAAGAAAACTCGAGGCGAGAAAGATTAAATTCCGCTTGAGCGAAAATGAGCTTTTATCTTCGACTGACGAGCCCGTACGATTTTCGAAAGCTAGATTGTCATTTTTTTCTGGCATTCTTCTTTTATTTTGGTTTTTTTATTGAGGACAAAAGCCCGATCAGTCCCCAACTTTCGCTTATGATTATATCAAAAAATCGGCTCTCTGTCAACGATTGAGGCGATCTTGGTGGTCGATTTCACTAGGTTTTGTATAGTGTTTCTAGGGGTCCGTAGCTCAGCGGTTAGAGCCCCGAGCTTATATCTCGGTGGTCGCAGGTTCGAATCCTGCCGGACCCACCAGTATATAACTTAACGGTTTTTCGAAGCCAGAAGGTGGGACGCGCGAAGCG
>CAYJQE010000016.1:0-13595 GCA_964372245.1 uncultured Candidatus Saccharibacteria bacterium
GGGGTTGACCTGACCTCAACCGGTCCGATTACTACTTGGAACGCCCTGCGGGTCTCAACGCCCTCTATCACTGGCTCCGGAGGGCTGACAAACGCTCGCGGACTTTACATATCCAATATCACGGGCGCCTCCACGCAGAATTTTGCCATTCTGACTGACGGGGGTGGCGTTGTTTTTAACGAAGGCGGGACCGACTCCGATTTCCGGGTCGAGGGCGATGCCGACGCCAATCTTTTGTTTGTTGACGCTTCAACCGATCAGGTTGGCATTGGCGGGTCGCCGGCGGCCAATATGAAGCTCGATGTCGCTGGTCGAGTTCAGATTAATTTGGCCGGGACCCAAACCTCGGTTGCCTTGTGCGGCAGTCACTCGGCCGGAAGCGGGGCCTCGGTTTCCGATGTCGAGATTGTTGACTGCGCCGGCACGCCGGCGGCTGACTATGCCGAGATGTATCCGGTTTCAAGCGATGTTGAATACACTGATTTGGTGGCGATCGGTCCGGACTTGGTTAAAACTAATGATCAAAACTCGATCCAAAGGCTGGTCAAGGCTACGATCGCCAATCAAGCCAACACTTTGGGAGTCGTTGTTGACAACTACGGCGATTTCTCCTCGGTCGGTCACAACATTAAAGATTCTGATAATCCCAAACCGGTCGCGCTTTCAGGCCGGATAATGGTGAAAGTTTCCGGCCAGTCGGGCGACATCTCGCCCGGCGACTATTTGACCGCCTCGTCCAAACCCGGTCGGGCAATGAAGGCGACCTCAAGCGCCAAGGTGGCCGGTGTGGCTTTGGGGTCATTTAGCGGCGACGAGGGGACGGTTATGATGTTTGTCAGCAATTTCTGGTACAACCCGTCTTCGGGCGAGAGTATCCAGGGCACCCAAACGCCGACTTACCAGGCGCTTAAGGTAGCCGGCCTTTTGCGAACAGGTCGTCTGAAAGTTGTTGGCCCGGCTGAGTTCAGGGGGAGTTTGGTTGTTTGGGGTGAAACAACCTTTAAGGCGCCGGTTGTTGCTCAAAAGACGTTTGTTGCCAAAGAAAAGCTTGTGTCCGAGGGCGACCTTGAGCTCAAGGGCAATCTGGTTCTAAACGCCGATCTTAAGGGATTAGCCCTGCCGGTGGCTAAGGGCGCGACCAGTCTTGAGATTGTGTTTAGAAAGCCTCAAGCTGATAGAAACTACTTGGCCTTTGTCACGCCATCCCAGCCGATCGTTTTCGGTCTGACCAAGCAGTCTGATAGAATAATCATTAACTTTGAGACTAAGGCGCCGGAAGGATTGACTCTGGATTGGCTGATCGTCAGATAAGCTGTGTTTTAATCAATTAATGGGACTCACTAAAAAAGGGAAAAAGGAGATTGCGTGAAGATCAAAACAGTTGTTATCGCCTTAGTGGTGGTGGCGATCGTGTCCGCGGCCGCCTATTATCTTGGCGCGGTTATTCGAGCGCGAACCGGAAAACCGACCGTCCAATCTCTGTCTGGCGGTTATGAAGCGGTGTTTCTGACCAACGGTCAGGTTTACTTCGGCAAAGTGGCCAAAAGAGGCAAAGACGAGATCGTGATTAAAGACATCTATTACTTAAGAGTTGAGCAGCAGCTCCAGCCGGCTCCGGAAAATGATTCTTCAAACAAACAGAGTCAGCCTCAATTAGGGCTGGTTAAGCTGGGCGATGAAATTCACGGACCGGCCGATGAGATGAGACTGAACATGGATCATGTTCTTTTCACTGAAAGCTTGAAAGATTCCGGTCAAGTTGTCCAAGCGATCAGGCGCCATAAGGAATCGGTGGTTCAAAAGGAAAAAAGTCCCAATTAGCTAAATCTCATGTCGGCTGTGAAAAGCCGGCATGATGATCTGACTTTTTGGGAGGCGACGTTTGAGAATCGTTGAAAAGGTAGTCATCACCTTGGAGTCGCCGTGAGTGACAAAAATTTTCCTTGGCCGCTCTCTCATCTTCTCGATGAAGTCGAGCAGTCCTCTTTGATCGGCATGAGCCGAATAGGCGCCGATGGCCTTAATTCTGGCCCGAACCGGGATCTTTTGATCGTGGATCGAAACGGCAAAGTTTTGAGCCGGTGGTTCAGTGTTTGACCAATCAAAGAGCCTCCGGCCGAGCGTCCCCTCGGCCTGATAGCCGATAAAAAGGATAGTCGTTGACGGGAGGGGGAGATATTTTTTAAGGTGGTGAAGAATCCGACCACCCTGCATCATGCCGCCGCCAGCGATAATCACTTTGGGCGGCGGACAGTCGTTGATCGCCTTCGATTCTCTGGTTGACTCGGTCAGTTTCAGGCGAGGGAAATCAAAAAAATCGTTGCCTCTTTTTTTCTCGGCCCGCGCCTCTCTGTTCCAGAATTGCTCATAGCGTTTAAAGACCTTTGTCGCCCTGATTGCCATCGGCGAATCGAAGAAAATCGGGATATTTTTTGGGCCGCGAGTTTCGACAATATGGTCGAGCTCGTAGAGCAGTTCTTGGGCCCGCTCGATGGCGAAAGTTGGGATCAAAAGGACGCCGACCTGCTCGATTGTCTCGATTAAAGCTTGACGCAATTTTTCGGCTCTTTTGACTGGCGGTTCGTGAAACCGGTCGCCGTATGTTGATTCGATGACTAAAACATCGCAACCCTGAATCGTCTCGGGCGGTTCAAGGATCGGAACCGGCGGGTTGCCATAATCGCCGGAAAAGACAACCCACTCGTCCTCGATTAAAAACTCGATCAGACTCGAGCCAAGAATGTGGCCGGCGTCACGGAAGATTGCCCTAACGCCCGATCCGAGATCAATCGGTTCTCGATAGTCAACCGTTTGGTAGCTCTTAAAAGTTTGATCAAGAGCCAAGGTCGAAAAAATCAGCGGTTGGCCAGATCGGTCAAGGTCGGAGAGGGCCAATTGCTCGGTGTCTTCGAGGACGACTCTCGCCAGGTCTTTAGTCGGGGCGGTGGCTAAAATCTTTCCTCGATAGCCCTCGGCGAAAAGTTTTGGCAATCGGCCGGTGTGATCGAGGTGGGCGTGGGTTTGGAGGACAGAATCAACAGTTCTCGGCTGAAATGGCAACGGGGCCAGGTTTTTTGGTCGCTGGCGTTTTTCGTTGCCCTGAAAGAGGCCGCAGTCAACAACAATTCTTTGGCCTTTGCCTTCAATTAAATAATTCGAGCCGGTCACCTCCCGGGCCGCGCCATGAAATGAGATCGAGACCACCGCTTCAGTTTACCAGACTTGGCCGAGATTCGGTTCTTGATCGAGCGTTTTCTTTGAAGGCCAGTTTCAAGTTCAAGCCCATTGGATCTTTCGAGCTCGCCATTTACGGTCGCCGTGATAATCTTATGGGGTGGCCGAAGTTTTAGTCGTGATTAATCGAGAGAGTTTTCGGGGAGCGGAGCTTGCGGCTGTTTTGACCGCTCTCGACGAGGCCAAAATCGAATTCCATCTTGCCTCCGAATTTCGCGGCTCGGTTTTGATTGAGAGCGGTGAAATTATGGTCAATAAATCTCTTGACGAGATCGAGCTTGAGAATTATCGAGTCCTGGTTTTGGTGGGCGATTTTGATGAGACCAGTTTCGGAAAGTTGGAAAAGCTAAAGGCGTTGCTAGTTGAGGCGAAAGATGGGGGCAAGCTCCTAGCCGCGATCGGCGCGGCCGCCCGATTTTTGATCGAGGCTCGTTTTCTGGTCGGCAAACAGGTCGCCATGATCCCTTTCGATCAGGGGATCATCGAGGAGTCGGGCGCTTTTTTGGCGCCGGCTCGAATCGTTTTTGACTGGCCATATCTTACGGCGAGCGCCAACGATTCGACTTTGATTGATTTCTCCGAGCGATTAGTCGAGGCGGCAAAGAGTGAATAACTTTTTTTAAAGATTTTAGCCGCTCGATCTTTTGACGCCATTTTTGGAAAATGTTCAAAACGGTCGATTTGCCGCGCAACTTCCGAAATTAAAGACGACGCGCCCGTATGCCGGCCGGGCCGTCTTTGTCTTCAGCCACAAAAAAAACCAATCACGACTTGGCGCCGCTATCGGGATTTGAACCCGAGTTTCCAGCTTGAGAAGCTGGCGTCCTAGACCGAGCTAGACGATAGCGGCCAGCCAGTTTTACAGTCTAGCCGAACTGCTTTTAAAAGTCAGCTTCTCGTATCCGTCCAGCGCTTTTTGAGACTCCGGGGCTGTTAATTTGGAGCAAACGTATGCTAAAGGTGAGAGCATGCCAAGTGACCATTGGGAACGACGCGCGTTGTGCCAGACGAGCCAATCAACGAGTTGCCTGTTGAACTGCCGCGCTCTTTGCCTTGAGGCCCTCTAGTTTGGCCCGGTGTTTCCAAAGAGACTTCTGCCACCGATACAAGGTGGCGCGTGAGACCTTGAAGGCTTCCTTTGTTGCCTCAGCTCCATACTTTTCCCAGAACGCTAGTGCGTGGCGCCCTTCTTTTGCTTTTTCACTAATTATAGGCAGCGGAAACATAGCGCTCGCTCCCACATACTCAAGAAACCTTTTGCGCCGCGAAACTTGTTGAAAATTCCCATATCCCTGGCTTAAACCAGAGTCTCATATGTGCCTGAACTTATGCACCTTCCCGATCAAGTCTGGTCTTTTAGCGGACTCGATCTGCTCGGTTTGGCGAGAGAGTTCAAGATCGCTCGGCGGGTTGTTTTTATCAGAATGGCGCCTGATTGATTGGCAAGCCTTTTGGCCGGCCCAAAAAGATTGAGCGGGCGACCGCGGCTTTTTGCTAGGATGGGAATGATGCGAAACTCGAAAGAGGGAGCGGCCCTGTTGATCACCCTCCTGATTATCGGCACTCTGTCGGTCGTCTTGATCGGTTCGTCAAGGCTTACGGTCAGGGAGCTTCGATCGGTCGCCGCTCTGACCGATTCTTCGGCGGCCTATTTTGCGGCCGAGGCCGGGGTTGAGGACGGCCTCTTGCGGTTTCGATACAACCGAGACATCGAACTGCCGGCCGGGGCCTCAGGGGCGACGACCGAGGCTTTGAGAATCAATTTGAGCGAGGACCAAGAGATCGGGACGGTTGAACTTTCGACTGGCGGGCCGGCCATTCCCGAGGCTTTTAACCAGTATTACGACCTGAAAATTTGGCATAAGGCCGATCAGGCGACACTCGATATTCTCAAGGATCAATTTTTTGAATTCACCAACTTTCAAACCAACACAACGGTCAAACTCGGTTTTCAGCGGAAATCCGGATTGGGCCAGACTCGGGTTGAGGTCAAGGTTGTCGGGCCGGGCGGTCAAGAGCGAGCTTGCATCGTGCCCGGTTGTCTTGTTCGCTTGCCCGGCGCCAATCTCGATGTTAGGCAGGCGGTGGTTCCGGGCGGGGGCAGATTAATCATTCGCGCCTTTGACAATCCGGTCAAACTCACGCTCGAGCGAATTTCTGGCGATACGGCCATAGATACTGGTCTGACCATGATCGAGTCGACCGGCTACTTTGGCAATGTCAAACGGAAGCTGGTCGCGACTCTCAACCGGACAACCGGAACGGTGATCGACCTTTTCGATTTCGCGGTCTTTTCCGGTCAAGACGGACTTTAGGACAGTCGGCCGGCTTGCCGATTAGAGCATTTTCTTCGGAGAACTTTTCGGCGACCCGGTCAATGTCGGGCGAGAACTTAGGCTTTCTGGTCGGACTCGAAGGACTTGGCCGGGCGTTCGAGCCTTTTAGTCCAATTGCTTGGAGTCTTATCGCGTAATTTGTCTATATCTCAAAGCTCCCCTTTTTTTGCCTTTAGAGCTTTTCCGCCGCCCGGAGCTTAGCCGAGCGAGCTTTGGGATTGCCTTCGATCTCCGAAACGCTTGGCCGAATGACCTTTTTTGTCAGGATCAGAAGCTCGTTTTTCTCCTTTGCCGCCTTAAAGCTCCGTTTAACGATCCGGTCTTCGAGCGAGTGATAGCTGATGATGACGATCCGGCCGCCGGTTGAAAGTCGGCCGATTGCCGACGGCATGAACTCCAAAAGAGCCGAAAGCTCATCGTTGACGCCGATCCGAAGAGCCTGGAAGATTTTTGTCGCTGGGTGGCGTCGGTCGTGGCGGGGAATCAGTGAACTGACAAGATCGGCCAACTGCTTTGTCGTCTCGATCGGACCTTGTCTTCGTCGTTCGACGATTGCTCTGGCGATCAAGGAGGCTCGTCTCTCTTGGCCGAAATCGCGAAAAACTTGATACAGCTCGACCTCCGGCCAGCGATTGACTATCTCAAAAGCTCTGATTTGTCGACTCTCCGGTGAACGATCAAACCGCATGTCGAGCGGGCCGGAGCCTTGGAAACTAAAACCGGCGAAGGGGTTTTCAAGCTGGAGACTCGAGAGACCGAGATCGAGCAGGACGCCGTCTAGCCGGTCAATTTTTAGCTGGTCGAGAATCCGGTTGAGATAGCGGAAAGAGTCATTAACGGTCTCGATTTGAAAGCCTAGGCGGCCGAGCCGAAGATTGGCCGTTTGAAGCGCCTGCCGGTCAAGATCGAGGCCGACAAGATCGAGTTTCAAGTCGCGTTTTTTCGCCTCCTCGAGCAGGGCGAGCGCGTGACCGCCGGCGCCGAGGGTGCCGTCCAGAATCGTTTTTAGCTCCGGGTTATGAAGCAAAAACTCGACGACTTCTTTTGAAAGAACCGGAATATGATATTTTTCTGGCTCGATCAATCGCGTCTTTATCAAGTAAAATTTGGTTTTCGGATTGGCCGAAAACCTTGCCGATCCGGGCCGACCTTGAGCGGGCACCCGATCCTCATATTGGCCGCGGGTCGAGCGGCGAACTTTTAAGTCTTTTGCGTCTTGACATCGGTTTATCGCTCTTTAGAGAGCGGCTTCCAAGCTCTCGAGCGAGGTTTGGCCAGCCCTGACCATTTTTAGCCCGGTCTCGACCAGAGGCTGAAAACCGCTCGCTCGAGCCGTCTCGATGACATCTCTGGCCGGCGCCGCTTGTTTGAGGCGGTTGACGAGCGCTCGTTCGACCGGCAGTACTTCGCAGAGAGGCAGGCTGCCGGTCTGGCCAATTTGGCCGCAGTGAGGGCAGCCGGACGATTTAAAGTAGCCCTCGCTCGCGCGATCTCTCAAGCGGGAACTGAATCTTTTGTCGAGACTTAAACACTCTTGGCAAAGGCTTTTGACCAGTCTTGAGGCGACAATCATTTTGAGCTGATCGAGAATCGGCTCGGGTTGCTCGCTGGAAATGATTCGTTTTAAGGCCGAAAGGGCCGAACTGCCGGGCATGGCCCAAAGGCTATTGACGCCTCGGTAGGGGAGATTGACGACTTGGTTGGCCAGTCGTATCTCGGCGAGATCGTGGAGGCCGAGAAGTTCGGGTTGCTGCTTTGTCGCTTGGTCAATCAATCGTTTCAGACCTTGGTAATTGAGCTCATTGCCAGCTCGGACCTGAAAGAAATTTTTAAAGAGGCCGATCGGTTGAGACTCGATCGAGATGATTTTTCTTTGGTTGAGAGTCGAGATTAGGCTATAATAAAGGCTTGAAAGACCGCTTTTTCTCGGCCCGACCAAAACTATCGAGAACTCTGGTTTCGAGATCGCTTCGAGCACAAGTTCAAGCTGGTCTTGGTCAAAGAAAAAGTCTTGAAGGCTTGGATCGAGAAACTTGGGATCGAAAAGGTCAATTTTGAGCGAAAGGCCGCCGACAACCGACAAGGCGCGAACTTGAGCCAAAAGTTCTCTTTTTGGTCCGAGCGAAAGCTCAAAACTTCCCTCGGTTAGACCGTCCGAAAGCCTAGCTAGTTCTTTGATTTCGGAGATAATTTTTCGTCCGAAGACAACCGGCAGCTCGGTTGAGAAAATTTCCCCTTGAGCGGTCTCAAAAGAGATCGCCGCCTGGTCGCGAAACAGCCCAATTTTTAGACCGCCGGCTTGATAAAGATCGGCTTGATGGAAGATCGAGCGGAGCGACCGGCCGATCAGGTTTGTTCGCAAGGCGATTCGGCCCGTTGAAAAATCTTTTTGGTGACGAGGCCGATGATAATTTTTGGCCGGTTGGCGGCTGAACAAGCCGGGATCGATGTTGGCCTCGTCTTGGCCCTGATCGCTTTTCTCAAGCCTGATCTTAATCGGTTTTTTTGGACTTTCGGGTTCTGATTGATTGATCGCTCGGTTCAATTTTTTGTCGGCTCGAAATTTGATCAGGACCGATTTTCCGAGCTTGAAGCTGTCGCCCTTGCCAAAATTGTTGACCTCCATCGCTCGTCGGTCGAAAAGTCTAAACCGGCCAAGTCGAGGGAGGATCAGCTCTCTCTTCTCTCGGAGCCGGTCGGTCATGACGCTTAAGATCTTTTTGATCAGTTCATTTGATTGGTCTCGATTGACGCCAAGATTTCGACCTAACTTTGTCGCCAGAATCCTCTGTCTCATTGCCAGACTCTCCCTTATGCTTTGATCCGAGCTCGAACCGTCGGATTAGCGCGAAATGAAATTAGTTGATAATTTTAGTTTAGGTGAACTCTGTTATGATGCCGGTGGCATTTTCATGTTGCCCTTCAATTTTGAATCAAGCAAGCTAAATTATGAGCCTTTATCAGAAACACCGACCCCAAAGCTTCGATCGGATTATTGGCCAAGAGCATGTTTTGGCCGTGCTTGAGAATCAGCTTTCAGAAGGGAGAATCGCTGAGGCCTATCTTTTTGCCGGACCGCGGGGGATCGGCAAGACGACCCTGGCTCGCATTCTTGCCAAAGCGGTCAACTGCCGAGCTAAAACCGAAGAGTTAAAGGGAAAAACCGTTCCTTGCGGGCGATGCCGAACCTGTTTGGCGATTGCCGAAGGTCGCCATCCCGATGTGATGGAGATTGATGGCGCCAGCAATCGAGGAATCGATGAAATTAGACAGCTTCGGTCGAGAATCGAGATTCAGCCGATCGAAGGAGGAAAGAGAGTCTATATCATTGACGAAGTTCACATGCTCTCAAAGGAGGCCTTTAACGCTCTCTTGAAGACGCTTGAGGAGCCGCCGAGTCATGTCCTTTTCATCTTCGCCACGACCGAAGTCCACCGTTTGCCGGAAACCGTGCTCTCTCGGGTTCAGCGATTCGATCTTCGCCGAAGTCGGGCGGCGGAGATCGTCAAAAACCTGAAAGAGATAGCCGAGGCCGAGAAGATAGAGGCCGAGACCGAGGCCTTGGAGCTAATCGCCTATCTCTCCGATCAAAGTCATCGAGACGCGATCAATCTTTTTGAGCAGTCGGTTGAGGCTTCGAAGTTAACAAGCAAGAGTCTGGTGTCGCGACTTGGCCTGATGACCGATCAAGAACTCTCGGCCCTTTTTCGGATGTTGGCCGATCCGATGTTGGCTTTTGAGGCCAACAAAAAACTTCTCGAGTTTGAAAGTTCGGGCGGCGATGTGCCCCGACTGATTGATCTTCTGATCCGCCTCCAGCGCGATCGTCTTTATTCCGAGTTTGAAAAGGGCGAGAAGAGAGATCCGGTCCTCGTTCTTTCAGGCCTTTCGCTTTTGAAAAATCTGATCGCCGCCAAACAGGCTCAAAAAACCAGCCCCCTGCCACTTTTGCCCCTTGAGATGATGATTTGGCAGTCTCAACTAGGCCGAGTCTTGCCAACCGAGGCGTCTCCGCCGGTCAAGCAAACAGCCAGAAAGAAAGCAACCGGCGATCTTTTGATTGATCAGGTGCTTGAGCGGTGGCAAGACTTGATCGTCAAAATGCGCCCGAAGAACCAAGCGATCTCGGTTATTTTGGCTGATTGCCGACCGATTAAGGTTCAAGTTATTGATCAGAATTCGACAGTGACTATCGCGACCAATTTGCCATTTTATGCCGAGCGATTGCTAAGTCTAAAAATCAAACGCTCGATCGAGAAGGCGATGAAGGAGCTCTTTGGTCAAACTGTTTTGCTCGAGGTCAAAGTAGTCGTCTTGAAAGGTTGGACCGACCAACGAGAGTCGCCACTTGACGAAGCTGCTCGCTGGAATATGGCGGTCGAGCTTTTTGAGGGGGAGGGTTAATTTTTCCCGCTTGTTCTCCTATTATCTGGTGTGAGAAGAAAACCGAGGAGGACCTCTAATCTGATGGGGGAAATTAGGTCAAGCCCCGTCCGTTAACAACTACCGACGGGGCTTGTGGCTAGTCCCTTGCTATGCCGAGTAATCTAAGCCGAGTGATCTATGCTGAGTGTTTCGAGGTCTTGCTCAACGTCGGCGATCACTTTCGCCAAGGCGTCAGTCGAGAGCTGGCCTTCGGGAAATGGAGCTTTTAGGCAGAGATTTTGAGGCAGATTGTCGAGCCGGTCACGGAGGCTAGTCAGAAGCTCAAGTTCAGCCTCAAGCCCTTCAATCGTCTCGTATTCGGTTCCCGATTCTTCATAAAGCTTTTTTTGAGCTTCAAGCTGGCCATTGAAATCCTTGATTCGGGCGACTATCACCGCCCTGACTGACCGATCTTGACCCTGACCGAGACCTTCAGTTGGCTCCCTAGCTGGTCGAGGTCTCTCAATTGCTTTTCCGATAACGGAGCAGATCGCTGCTATCAGAAAAAAGATCGTTACACCATGATAGGGAGCAGCAGCTTGATCAGCTCGCTGAAGTGACGGGGTTTTTTCCAAAGTGAAGACAAAAACAGAAACGACTACCACGTTATTGACACAGAGGCTTGTCAGCGAGACCAGGCAAAGAGAGTCACAAACCGTGACGCGACCAGCCTTCTTTAGCCATTGTCGGATCGCGTCTCGCCTATTGTAGAGCCAACCGAAATAAAAGAGGGGAAATAAAAGGGAATAAAAGGGGTCAGGAGCCTTTTTTTTCTCTTAAATTATAGCCTCTGGCAGCCACTTTTTTCACGGCCGGCTTGAGCTAGTTCGAACTAAGCTTTTAGGACTTTTCTCGTGGTCTTTTAAGTTGCTATCTTCGTTCGAGAATCGAGTCGAGTCGGTGGCAGATTGCCAAACCTTGTTCGCGCTTTAGGCCCTGAACCGTTAAATAATGTTGACGTTCGAAACCTAGACCAGTCAGCCGGAACCCTTTGACACATGGACTTTTGAAGCCAGATTTTGTCGAGAAACCAAAAGCTTGAAGCGATCAATCAGGCGAAAATCTAGAGGAAACTGGCAACCAACTTTTAGCTTTAATGGTGACCTAAAAGTCTTTTTCGATTTCAGTTGGGCTTTTTGGATTCCGATTTTGAACTCTCAGTTCTTTTCGGTTAGCCTGACACTGATGGCAGAAGGAGCGGCAGAAAATAAGCGGCCTGAAGTTCAAGAGATTCCTCACAGCCTAGAGGCCGAGCAGTCGCTTTTGGGCTCGGTTCTGGTTGAACCCGAGTCAATGATGAGGGTCGCCGACAGCCTTAAGTACGACGATTTTTTTGATCCTCGTCATCAGGCAATCTACTTGGCAATGCTCGAATTGTTTGAGAAGCATCAGCCGATCGACCTGGTCGTTTTGATCGAACTGCTTGAGCGGAAAAATCAGTTGGAATCTTCGGGCGGCGGCGGCTATCTTTCCGAGATTTTAACGGTCGTTCCAACCGCTTCGCATATTCAGTTCTATGCCGAGATTGTTCGTAAAAAATCGCTCCTTCGGAAGCTGATCAGGACGACTCAAACCATTCGCTCGCTTTGCTTTAGTTCTAATGACGATGCCGACACGGTCATTGATCAGGCCGAAAGCGCGCTTCTTTCAGTTTCGACCGGCTTTTTGCGTCAGACCGTATTCCCGATTAAAGAAGTTCTGACCGAGGCCTTTGAACGACTCGACAGACTTCATAGGGAAAAAGGAGTTTTGCGCGGGGTGCCGACTGGATTTCAAGCGATCGACAATTTGCTTTCCGGTCTCCAGCCGTCGGATTTTGTGATTTTGGCCGCCCGACCCTCAATGGGCAAGACCTCCCTGGCTCTCAACATCGCCGAGCATGTCGCTCTGGAGGAAAAAATGTCGGTCGCGATCTTTTCTCTCGAGATGAGCAAAGAACAACTCGTTGATCGCTTAATTTCTTCGATCTCACTCGTTGATTCTTGGCGGCTTCGGACCGGCAATTTAACCGATGACGATTTCCCGAAGATCAATTACGCGATGGGGATTCTTTCAGAAGCTCCGCTTTATATTGATGACACCCCGTCTCAAACCGTTTCTCAAGTTCGGACAAGGGCCCGCCGGCTGATGGCCGACTCGGGCTTGAAATTGATTGTCGTTGACTATCTTCAACTGATGACCGGTCGGCAGTTTGCCAATGAAGCCAATCGGGTTCAAGAAATTTCAGAAATTTCCCGAGGCCTGAAAAATCTGGCGCGAGAACTCAATATTCCAGTTTTGGCCATCTCTCAACTTTCGAGAGCGGTTGAGATGCGGAGTCCGAAAATTCCCCAACTTTCCGATCTTCGCGAATCCGGCTCGCTTGAACAGGACGCCGATGTCGTGGCTTTTATTTATCGGGAAGACTATTACGATCCGGAAACCGACAGAAAGAATATCGCCGATATTCTTATAAGAAAGCATCGCAATGGTCCGATCGGCCAAGTTGAACTTTATTTTCGGCCCGCGCAAACTCGGTTCTCTTCAATTGAAAAGACCAGACTCGAGGTCAGTCAGCCAAAAGAGACGACCGCTTTTGAGACCCCGAATGAAGAACCGATCGGGACGGAATTTGATTACAATGAGGCCTAATTTCTCGGTCGAGTTCGGTCGACTTTCTTGGTCGTCCCGATCGGAATGAGTCCGGTTTTAGGACAAGATAAATCTGGAAAACTCCTACTCCAAGCGAGATAAGGCACGATAGATTTAGTATATACTATTCGAACGAGCCGGTTTTTTGACTCGTCGGAGTCGCTGAATAGTATATACTATTTTTCAAGTCTGTCTCGATTGTTTAACTATAGTATATACTATTCTCGCAGTTTTTTTCTGGATGTCAGACTAGTATATACTAACTCGCGAATCTTTCGCGATTCAGTGACTCGTATATACTACCAGAAGATCTTTTCTGGTGGCCGGAAGTCGGTTTAGTATATACTACAATTCTTGGCCTAAAGCGCATCGAGCCGGTGGCTCTTGACAGAATAAAGAATGGCTGCTAAAATAGAGCTGTTCATTGAAAGGTGGAGAAAAGTTCTATCCCAGCTTGCTTTTTGTAGTATATACTACTTTGGTTTCGGCGAGGAACGCAAGGAATTGTGGCAATTCCCGGTTTTTCGGGACGCCTCTAGCGTTTTTTGAGCGCTAATTGCGAATTGTCAGAATTCCCTCCGTTCCTTGCTGAAGACAAAGACAAACACGAGGAGGAGAGCAAGGAGGTAGTAGCGAGGACCGCCTTAGGTTGTCCTGGAGGCATCTTAGGGCCGAACCATCCGCGCTACTGGCACAAAAAGGGCGCGGCGGAGGGGCCAATAATTTGATTAGTGAGCCCCATTCTTGTCCGCGCTCTTTTTCATTTCGAGAAAGAACGGGGCCGACCGACCGCGGAAGGAATGAAGCTCCAAAGAAAACGGCTTTCTCGAAACAATGCTTTTAAAACAAGGCCGGATGGCCGAGAGTTTAATCGCTTTTGTTGTCTCGCAGCCGGGGACTTGAAAGCGGCATTTTAATTTAATATTGTGTCAAGATTCCGATACTATCGGGAGGTGGAAGGTTCAAAAG
>CAYJQE010000017.1:0-12008 GCA_964372245.1 uncultured Candidatus Saccharibacteria bacterium
ACTCTCTGGCCTGGTCGAAAAGACTCTTGTCATTGACTCCTTTCTCGATCTCATTGAAGGCCTCGATAACACGAGAGTCGCCGCCGACGCGTCTCGGTCTCGGCAGATTCTATTTCCAGATTTGAGTTTTAGCTTTCCGGCCGACTAAGCCTCTTTCGCTATCTCTTCAAGTTTCTCGGCCAGTTTCTCCTGTCTGGCGGCCGTTTCAACGACATCTTGACTCTCAAGCCTTTCCTTGGCCCTCTCCTCGGCTCTTTTGAGCCTTTTCTCTTGACGTTCGGCCTTGAGTTGATTGTGGCTCTGAATGAGATGACGGCCGACCGCCGGATCGGTTTCAAGTTGGTGGCTTAAAGACTGAACCGTCTCTTTCTCAAGCTCGATTATCGATTCAAAAAAATGGCCGCTCGTCTCGCCCTTGATCCCATAGGCGAGAGCTTTCCGGCCCAAAACTCGCTCGCTCTCGATTTTGCCCGAGGCCTGATTGATCAGGCCCCTCAACTCGTCAATCTTTGCCAGCGCTTCGTCGTCCGAAAGCTTGCCCGAAACCAGAACCACCAAACGGTATTTTTTCATCTCATTCTCTCTTAAAGTCTGTTCCTCGAGCCTAACACAAAAGGTCTCTCCGTCAAAGACTTTTAACGGTTGAACCGAAAGAGAACGATCTCCGACTCTTTGATCTCATAGTCTCGGCCCTCGCTTCTGATCAGGCCTTTGATTTTAGCCGTCTGAAAACTGCCGACGGTCAAAAAGTCCTCGAGTGATAAAACCTCGACCCGAATCAGGCCCCGGCCGATCTCGGAATGGACCTTCTCGGCCGCCAGGCTGGCCCTCGTCCCTCGCTTGATCAGCCAAGCTTGAACCTGATCGGCCTTTAAGGTGTAGAAGGCGACGAGGGAGAGAAGCTTTTTGCTCTCTTCGAGGAGCTGATCGCATGGCTGACGCTCGAGCGAGAGTTCTCGAAGGAGGGCCGTTTGGTCGGCCGCTGAAAGCTCGGTCATTTCGGACTCGAGTTTGGCCGAGATGGCGACCGGATTTTCACCTGCCAGTTGGTATTTTTCCGCCAAGGAGCGATTTTCTCGTCCAAGCTCTTCCTGATCAAGGTTCAGAACGATCAATCTTGGCTTTACGAGGAGCGAGGGCGCTTGGGGGTGATCCCGATCGGCCGCTTCGAGTTCGGCCAAGATAATTTTTAATTGGTCTCTCGGAGTGATCTTTTCACTCTGGCCAGAAAATCCGCGAAGCAGAATCCAGATCGCTTCGACCTCTCGAATCTTGGCTAGAAATTGATTGCCGAGACCGAGACCATGGCTTGCTCCCTCGATCAGGCCGGCGATATCAACGATCTTTAAGGTCGCCGGAATCGCTTTGGCTTCCGGCGAAAGTCTCTCTCTGATGGCGAGGAGATGGCGATCCGGCAAACTGACGACCGAGATATTCGGCTCGATTGTCGTGAACGGTCGGTCGGCGACTTCAGCCAGCCGGCGATGGTTAAGAGCGTTGAAGAGGCTTGATTTGCCGACATTTGTCAAGCCGACAATGCCAATCTCCTCCATCGGCCCAATCTAACAGATCGTCGTTTTAAGGTCAGCTCTTGAAAAAGATCGATTTTTTTAATAGCCTGTGACTAAATCACTTTGAAAAGGGCGGTGAGTGTTTTGGTTCCTGAAAAAAGCCGACCAAACTTGGACCACAGGGGGCGAAAAGGGTTTGTTTCGGACAGTAAAGCCCGGATCTGTCCAGTTTGTGGGGGAAAAAAGGCCAGGCGGTATCCGACTTGCCAGAGTTGCGCCGACAATAATCCGAAAAAAGCCGCCGATCCGAGGGGGTCTCAGCCAGATCGCCCACGGGGGCCGGGGTCAAGGACTGGAGAGGAGATAGGGGAAAAACTAGGGAAGATTATGGTACAGTTCGGAAAGATCGTCGGAAAAATTGATGATCCGACCAAGGTCAACAAGCTTTCGGCCAGAATGAAAGAACTTCTCGGCAAAGCCATGAACGGTGATCAAAATGCCCCTCGTCTGGCGGAAATGATCATACGGGAAGCGAGAGCTCTCCGGGTCAATACCGAGCTTGAAAAGGCCAAGAAGATCGCCAACGGTCTCTTTCGTTGCTATGCCCGGTATGTCGATCTGACCGAGTTTGAGCGTCGGCTTAAGGCCCTGTTGGCCGAAGACTCAATAGTCGATTCTCAATTGGTTAGCCAGGCTTGGAATCTGATCAAAGAGCTCGATCGGGTCTGTTGGCCGGTGATGGTGGATGAGATGGCCTTCGTCAGAAAGAACTTCCTGGGAAACATCGGGCTAAACCCGGAAGTAGATTTTTCGAAAGAGCTAAGGCTGTTTATGGAGGCAGAAAAGCTCTTTGAAGAGAGGCCGCGTCAGGCCTGTCGGATGGCCTTTAAGGCCTATCGACTGGCGAACGTCAGGGCTTTTCGTTCTCTGGTTGAAAGAGCCAGGGCCGAAAGCCAGAAGCTTAAAGTTAACAGCGGACTTGGCCGAGAGATCGCCCGTCAGATCGATGAGGCAGAGAAGCTCTGGCAAGAAAGGAGGTTTGGTCCGGCCTTTAGTTTGATTCGGCGAGCGGTCAACAGACCTAAAATACTCCCTGACTGAAGAGAACTCTCAAAGCCGCTGGCGAAAGCCGGCGGCTTTAAATTAGGGTAATGTCAAATTTTAGCCACTAGCTAGATTTAACAGCCTTTGTATTTGTTTCTGTATCTGTAAATCTCGGTGGTTATACCTCCAAACGTATTCGGCCAAGTAGTATGGCATTCCAAAACTTTTTCCGGGAACATTTCTTGCATTTGGCCTGACTCACAGCCCTAATTTTAACATCCTTAGTGGCTGATTTTGAACATTACCCTAAATTAACTGTCGAAAAAATCAAGACGGCGGAATTCTTCTTCGAGCTCGGGTCTAATAGCCGACCCGCCCGAGGCGATATAGCTCTTAATCCGGGCGATCCGATCGGCGTTGATCCGCTCCTCCTCAAGGAGCCTTTTTTCACTCGAGGCCAGAGAGTCGAGGGATTTTTTTGGCATTGTTTTTTTCTGTTTGTTATTATTCTCGGCGGTCGAGAACGGTTCTATTTTGACACCTTCATTATAGCCGGAAACCGGCTAAAAGTCAAGCTGCCAATAGGTTTTGCTAAGATAATCGCCAAACCAACCTCGGGAGTTGACCCTCAAAGTTGGCAAAGAGTTGGTAAAGAAAAGCGAACCCCCTCGCCCGATAGATAGGGCGAGGGAGAAACTATCACTTCCGCCGGCCGGTTAAAAGCCAGCGGAAAAGGCCTAAGATCAGCATTAAGGGCTTAATTCTCGGCCAGGGGACCTTGAGGTCGATAAACCGGCCCAGTCCCCCGAGGAGCGGTCGGATGATAATCCCAAGTCCGACCACGAAAACTATCTGGCTGACCAGTAAGACGATCAGCGGTTGGAGATCGGCTTGCCAGTCAAGACTCGAAAACAGGCCGCCGATGGCGACAAGTATCGCCAACCGGAGAAAGAATCCGGCCAACCAACCGAAGACCCGCTCGGCTCGGCTCGCTCGTCGCTCACCACCCCCTTGAGGGTTATTCATTCGCTCACCTCCCTTTCAAAGTTCAATCTCTTTCAGAGATCAGAGCATCGTGGCATAAAACTGGCTAAAAGTCAAAGCCAACCGCGGCGCGTAAACACACACGCGACACGCTTCACATAGCCGCGCTTGGTTTTACACACTTTGAACGCACCGCAAAACAGGCGCTTCCTGCCCCGCAGAAAGTTGGCCGCGCGGTTGAAAACATTCTTTTGTCGCATAACCTAGAGAATATTTTAGTACTCATAGGTTACGAATCCCACTAATTACCAAAAGATATTATGGCCGTCTGTCCCACAAAACACGGCTCAATTATTGAATATGATTCTGATCCAAAAGTTTTAGTGTCAAAGGTTATAAATCATTTAAAAATTGAGCGGTAGGGGAGCAGTCCCCGCCATTTTTAATCCTCCTAAAAAGGGCGGGGATTTGCGCGCGCATGGGTCGATTTGGGGCAAGGACATGTAGATTCGCGCCTCGCCATTCCCCAAAGAGCTTTGAGTGGCGAGGTCCCGCTTTCTTGATTTACCACTATCAGCAAGCGCAATCACAGAGTTTAAAACTACCGGCCAAACGCCGAGATGGTCTTTGACGCTTGGTTGGGGTTGGGATCGTCCATCAATCGGCTGGTGATTCGATCAACCGGCCAATTTCTCTCTCGATCTTATGGTTCAGCCAACCAGTCGGACGGGGCTCTTAGCTCTCTTGCCATGGTATCGTTTATGAATCTCCTTGAGCTGGGGATCGGTAACGTGGGTGTAACGTTGAGTGGTGGTGATCGAGCTGTGGCCGAGGAGCTGTTGGATCGAGCGGAGATCGGCCCCGTTTCTAAGCAGGTCGGTGGCAAAAGAGTGGCGAAGAACATGGGGGCTCACCGACTTTTGAATGCCTCGAGCCCGGGCTCTTTTTTTGACCAGTCGCTCGACCGATCTCGCTGCCAAACCGAGCGGGTTTTTTCGACCGGTCGCGAGACGGTATTTAAGGTTTCGGTTTCGGCTCAATCTGTCATGAGCCAGAAAAAGCGGCTCCCAATCGTCATTTCTCTGATCGAGGTAATTTTTTAGAGCCCTCGCCGCCGATTCGGAAAGAAAGACAACTCGCCGCCGCCCGCCCTTGCCAAGGACGCCAAACTCGCCGGTTTCAAGATCAACGTCTCTTTGCTTGAGATTGGCCAGCTCGGAGACCCGAAGACCGGTCGAAAAAAGGGTCTCAAGAATTGCCTGATCTCGAAGGTCGATCAAGATCTCGGTCTGATCTTTCTCGGTCTTCAAGTCCGCTTCTTCAAGTAACCGCGATACCTCCTCGGCGGTTAGAAAGTTGACGGCTTGACGCTCGAGCTTGCCGATCTCGATCTGCTCGGCCGACAGACTTTTCAGGCCTTTTCTTTCGAGGAATCGGAGGAGCGAGCGAAGAGCGATAAGGTGATAATCGCGGGTCGCTTGACCCAAAGTCTCTTTCTCCGACGATCGGCGAGTTTTTTTCGGCAGTCGGTGAAGAAAAAGCCGGAAGTCTCGAATCAGCTTTGGTTCGAGATTTTCGATGGTCGTCTGACCGCTCTCGAGAGCGAAGGTCGAAAATCGCTCAAGGTAGTGGCGATAATTGGTGATTGTTCTTTGCGAGCGGTTGCGTTCGAGTTCGAGATAGCTCAAAAACTCGGTAATTGCCTGCTCTATCGTCATTTGAGATGGAAAAAATCCCGACCGAAAAGCCAAAAAGCCAGTCGGTCTGGAAAGCTTCGCCTCTCGACCGCTTTTTGTCTTAGCCGATCAAGCCCGTTACGATTGAGACCGATCTTTAATCTTGGGCGCCCCACCTCGTCATTGTACGACACGGCCGACGAGTGTCAATTGAGGCCAGATCCGGTCAGCTGCTAGGATAAAAGGGTGGAGTTTTTAGTCGGGATAGATCAAGCTTTCGCCGTCTTTTTGAACGCCATTTCGCCGGACGAGGGGACTTTGGCTTTCAAGCTTCTTCGGTTTTTGGCGATCTCTCTGATCTATCTTTTGCCAATCCTTCTGACCGTTTTCTGGTTTTGGCCGAAGTTCGATCGAGAGAGCCGACGGAGGGCCCTCTTTTTAAGCCTGCTGGCCGGCCTCTTTGGCTGGTTAGTGATTAACTCGCTCATTGGCGAGCTGGTTTTCAGGGAGCGACCGTTTGTTTCGCAGGCGAGCGTCCGGGAACTTTTTTTCCACCGGCCGGACAAATCATTTCCCTCCGATCACGCCACGGCCGCCTTTTCGGTCGGGCTGACGCTCTTTTTTTTGAAAAATACGGGAGAGGGAGCGGTCTTTCTGGCGATTGGTTTTTTGAGCGGTTTCTCGAGAGTTGTCGCCGGCCTCCATTTTCCGACCGATATCATTGCCAGCCTTTTAGTCGGCCTGCTTTCAGCCAGCGGCGTTTATCGCTTTAAGGACTGGCTTTTAAAACTGCCCTACACAATCTTCGAAGGCCTCCTGAAGAGATATGGCCTGACTTAAAAGGGGTCAGGAGCCTTTTTTAGTCGCTCAAAACCCGCATCCAGTCAGCGGTTTAGCCGAGCCGTCGCTCGGTCGCTTAAAAACGTCAACTTTCAAACCGATAACCCTCTCAATCAGTCAGACCAGTTATCAGTCACCTTGCTAGTTGCGGTCGGCTTTCAACGCCGAGTCGGCAAGCGGATTTTTTTGAGCTGGTCGAACCGGCCGATGATCGGGCGAATAAAGCTCCGGAGGGAAGTTTTTTGGCAGAGAAGGTCTCGCGCGACTTGGCGAGCTTCAATCGGCCTGTTATTCTAGCTTGAAGTCGAAGGATTAAGGAAAGAGTTGTTTAGAGAGAAAAGATTAAGGACCGGCGCCCGATTAATTCTCGCTCCGATGCCCGGGACAAAGGCGGTAACAGTTCTCGTCTCGGCTGGAGTCGGCTCGCGCCATGAAGCGGCCGATGAGCACGGACTGGCCCACTTTCTTGAGCATATGTTCTTCAAAGGCTCGAAACGATTTTCGACCACCAGAGAGCTGGCAACCTACCTTGACTCTCTGGGCGCAGATTATAACGCTTTCACCTCGAAAGAGATCACGGCCTTTTACGTTAAAGCGGCCTCGATTCATTTCGAAAAGATCATCTTGGTTTTAAGCTCACTCCTTCTGGAGCCGACCTTTCCGGAGTCGGAATTCGAGCGGGAGCGGCAGGTTGTTATCGAGGAGTGGAAGGGCCTCCACGACGACCCGGCTCGGTTGATTGACGAGCATTTGGAGGCCGAGATCTACCGGAATTCCGGACTTGAGCATAAGGTTATCGGCGAACGGGTCTCAATAAAAGGCCTGACTCGAGAAAAATTGATCCGATTTGTCGAAAAATATTATCGAGCCGAGAATATCGTCCTGGCCGTGGCTGGCGACCTGCCGGCTCAAGCCGAAGAAAAAATCGAGGCGATTTTTGACTTTCGAAGCGGCGGCTCGAGCTCAAATCGGGAGAGCCCGCCGATTCGGCCCGATCTGCCGAAAGTTCGACTCCACAAAAGAGAAACCGCCCAGAGCCATCTCGCTCTCGGTTTCAAGGGTTTCGAATATGACAACAAACTCCGGTTCGCCTACCGGCTCCTCTCGGTCATGCTCGGCGGAACGATGTCCTCGAGGCTCTTTATCGAGATTCGGGAGCGAAAAGGCCTTTGTTATTATATTTACTCCTCGGCCGAGAGTTACTCCGATACCGGAGCTTTCGTGATCAAGGCTGGCGTCTCGGATCAAAAGGCTGGCCGGGCTTTGAGGCTGATTATTGATGAGGTTAAAAAGCTTCGCGATCTCGGTCCGACCGATGAGGAGCTGAAAAGGGCCAAAGACCACTCGCTCGGCAAGCTCTTTCTCCGGCTCGAAGATTCAGAATCGGTTGCCAGCTTTCTCTCCGATCAGGCCCTGATCTCAAAAGAGATTTTAGATCGCGACCAGTTGGGCGAGAGAATCGCCAAGGTGACCCGAGACGAAATTCAGGCCGTCTCAAAAGCTCTTTTCCAGCCCAATAATCTTGTCGTCGCCGTCATCGGCCAGTTCTCGGGTCCGAAAATCTTTCAGGACAGCCTCGTTGCCTTTTGAGCCATGACCGACCATTTTACCGAAAGAACTCTGGTTTTAATCAAGCCCGATGGCGTTATGCGGGGTTTGGTCGGCGAAATAATCAGGCGGATCGAACAGCGAGGTTTAAAAGTTGTCGGCATCAAAATGGTCCGGCCGGTCGCCTCAATGGCCCGCTCCCACTATGATGGAGACGAGCGGTGGGTTCGAGGGCTTGGTCAAAACAGCCTGAGGAGTTATCGGGAGCTTGGTCAGGACCCAAAGGCGGCGCTGGCGACCGACGATGAATTGCAGATCGGCCAGAAGGTCAGAGGCTGGCTCGAGGACTATCTGACTTTTGGACCGCTGATCGCGATCGTGATCGAGGGTCTTCACGCGATCAAACTTGTTCGGAAGCTGACCGGCCATGCCATTCCCCATCTCGCTGAACCGGGCACAATCAGAGGCGACTTGGCTCACGATTCCCCGACTCGTGCCAATCTCGATAAAAGAGCGACGGCCAATTTGGTTCACGCCTCTGGCAATCAGGCCGAGGCTGAAAAGGAGATCCGGCTCTGGTTTTCAGAAGCCGAGATCTTCGAGGTTGATCGACCGGATGAAGCGGCGATGTTTTTGCGCCGGAAAAAGGATTAGCTTTCTTAGAGCGTGTCGCAAAGCCCGATTTTTTTTGGCCTCTTGGCCTTCGCGCTCTCGCTCCTTGGCAACCTCTTGATCATCCAATGGGCGAAGAGATTTCGTCTTTTGGCTTATCCCCGAGCCCGCGACCATCATCGTCGGCCGACCGTTCGGCTTGGCGGCCTGGCGATCTTTTTTAGTCTCTTAGTCTCCACCTACTTGGCTTTTCATTTCGACTTTCCCGACTACCGATTTACGACCGAATCATTCTTCGGCTTTGATCGTCTCCTCCTCGGTCTTTTGGTCGCCAGCCTCCTTTTGGTCGGGGCGATGGTGGTTGACGACCTCAAAGGTCTTTCGGTCGGCCAGAAACTCCTGGCTCAACTCTTGGCTGTCCTGACCGCTCTTTCGGCCGGTTACCGGATTGAGTTCTTTAACAACCCTTTCGGCAACATCATCTATCTGACGGATAGTCTGGCCTGGCTTCTGACCTTGGTTTGGTTTCTGATTTTGATGAATGTCGTCAATCTGCTTGACGGTCTCGACGGTTTGGCCGGTGGAGTCTCTTCAATCGGTTTTCTGGTCATCAGTTTCTTGGCCCTCTTTGATTACATCGCTCAGCCGGCAACCCATCTCTTAAGCCTGATCGCTCTTGGGGCGACGCTCGGTTTTTTGGTCCTCAACTGGCGGCCGGCTAAGATCTTTATGGGCGACGCCGGATCTCATCTTTTGGGTTTTTGGCTGGCCGCTCTGGCCATCATCTCGGGCGGCAAGGTGGCGACGGTCGCTCTCGTTCTCGGACTGCCGATCCTCGACGCCGCTCTGGTCTTTTTTCGGCGGCTCAAGGAGCGGAAAAACCCGCTGACAACGCCGGACACAAAACATCTCCATCATCGCTTAATCGCTGCCGGACTCTCCGATCGGGCAGCCGTCTTGACCTTCTATCTGATCGCCGGTCTATTCGGCTTGATCGCTTTAAACTCCTCTTCGCTTGGCAAATTGCGGTCCGGTCTTCTTTTGGTCGTCGTTCTCTCGGCCATTTTTTTTCTGACGACGCCCCGAAAGGCCGGTTGAGTTTCGGGATTGATAAGAGATTGCCGATGAGGCCCTATCGTTATGGCTTTTAGGGAACGCAAGATCAAGGCCGAGGTTAGCAGTCTCGGTCGAGAATTTAAACGAGCGAGACTCAAGCTCGGTCTTTCGGTCGAAGAGTGCGAGGCCGAGACAAAACTGAGAGTCGCCTACCTCGAGGCGATTGAGGCCGGCCGATTTCATCTTTTGCCCTCTGGCGTTTATAGTCTCGGCTATGTTCAGTCTTACGCCAAATTTCTTGGCCTGCCGGTCAATCGGATCACGGCGAGATATCGGGCCAGTCTTGAACTTCGGTCGAAGAACGAATCGCCGATTTTGCCAGCCCGTCAGGTCGAGCGAAAGAGCCTTCTTTTGACGCCAAGGTTGATAACCCTAACTGTCCTCGGTCTAATCTTTTTGGTGATAGTCGGCTATGTCCTGCTCCAAGTCAGTCAGTTTGTCGGCTTACCCGAGCTCGAGCTGGTCGAGCCGAGCGGCCTGTTTCTAGCCTCGAATTCGAACACGGTCGAGGTTTCTGGCAAGACCTCGCCTCAAGCGACGATCTTGATCAACGGCGAGCCGATTCGGACTGACGGCGAGGGCAATTTCAAAGAAACCGTTTCGGTGCCGCCCGGCTTTTCGAAATTGACGATCAAAGCTGTCAATCGTTTTGACCGGCAACGTTCGATCACCCTGACCGTTCAAGCGCCGGAGATCGGCTCAAAAGAGCCTCTTTTCGAGGACGGTCAACCGGTTGAGCCGGAGGCCGGTTAGGTCCGCGGTCTCCAAGAAGATTGGCTTGGTTTTCAGGCGGCCGGCTAATCGGTCGGGTTTGCGTTTTTTTTGATCCCAATCTAGATTGAATTTGGAGATGGCAGAGAAAGAAAAGGCTCGGGCGAGCGCCCTAAGGACGGCTCTTGAGCAGATCGAGAAACAGTTTGGTCGGGGTTCGATTATGCAGCTTGGTCGGGAATCGGCCATCAAGGTCGAGGCGATATCAACCGGCTCTCTGTCGCTTGATCTCGCTCTTGGCATTGGCGGAATCCCTCGAGGTCGGGTAACCGAAATTTATGGTCCTGAATCTTCCGGCAAAACGACATTGGCTCTTCAAACGATCGCCGAGTCCCAAAAAACCGGCGGAACAGCCGCCTTTATCGACGCCGAACACGCCTTTGACGCCGAATACGCCGCCAGACTTGGCATCAATCTTGACGACCTCTTGATCAGTCAGCCCGACACCGGCGAGCAGGCGCTTGAAATTGCCGAGACCTTGGTTCGTTCGAATGCCGTTGATGTCATCGTGGTTGATTCGGTTGCCGCTTTAGTGCCTCGGGCCGAAATCGAGGGTGAGATGGGCGATGCCATGGTTGGAGTTCAGGCCCGATTGATGAGTCAGGCGCTCCGAAAATTGACCGGCGCGATCTCAAAAAGCAAAGCGGCGGTCATTTTTATCAATCAAATTCGGATGAAAATTGGGGTGATGTTCGGCAATCCGGAGACGACGACCGGTGGCAACGCTTTGAAGTTTTATGCCTCGGTCCGACTCGATATTCGTCGGCGGGAAGCGATTAAGGACGGCGAAGAGACGGTCGGCAATCGAGTGACGGTCAAGGTTGTCAAAAACAAGGTTTCGCCGCCCTTTCGTTTGGCTGAATTTGAAATCTACTACAGCTCTGGCATCTCGAGAGACTCCGAACTTTTGGAGCTTGGCGTCAAATATGAGCTGGTCAAGAAAAGCGGGGCCTGGTTTATTATCGAGCCTGGTGGTCTGAAAGGTCAGAAGGAACCTCTCCAGCTTGGTCAGGGAAAGAACGCGGCCCGTCTGTTTTTAAAGTCAAATCCCGAGCTGGCCAAAAAAATTGAGGAGGCGATCTGGCAGACAGTCAAGGCGCGGGATTCCGCTCCGGCCTCGCTCGCTCCGGCTCAAGCGGCGCCGGCCTAAAAAGGATCTCGGGCCATGACCGCAGATGGTCTAAGATACGCTCTCAACCTCTTGAGACGGCGTTTTTACACTAAATCGGAAATCAGAGACCGGCTGAAAAGAAAGGGCTTCAAGGCCGGACTTGAGCTTGTTTTAGATCGCCTAGTTGATCTCGATCTGATCAACGATCGGCGGTATGTTGGAAGCTTTGTCCGGGAAAAATTTGAGCTTCAGGGTTTTGCCAGAAAGCGGCTTTTTTTTGAGCTCAAAAAGAAGGGAGTCGGTCAAGAGCTGATAGCGGAAGGTCTTCTTCAGATCGGAGACGAAGCCGAGCTTGAGCGGGCTCAAAAGCTTTTAAAACAGAAGCCCTTAAAGACTCGAGAGCAAGCCCTGGCCTTTCTGGCCCGAAAAGGCTTTTCATACGGCCTGATTAAAAAACTTTTTTAGCGAAAAGGGCCTCTCGCCCTATTTTTCAATTTTTGGCCGGCGATTGTTTTTGTCGGTAAAAAAGGCCGGAGGCGATATCCGGGATCGGCCTCAAGAGGGCGACGCCAACTCTCGGGCTAAATAGGCTCGCGTCGATGCCAAAGAGATGGCTGATTATTTGAGAAAGTCGAGTTTCTTGGCGAAGACAATCATTGACCCGGCTTAATCATCAGGCGGGCGACGGATCTGGTAATTTTGACATTTTCCAGTAGGGCGATCCCTGTTTAAAAATAGGCAATTAGTGGGATTCGTAACCTATGAGTACTAAAATATTCTCTAGGTTATGCGACA
>CAYJQE010000018.1:0-8887 GCA_964372245.1 uncultured Candidatus Saccharibacteria bacterium
CTTCGGATAAAATCCGCGCCAATTCTAAGCCGCGATCCGGAATCGGGACGATCTCTGTTTTTTAACTATAGGTCGATAGAATATAATCTCGGCGATCTTTTAAGGTTTGCTTCAGCCGATCGCGGTCGGCGGTTTTTAACCGGACACCGTCAACCAGGTGATCAATTCTTTCGTTGGTAAATTGGCGCAGGCTAGCCAGCTGTTCTTTGATCGCTTCGTCGGTCAGTTCGCCGTAGCTTCTTTTCATCGTTTCTAGCTCGATAACGATTGAGCCGAAGTCTGTCTTTCGCTCTCCTCGCGCCCGAAAGAGAAGGGCGCCGCCGTTGTCAATCCGAACAATTTTCCCGTCAGATTTGGCAACCAGTGTGTTGTCAGTCTTGGCGGCAATATCCCAATTGGCCAGCCAAGCGTCAATAACAAAACCCGATTTTAAGAGCCGGGCGTACTCTTCCTGGCTCGGCTCATGTCCGTCCAGAATCCGCGAAGCATGGCCATAGGTGCCCTCGACTCGGACGATCTTTGTCTCCGGTGTCGGCAAACCGGCCGCGCGGTAAATGTTATCGGCCAACTGCTCATTCCATAGCCAATCTTTGTCAAATTGGCCGCCCAGCTTGACATAGTATTTGATTGGTTGTTCTCGAGTCGGCACGGTAAACTCGCCGCCCGGGTTGCTGCCCCGCCCTCCCCCGGTCTTTAACTGATAATCCCAAACCTCGACCGGAATTTTAAGATTTTGATCGGCGCGAACTTGATCGTATTCTTTGGGTGAAAAAAGAATTTTCCCCGAGAGGTCATAGACAGGAACATAAAAACCGCTCTCCGAAATCGCGCTCTTGACTTTGTTGAGAATTGTCGCCGGTGAGCGCAAAACAATGGCGGAAATTTCTGTCGCGGGGATGCCGCCGAGCATTAAGCCGTGTTGCGGAGTGCCGGTAGTATAAACCTTGCCTTTCTCCCATGAGGTGTTGTCGCGGTCATAGATGTACCAGAGCTGACCATCGGCGCCTTGAACCCCGGAGCGTCCATATCTTGCGGACATCGAATTGAGAAAAACGTCGTTTACCTTCGATTGTCGGTTGAGAAATTCTTGGTCTAATCGCGAGAAATCAACCTGAAAAGGATATGAATCAGTATACGCCCCGTCTCCTAAAGACTCTTTTGGCAAGTTGCCGTTTAACAACACGGATTCAATATAATCCGCCGCCGAGCCATGAATATAACTGGCTCTTTTTTGAAAAGTTTCAAGTGATAGAGCTTGATTTTTTCGAACGAAATCACGATTTCTCCGATCGGCCCCTTCCTTGGCCTCAAGCGAGCGGGAGGTTTCTATCGTTTTTCTTAGGTAGTCTCGATAGACCAACTCCTTATATATTCCCGTAAGGGCGGCAAAGGGCGGGTCAAAAATCTCACCGGCTTCCAACCGTTTGACTATCTCCGGCCGATTGGCGAAGATCGCTTCCAAACGAGTTGGTTTATCGGGCGCCTCTTTTTTGGTTTTCTGGTGGCGTCTAACGATGTTTTCGATTTTCGCTTGAGCGACCTCTGTGATTGGATACTCCGATACCGCGGCTCTTAAATTTTCGCCGATTCGGACTAGGGTAAACAGGTAGAGATGCTGCCAGTAGGGGACTTTCTTGACAAAGATTTTTTCGATATCTTTGGCTCGCCTGACCGGGTCGCCATTTTCGAAAATATCGCTCAGGAAAAAGTCGCGGTTTTGACCGTAGGGGCCTCCTGGCCGGATTAGGTCCATAAACTTCGGGCAGACCTTGGGCAGTCCGATGATTTCCGGCAACTTCTCCGGTTGGCGGGCCAAGAACCGAAGCGCGATTGGACTTGTATAAATTTCACCATAATTGGCCAGTTTTCCCGTTGGTTCATAGACCGCCCCTAAAAGTTCAGTCAGACTTTCATAAAATGTCCGGTAGCTGGTTTCCTCGGGTATGAGCCTTTCCGGTGGAGCGTTTTCTAAGACCGGGTCCTGTTTTCTTAGCGATCTCATAAAACCATCGGAGAACCCCCGAAGCATGGCGCCTTGTTCTTTTTGCAAGCGGAAAATTCTCCCAAGCAATCCTCTTGTTCCCAGGCTTGCTATTAGGGCCTCGTAAAGATCTCTTGACCGCTCTAAATGTTGATCAAAATATAGAAGGCCTTGTTCCTGATCGGGTTTTTGTATTGATGAACAAAAGCTCAAAAATTGGTAGAGTTCTTTGCCGGTAACCTTCAAGCAACGGCCCAGATTTTCGAGAAAATTTGAGCTGACAGTTCCTCCCCACACGAGAAATTTGACCATTTTATGGGCTAAAGACGCGACCTTCCACCGCGACGAAGAGTCAAGATTGTCAAGATTCTCAAAGAGAAGAGACGCGACCTTATAATCGCCATTAACTGACCTCTGTTCGATGTATTCCACCATAATGGTCGAGTCAGGGAAATCGCTTTCTAAAAAAGCTTTTGAAAGCAGTTCGTAACCTTCCTGAAGATTGGCGTCGGTCTGTTTATAAAACCTGACGAGAAAGGGGATGGTTTCGTGGTTTCTGTCGGCCAAGCTGTTGGCCAAGAGGTGGTTGGCGATCTTAACCAGATTTTTTTGGATTTCGCCATCAACCGGGTTGGGAACGGATTTGCCCTTATCAGAACGGATACTTGCCTGATAATAATTTTCCGGATTGTTTTTGATTAAATTAACGACCTCGTTCAGTCCGGGAATTGCCGATTCAGCTAATTCTTGTAATCGGCTGTCGGTCAGCGAAGCGATAAAGGCCGAAAACTCGTTGGAGGGATATTGATTCAACCCATAATTTGGTGTTTTCGCGCTGTACTCGTTGAGAATCGCGAATGGCGCCGATTTGACCGGATCAAGCCGCGTCAAGATGGCGGCGAGCCTTCCCGACTCGTACCTATTATCGGCGGCCAAGAGTTGACCAAGAGTTTGCTGAACCAAATATTGTTCGGCTCCTTTGATTGATTCGGCAGGCAAGGCATCATCTTTCTCGATTGTTTCCTTGAAGACGCTCCAGAGATCGGCGTTGAAGTCGGTGATCAATTTTCTGGCTGGCCGTGATCTACTTTCTAGTTGTTGACCCAATTCACGATCTTTTAGCCATAAATCTGACTTAAAATCTTGTAATTTATCGGGCCGGTCGGGGAGCGATCGCGCCAAATTGCGGAGAACCCTTGAATAGGCCTCGCCGGCGATTCGGTATTTCCAATCTCTTGAGTCATCACTCGCAAAGTCCCAGTAGCTTTGACAGTGCTGGCGGGGTGTCTTCCCGGAGGTTTTAAAGTAATTAAGTGACTCTGTTATGGCTCTTTGGATCGGGTCGGAGAGATGAAGAACCTTGAGTCTTTTTTCAAGCTCGTCCAATTCTTCGATCTCATCCGGATTAGGAGAAAAACGATCGCGGTTCCGATCCTTTTCAAAGACCTGATGAAGAATCGCGCGCGCTTCCGAAGGAAGCTCTGGTCGAGATAAATTTTGCTCTTTTTTCAAAATGAACCGGTCAATATAACGGTCAGTAATCTTTCTGGTTGTTCCATCGTCCATAAATTGGATTGCTTGAGGGGCTTCATCTTCGGCCTTTACCAGTAAACTTTCGTAGCGCTTGGTAATTTTCTCGATCACAATTTCGGCCATAGCCACCTTCAACTGATTCACCTCTTTTTCCTGTTCAATTCTGCCGGGAAAATCAAGTCGCGGCCGCTTGGGGCCCGAATACGATAATTCTCTAAGTCTTGACAGGCGGTCGACTTCCCGCCGCGCGTTGTTCTCCTTTCGCAATGCTCGTTTTATGGCTCTGAAATAGACAATTCGACCAAATCCCGAGAAACGACGATAGAGCTTAGTGACTTGATCGCTTTGACGATGGTAATCGTCGAAGGCCTTTTGGAAAGTCTGGGTCAGCGCTTCATCGGACTGATAGCCGGCCTCGGCCAGTTTCAGCCGACTATATTCCGGCGCCAACCGCGAGATTTTTTCATGGAAAGAATAAAGATCAGTTTTTTCGGATAACTGTTTGATCCGATTCAAGGCGTCATTGAGCTTCCCGACCTGTCTGTCAAGCGCCTTGCTGTCTGATAATGAATCCAACTCGATTGCCTTGGTTTCCTCGATCAATTTCCAGGCAGCTTTCACTCTAGCTTCACGAAACGAGAAAGATGTTCTCGACTCTTCGGCCAGGGCCTCGATTCGCGCTTCGATCTCCTCCGAGGTAGCCGCCGGAATTTCGGGAAAGGGAACCGGCGACGCCTCTTGATCACGAATTGCCATTGTCTCTTGAAGTTTGGCAACAATTTCGTGAAGCGCTGGTTCTTCCCTCTTTACTTGCTCGACAAAAACTTCAATCTGGGTTTTTCCCGGCGACTCGAGATTTTGCTCGGCTCGCTCGAGGCCCGATTCCGGTTCGACCCCAAAAGACCGTGACCGTCCTTGGTCTCCCCTAGGGCCGATCTCGTTCGTTGACCGAGGTAATTTTTGCCTTGGCATCCGCTTGATTTATAATTCCATCATCATATTGACTCGCCGATCTTCGCTGAAGCTCAACATAATTTTACCAAATCGGTCAAGAATGCTCGAAAATTTATTCCGCCGCCGGACTGACCGCCATTTTATCGTCTGCCGGCGACTAAATGACAACCGGCTGGTTGTGGAAAGAGACGGTTCGAGATGGCGCCCTCTGGTTTTCTCCGACCAAGGTGGGACGATGGGCTGGGAAAAGAAGGTGGCGCCTTGTTTCGGCCGCCTCTCGGTCGGAAACGGCGCTTATCGGATTTGGTCCTCGGTTTGGCATCTGGCTAATTCGGGTCGCGAGCTTCGGGCGAGGAAGTTTGTTGAAAGAAAAAGTCGGGAGCGGGCTATTTTTTGAGGCAAAACAATCTCTGGTCACTTCGATGTCATGGAAAAAAGATATTTGAGAAAGCGGAAAAAGATATTTAAAACCAAGAATCGCGCACGGCCCGGCTGGCAATCAGAAGCTATGAAACGGGGGTCGCCATGACGCCTATCAACGTCGTTTGACGTCAATTCGCGAAATCGGCGAGCCCGTTTAGTCCGGCCGAAGAGGAGACCATTAAGTCCAATCAGAAGCTAGACTTCAACTTCCACTTATACGGTCAGTCATCGCTCTCTGGTCTCGGATCGGGTTGGCTAAGACCCGATCCGAATTGTCAAGCGCGAAGGAGAGATCTTGGCCAAGATCTCTAAATCAGGAATTTTCCCGTACATCCTTTCAGCCTCGATCTCTCCTCAGCGAAGCCTGCCAGCCGCCCTCCATCGGCTAAGGGTTTTCTATCCCTTCCCCGTCCGGTCCCACGATCCCGGCCCAAGCTCGGTAACGAGGGCAGGTCTGCTTAGGATCCTCCGGGTTTGGCTGTAGCCAAAATCTGTGGAGCCACCGGAGGAGCCTCTCTATCCTCTTTACCCGAATGTGCCTGGGCCGACGTTCTCCGCTTTCAGGGTCAATCGTTCTCTCGAGAGCGGAGATGGCTTTACCTAGCCCGGTCGTGGTCGCCATGAGGAAGAGCGTCTGTCGGACTTCCGGATGTCGACCGCCGATGTGGAGATTGCCACGGTCGTCAACGGCCGTCAGGGCAAGACCGGCGTAGGACCGAAGCTCTTTCCATTTCGGCCACTCGCGCCAACCAAGCAGAGCGCATATCAAGAGCGAAAGGGTCTTTTTCTCAAAAAACTCAAAGACCCGGTTGTCGCCCACCGCCTCAAGTATCTTCTTGAGGGCGTCAGCTTGCTCGCTCTCATGATATCGGAGGGCCAGGACTTCTCTTCTCATCTGATCCTCGTAGTATTTCCGGAGTTGCTTGGGCATCTTGCGGGAAAGCGATCGCTCCGCGAGAATTCTGATTGACTCTGGCGCTTGATCCGAACGCTCGAGAAAAACCGGATCGGGATGGTCGAGGACCACCCGCATGGATTTAGTCCAGAGACCGGGCGGTACCGGTATCGGGACAGGCTTGACATGGCGGCCGAGATTGTCTTTCGTAAGCTCGGCCGGACTTGGTCGGCCAGCTTCGGCAAAGAGCCCAGCGAGCAAGCTTCTGATTACGCCCTTTGATTCCCGAACTCGCTGAGTCTGTTTGAGATAATCGGCCGCCTTTAGAGGCCAGAGATGCCTCGCTGCCTCTTCTTTCGACCTGAACCGGATTAGGTCGAGCTGGAAAGGAAAGGGCTGACCGACGATCCCTTTCTCTAGCAGTTTTTTAGCGAGGGCGACCAAATTTTCTCGGCTCCCCCTTGTTTCACGCGCCCTCCGCTGGTAATTGACAGGCACCTCATCCTTGAGGTTGGTCGCCATCGGCTCGGCCCAGCGCCGGTTGCCGATGAAGGTGACGAGCGACGGATCAAGGTAGAGGATCGTTTCCAAGCCTCTGATGTCGTTTGAGATCTCGAGAACCTTGACCGCCTTCCCGCTCGAGAAGACAAGCTTGTGCGTGCTGTAACCGACACAGCAAATAATATACATGTGTCATCACACCCTTTTCAATTTTGTCGGAATAATTTTTCCGCTATCGCTTGCTGACAGAGAATCGGCCTTTTGTCAAGTTCGGCTGGCTGAAAAACCGGAACCCTCGTTTGTTGAGGCCTTGGTCTTTTGGTCTATCCTCAAACGCGAGCCGAGATTGTTTTTCGGCGAGTGGTCAGATCGGCTCCTCGTTTTTTGAACCGTCTCGAAATGGTGGCTGACGATTGATAAAGAGCCGATGAGCGAAAAGGCTTGTCGAAGGCAGGGCCTTTTTGACGATCGAACAATCGAAACGAGAGCCGAAAATCGCTTTTCGAAGCTGTCAAATGGGCGGAAACTTTGGTCGCCAAATCACTTTTTGGCGGCTGACGCGAGAGCGAATGGCCGGTGATCCAAGACGTCTTCTCTTGACGAGATCTCGCCGCCGCGATTTTGGTTATCCGGCCCCGATTATCTTTTTGGGAGAAAGCTCGCTAAAAATCTGGCCACTTTCTTTAATTCGCCGATCACCGGTCGCAAGACCGAACCGGGCGCGAAAACCCTCGTTCCACTCGAAGCTATCGAGAAGCGACCAGTGGAGATAGCCAAGAAGCCGACCTGGCGGTCGCCAAGCCAGCTCGTTCACAACCTCAAGCGACTGTCTTAGCCAGTCCGGCCGCTCTTGGTCCAGATTGTCCCATATCCCGTGCTCGGTAATGAGAATCGGAAGATGGGTCAGCCTTAATTTGATTTCTCGATAGGCCAGCTTTAGGGCTTCGGGACTGTTGTCAATCGTTTTTCCGGTTGGTCGGAACTGTTGGTTGCAGTAGAAGTTTAGGCCGAGGAAATCGGCCGATCGGAAAGCGAACAAGATTTGATCGTTCCACCAAAAATTGGCGGTCTTTCCAATTGGGCCGGAAAAGATCGAGAAGTTGTGAGCGATGCCGACTTTTGAGAATCGGATGGTCTGGTTGATGAGTTTTCTGGCTCGGCGATGAGCCTCGGCCAGGTTTTTGAGAACAATCGCCGCTTTTCGAAAGGCCAACCGCCTCTCTGGCGGTCGGTTGCCCTTTATCCAGCCGCTCCAGATGTAGACATTTGGCTCGTTGAAGGTGATGAAGAGCTTGATATCGAGCTGAAAATTATCAACGACCTTTGTCACGAATTTCAGAAAATAATCAATGTTTTCTTCATGTTCAAACCCACCGAGTTTCGAAAACCAGAGCGGGCTGACAAAATGGTGAAGAGAGACGATCGGCTCGATCTCGGCTCGCTTCAAGCTGGCGATCATTTGGCGGTAGTTGTCTATCGCCCTCTCGTCAAAATCATTGCCTGACAGCATAATTCGAGCCCACTCGATCGAGAAACGATAGCTATTCGCGCCAAGTTGTTTGAGCAACAAAATATCATCTCGCCAGTTCTCAAAAGAGTCGGTTTGGTCATCGGGAAGCGTCCGGTCTTTGATGGTCTCTCGTCGCTTGGCAAATTCGAGCCAGTCGCTTGCCGGGCTCCGGCCCTCGATCTGAAAACCGGCAGTCGAACAGCCATAAAGAAAACCTGTTGGCCAGTCCATGCTTTTCTCCTTCGATTTCAAGGTCATGGCCTAGAGTCTAGCTTTGGCCGGCTTAAAAATCAACGACTATTTGCTAGTCTGAAGAGGTGGTTTTTGGGCGGATCTCAAAGGGCCTTGTTTGGCCGGCCATTCTAATCGGTTTTCTGGTTGTCATAATGATTCTTAATTTTGTCAAGTCTCCAAACGGCGACAAGAAGCCGGCCCGACTGAAACTTGAGGGCCTGACGGTCGAACTTGAAGTTTCGAGGACCGACGAGGAGAGAGAAAGGGGCTTGATGGGGCGGGAGCGCTTGGCCGAGACTCAAGGCATGATCTTTCTTTTTGACGACCTTGAGCGACGTTCTTTCTGGATGAAGAATGTCTCAATCCCTCTCGATATCATTTTTTTGGAGGGCGACAAGATCGTTGAGATGGTCGGTCTTTTGCCCGAATCGTCCGGACCGGTTCCAAGCTATCAATCAAATCGGCCGGCCGATCGGGTGATCGAGCTTAGGGCCGGAACGGCGAAAAAGTTCGGCCTCTCTCTTGGCCAAAGGCTTTTGATCGAGATTTAGTCATCCGTCAATAAAGATTTTCCTTCAAGGTTCTTTAAGCTCGGGGTTTTTTCAACGAGCGACTTAACGACGGCCTAAGCCTTGCGGTCAAAACCGGAGCCAAGTTTTGATCTAACGCCTGACTGGGTAAGACTTTCGCCATCTCCGCCCGGCTCTTGATCGGCTCGCCAAAATCTGACATACTTATGATACTGGCTTCAAGGTTTCGATCCGGCTTTGAGTTGATGACAGGGCAAAACGGGCTTTGCCCGGATAACTCGCATGTCAACTCTAGCCGGATCGTTTTTTTTCGAGAGAGGCGCCGT
>CAYJQE010000019.1:0-8648 GCA_964372245.1 uncultured Candidatus Saccharibacteria bacterium
CCAATCCCAACCGACTTTTTTGTCCAGCAGGCGGCGGTTCGTTCCAATTTTTTCCACAAACGATTTGATTTCATCAAATTCGTTTGACGAAGCCAGTTTTTCAGCCTGGGCAGCTGCCCGATATTATCCTGTTCCTTAAGCTATCCTGGTAAGAGAGGCCGATTATTTTTATGCTGGTTACAGAGACTATTATCTTTTTTACGCTCGTAACTCTTACTCATGCCGGCGGGCTGGTCTATGCCAAGCGTCGCCAAAATTACCCAGCTGATTATCGGAACCATTTATGGCAACTCCACTTCTCGATCAATGGATTGCTCTGGTTGGCTTTTATCATATGGCTTCTGGCATTGCATTTAAACTTACCCCATTCTGACTACCCGACTCTATATAAAGCTGCCGGAATTGTTTCTAGCATCGTGGGCCTTCTGCTTGTGATAGTTGCTTATTCTGCCCTGGGCCTTAAAAATGCGATGGGTTTGCGATTCTTCTTGCCAGAAAAAGCCAAACAAGTAGAGAACCGTTTATATCAGTTCCTCAATAATCCAATGTATGACGGATTTCTTCTCGTATTTCTTGGCCTTGGCCTATGGCTTGGTGTTGTGGAAGATTTCTATCTGGCTGTTGCTAGCTTCATTTTTTTGAATATTTTTCTGGCGACGATCGAAAATCGAGGCTTCAAGTCGAAGATCTTCTAAGATTCTGGGCTGATTGTTATAATCTGGAAGTTGGGTAGGGAATCTATCGGGTCAGATAGGCTTAAGCCCTCAATTAAAGAAAGGTCATATTTATGAAATGGTCACCGACTGTCCACGCGATCTCGGGTCTGGCTGGTGTTATCGGCGCCCTCGCGCTAATCGCCGCTTGGCTGGTTGGGCCTGATGGAACATTCCTCAACCTCTCTCAAGCCCACCTCTTTGATGATGCCAAGGCCCTCCTTCTGGTCTCGATCGCCTTTGGCATTGGTACCTTGATCCACCAAAATATCGAGCGCTAGGCCAAGTGGCTGAACGATCAGGGGCTCAATTTCGGAAAAGGCTGACGCCCGAGCGTTATCGGATTTTGAGAGAGAAGGCGACCGAGCCGCTGCTCCCCGGTCGCTGCTATAAAAACAAAAAAACTCGTCAGCCGTCTTTGTGCCGCTTGTGACCGGAAGCTTTTTCCCTCACAGACCAAGTAAACTCGGGCTTTGGTTGGCCGCAGTTCTTCGCTCCCTACTCTGAAAAAGATCTTAAATTGGGCCAGGACAAGAATCTTGGTGTGGAGCGGACGGAGGCAATGTGTGGCAACCGCGGCTCTCATTTCGGGCACCTCTTTGATGACGGCCCAGAGCCGACCGGAAAAAGATATTGTCTCAATTCCCTCTCACTTGATTTTGAAGAGTCGAAAGATGAAGCAACAAGTAATTAGAATACTGGTCCTCGTTGCCGACCTAGTGATCGCCGTCCTCTTCTTTGCCGCCTTTGGCCGAGTCTCTTAGGAACGAAAATAAGGTCCTGGCCGGAGATATCCGACCATGACCCTAGACAGTTGGCAGCTTCAGGCTTTAACAGCCGCAGGCTTCCGCGCCCTTTTAGCGCGAGGCGAAAGATCGACCGCGAACCCTCTCATCTCAATCAGGAGGTCAAACAGTCGATCGCGAGGATCGAGCGCCTGATCAAAGCAGAACTCAATCTGAAGACCATGGCTGTTCTCCCAGATGTCTAAGGAAAAGGGTCCGTATAGATCATTTAGCTCAGGAGGCGTCCCTTTCCGAAAGACCGTCACTTTGTAAACGTCATTTTCGCGGTCGCAGGCAATGTAAAAGTCATCAAGCCGAGATACGAGCGCGAACTCGCGCTTGAAAGTACTGCCGGCAGGATTGCGCTTTCCTGCCACATTAAAATTTCCTCTTTTGGCCTGAAGGCTCCAAACATCGCCTTCTAAGAATTGGTTAAAAATGGTCGTTGCGACACAAGCTGGACTGGCTTTTTTTGGTCTCAAGAATCATCCTCCTCAGAGATTTTCTGTATTTTCAATTCAGGTTGAAGCCACCAATCTAAGCGCTGACTGTCAATAAAAGACTGGCTGTCCGCAATCTGGAGAGGATCAGCTGTCGACTGACTACCGATAGTGGCCGTTGTAGCCGGCTGAAGGAAAAACAAAAAGAGGCGACCAAGGGGGCTATATCGGCATGGTTGTCGTGGCTTTGGTGATGGCCTATGTTCTCGCCCATTTCGTTGACTACGCCGGCGCTTCAAGCGCGAGTCTTGGCGCTCAGACTGGCTTTTGGGCCTAGCTCGGCTTTGTCGCCCCGGTTACGATCGGGGCTGTTCTCTGGAAGGGCAAGTCATTGAATCTTTGGCTAGTCAATAACGGCTTCCAGCTGGTTTCGCTTCTGGTTATGGGAGCGATCCTGGCCAGTTACTGAACCGGTTCAAGGCGTCCAAAAATCCGGCGATCAAAAGCCAGCCCGGTCCGATAGAGGCCTGGTTTTTTGGCCTGACTGGTTTGTTTCATCTTTTCCGGTCGGATTGAGCGGCCGGTCAGTCAAGATTTAGCTCTTTTTTGATCGCCGCCGGAAGCTCCTTTTTTGCTCCGGCTCCCTTTGGCTTTGATTTTGCCGTCGAGCATCAGGACAATTCGCTCGGCTGACCGCGCGACTTGCCGATCATGGGTGACCATAATGATCGTCGGCCTGCGTTCGAGGTGAATTTTTTTCAGCAGTTCGAGAATCTGTCTCGAGCTTTTTGAGTCGAGAGCGCCCGTCGGCTCGTCGGCGATAATAATTTTCGGTTGATTGATCAAGGCTCTGGCGACCGCCACTCGCTGACGTTCGCCGCCGGAGAGCTTTGGCGGCAGACTTTCTCTCTTCTCGCTCAATCCAACAAGCGACAAAAGTTCCACCGCCTCTCTTCTTTTATCGCTGGAGCCAGGGCGGTTGACGGTCGGAATGAGAACGTTTTCTTCAGCCGAGAGGCCGGGCAGAAGATTATGAAGCTGGAAGACAAAGCCGATTTGCTCCGACCGATAACTGTTGAGATCTAACTCGCGACCAAGATCAAGGCCGCCGACGGTAATTCGACCGCTCGTCGGTCGGTCGAATCCGCCAAGCAGATGAAGAAGGGTTGATTTGCCAGATCCCGAGGGGCCCATAATGGCCAAGAATTCCGCCGGCTTGATTTCAAGATTGACCCCGTCCAAAGCCTTGATCCGACCATCGTCATAATGTTTCTTCAGGTTTTTAACGACGATCGTCGTCTTATTCATGGCGGAGAGCCTCCGATGGCTCGAGTTTTGAGGCTTTGAAGGCCGGGTAGGACGAGCCGAGAAGGACGATTGCCAGCGAGACCAGAAGAGCTTGAGCGAACACTATCGCCTGATAGTCGAAGGAAAACCAGGCTTGGCCGAGTTCCGAATGGCCGATTAGCCAGACAAGGAGCAGGCCGAAAACTGATCCGAACAGGAAAGCGATCAGACCGATGACGACTGATTCAAAAAGGATCATCTGGACGACTCTCTTCGCTGGCCAGCCAACGGCTCGAAGAAGTCCGATCTCCCTCGTCCGTTCGAAGACCGACATAATGATTGTGTTCATAACTCCGATTCCGCCGATAAAGATCGCGATGAGCGATATCGTTAGACCGATTTGCCGGCCGATATTTTTAAACTGTCGAGCGGCTTCAAAATCGTCAGTCTCAACAATCGCGACTAAATCTCGGTCGGCCGCCTCGATCTCTTGCGCGACCGTTTTTGAGTCTTTGCCCTCTTTGACTTTAACCGCGGCCAAATTGACCTTATCGGTGATGCCCTGAATTTTTCGTGCCTCGCTGATTGTCAAGATCGCGCCGGCGTTTTGAAAGGAGAGACCGGATTCGAAAATGCCGACTATTTGATACTTTTTCTCCTTGATTTCAAGTTCGTCGTTGAGCCCGAGACTTTTGTTCCGGGCCGTCAATTTACCGATGATAACCTGATCGTCGTTTTCGTAAGGTCGGCCGCTAAACAGTCTGACGCCAGCTAAATCGAGCTGACTTTGATCGAGCCCGAAAGTTGTAAAGAAGGGATTTTTGCCGGAGGCGCTAAACGAGATGACGGTTGGAATGACGGCCTCGACCGTTTCAACTTTAAGGATGGTTTTTATTTGTTCGTCCGACAAGAAACTTAAAACGATGTCGGGCGAGCCGGCTCTGGCGACTGTCAGGTCTGTCCCACCGCGGCGAAGCAGACTCGAAACAGAGCCGTCTATTCCTCTTGAAATGAAGCCAAAGACGATAATTGTCGCGATGCCAAGCGAGACGCCGATCGCCGTCAGAACCGTCCGACCGCGATGGCGAAAAACGTTTTTTAGGATTAGAGAAATAAAGCTCACCGCCCAGTGATCTCAAGAAAAGCCCGACTAGTCAATTTTTTCGGCTTTTTGGTCGAAGCAGAAGTGATTCCAAAGAAGGACCTCTTTCGGCTTCTCGACCATTCCATCGTCGCCTGTTCGCTCAAGCATAAAGATAATCTCAAACTCTTCAAGCCGCTCGCCTTCAGTCGCGGCTTTGTTGAATGACCGGCAGAGGAATCTTCCAAACTCGAGGCGATGGCGGTCGTTCTCCGAGAGATAGAGATTCATCATATATTTTCGAGCGCGCTGATTTTTGTATGAGTCGGAAACAAGACCGGGTTTTTCGAAGCTGACCGGTTGTTTTTTGCCCGAGGAGATGTCAAATTTCTTGCCGTTTGCGAATCGGGCTGGAATGACATACCAGCCGTCGTCCTTTATCGGTGAAGGCGCGAAGATATTCCATTCTTGATCGAGTCTCAAGACTTCGACAACCGGCTTGAGATAATTCGGGAACTCGACTCTTTTTTTTGGCAGGGTCGAAAGATTCCAGCCGATGACAATGCCAAGCAGGGCGAGGACCAAAAAATTGGTCAGAATATTCGGTTTGAGATTGGCCGGCCGCTTGGCTGTCGGCAACTCGACTGGGATACCGAGGCTCCGGCGATCGCTGACCGCCCGGTAGAGCCGGTCGCCGACCTGTTTAATAACCGGAAGGCCGAAGAACCAGCCAATTGGCCAAAGAAGAGGCGAAGCCCTGGCAATTTCAATAAAGCCCCGGAAGCCAAGGTGATAACCGGTCTCGGTTTTGATTATCCAAGAGTTATATTGATGGAGGAGGCGATGGGTCTCGTCTTTTGATTGGGCGGCAAGCAGTCTGGTCTCCGGGATCAAAAGAAAATTTTTGATTATCAGGACCATCTTCCCGCAGAAGAGACATTCGCCGTCATAATAGATGAGAAGATTCCGTCGCCGCTTGGTTTTTACGATCGGGCCGAGCTGATTGAAAAACCAGCTTGGCAGAAGACCTAAAAGACCGACAATCGCGATCCAAGGAAAAAGGCCGAGTCGCATCGAAACCGCCAGACCGAGATGCATTGTCATGAGAGCCAGAATGCCAATCGTTCTTAGCGGGCCGCCAAGAAACGGGGCGAAGAAGAGGACGGGCGAGACAGTCTGGGTCGCGACAGTCAGGAAGGTCAAGGGTTTGAGGAGATTTTTTAGACCGAGCAGAAAATGACCAACCGGGGTTGTGAACTGGTCAATGTTCAGGGCGAAATAAACGGCGGTAAAATCAGTCCGCCACTCGGGACCGGTTTTAAGGAGAACGGAAAACCAATAGAGACAGACGATTTGAAAGAGATAGCCGATCGTTGCCGCCGATACGGTTCTTTCCGGCAGGCGATTTTTTTCTCGGAATGCGATCGAGTCGAGAGCGTAGATCGCGCCCATCGGCATAAACATCGAGAAGAAAAGAAGCATTCGGAACAGGACATCGCCTCCCTGCAAGACCATCGGATTGCGATTTTGAAGGGAGACAAGGAGTATCCAAGATATCACCGTCGCGAGCCGAGTTTTATAACCGATGATCAGTGAACAAGCGGCCAGACCGGCGATCAAAAAGAGCAGGGCCTGCCACTGCCAGCTGCCGTTTCCGGCGTGGATCGAGAAACGCCAAGGGTTTTGATAGATCTCGAGCCAGGCTTGGCGAGGGAGAAGACCAAAATCGGAATAATGGCCGACCAGGTCCCGGCCGCGGTTGATCAGGTCGGCGATCAAAAGCAGACCGAGGCCGACTCGAAGAACGGCCAGCGATCGCAAATCGGCGCCAAAAATGTGAGAGAGCCTCTCCTTGAATTTCACAGAGCCATTATACGCTCTCCATCGTGGCTTTGGTACAAGTTCCTTGCTCGTTAAGTGAGAGTCGAGTCTTAATTTTGGGGGAGCTTAAAAAACAGTTTGGCTTGATAGCCGATTCCGATCAGGGGCGCGTTTACAAATCGTCTCGAATCGGCTTTATCAAAAACGGACAAAAAAGCTAGCCGCTCGATCCGGTCAACCAAATCCTTGAGAACGGAACACCGAGGCAAAATTTCTTTGCTTTTCTGATTTAGGCGCGCCGATTTTTTCTTCGGTAATGTAAAGAAAATTTTTCGTGAAATCCCGCCAGCCGCGAAATGGCGTCAAAAAAATTCTAAAAATTTGATTCTAGAGCTCCTTTTATGAAAAAGCTCAGACTCATTTTACTAAAAATCTCTAAAAATTAAAAGATAAGCTTCGGCGGTCGCGGCGATTCCCCAATTGGAGTATATTTACAACAAGGTGCGAACCGATTTCATCAAAAATTCCTAACCCTGTTTTGCTTGGGCGGGGCGGGAAGAAAAAGGGGTGTGGGGAAAATGCCCCGAAGGAGTCGCTTCACGACCCTACGGGGTAAAAAATCCCGCCCCGTCCTCGCCAAAAGGATTTCGGAAGCGCTCGCGATAAATATCCAAAACCAATTATGGATAAAGAATTGAAAAACTTATTTCTTTTCCACCTTCAAAAGAGAAGCATTGTTTGCCATGGAAAAGAAAGACTTAAAAAATTTGTTGCGAAGCGCGTAGTCCAATCCTTTTTTTACTTCGTTCCAAGTTTTTTCATCCATAGTTATGTCTGGTTCATTTTCGGGCTTGATGTTTTGTGCCGCACCCGCAGCCATTACAAAACATTCTGGACAGTGTTTCTTCATCCTCTCAACTTCTTCAACTACCCTAGGCCAGATAGAGACAAATTCTTCACTTGCGCCAATTTCCTGTCGAAATCTTTCGGGGTCAAGATCTTTCACGGCAGAGGCGAGCCACAAAAATTCTCGTGGATAATTTTTGGATTGTCGCACTTTTTCCATGATTCTTTTCCAATTATTTTCTTCGTGCGCCTTGTCCATTCGATTCCAAAATTGTTCCTCGAAAAGTTTTGGACTGACGGCTTTAAGGTCGCTCGCGGAAAGCAAATAGTATTCAGGATAATCCTCCTCGCTTTCAACTTTTCTCATAAGTTGTTGCCACAAATGGCCAGCAACTCCAACTTCCTTATCAAATCGATCTGGATCAAATTTTCTCATTTCGGCGAGTTGATTCAATGCGTACAATCGGTACGCTTCCTTATCACCGGATTGAAGCATATCGAACATTTTATCTTTGGCATGTTGCCAATCTGCCTCAGAAACCATTCCGAGAATTTTTTCTCTCGTTTCACTTACAACTGGTGTGCCCTCAATTTTTTCCGCTGGAGTTTCGGCTTCAAGCGGTTCTTCTTTTTTCTCTTTATATTTTTCAGCCGTATCAAGATGCGCGCGAAGACCGCGAATCAGTTCCTCCGCTACATCATAGTTCCCGGCTTTAACCGCCTCGGCGATTTTTTCTTTCGCTTCAGTTTAATACTCCGCAGACGCTTGATCCCAAAGTTCGGGATGTTTAGTAAGGTCTCCGGCTTCGCGCGCCTCTTCCAAATGCTTATCGTAGGCAGATTGCGCTTTTTCTACTCTTTCAGCATCTTTGCGATGCTGGTCATAAAATTGTTCTGGTGACTTTGGCATAGTTTTTATGATAGTTATTTTATTAAAACTTGCAAGGAAAATCGACTAATTTTCCTTAATATATCACATAATTCACTAAATGAATATTATACATCAAAATTTTATAGAAATCCATCGCGTGCTTTCGAAATCCTTTTGGCGAGGGCGGGGCGGGATTTTTTACCCCGTAGGGTCGTGAAGCGACTCCTTCGGGGCATTTTCCCCACACCCCTTTTTCTTCCCGCCCCGCCCAAGCAAAACAGGGTTAGGAATTTTTGATGAAATCGGTTCGCACCTTGTTGTAAATATACTCCGCAATCAAACTTTTTGCAAATTTGCCCTCCATTTCGGAGGCGGCGCGAAGCACCGCCCAAGCGTTTTGCCCCGACAAATCAGAGCCGCTCGGCGCGCAGAGGCGCGCCTCGCGGTTGGCCAATACGAGGTTCGCCTCCCGTGTGCGATTTAATTTCTGTCTCGTTTTGCTTTGCCCAATTATTAACCAAAAATGTATGAGCATGAACAATAATAAATTTTTTCTTTACGCCCGCAAGTCCACGGATGTTGAGGATAAACAGGTTCGGTCTATTGAAGATCAAATTTTAGAATTGCGCGCCTATGCGAAGCAGGAGGGTTTAGCTATTACCGAAGTTTTTATTGAAAAGCAAAGTGCCAAAATTCCGGGCCGTCCGATTTTTAACGACATGCTCAATCGCATTGAACAAGGCGAAGCTAACGGAATTTTGGCTTGGCACGCGGACAGATTGGCGCGCAATTCTGTGGATGGCG
>CAYJQE010000020.1:0-8601 GCA_964372245.1 uncultured Candidatus Saccharibacteria bacterium
AAAATTAATTGTTTTGATGACAGAAATGGCGGCTTCGGGGGCTACTTCATCTCGGCGCCGGCTGACAAAATTGTCGCCAATCCATCAACTTTAACTGGTTCGATCGGGGTAATTTTTCGAACCGCTAATTTGGTCGGACTTTATCAAAAAATTGGTTATCAGCCAATTACTTTCAAGGCCGGTCGGCTCAAAGATATTGCTAGCCCCGGTCGAGCGATCACCGAAGAGGAAAAGAGCATTATCCAGCGATTGCTTGACGAAGATCATGAACTATTTAAACAATCGGTTGCCCAAGGACGAAAGATGAGCATCGAAAAAGTCAATGAACTGGCTGACGGTCGGATTTTATCGGGGAGACAAGCCCGAGCTTTGGGGTTAGTCGATGAACTGGGCAATTTGCCCAAAGCGATCGAGGTGGCGAAAAAAGAGGTTGGTTTAGAGCAGGCGAAAATTGTTGAATATGTCGGCCCACTCGGTTTTTTTGGCGATTGGCTGGGTTTTGACTTTTTGATGCCGACTGGTTTAGCCAAGATAATTAACCAATTAGGTGGCCGACCGGCCTCTTCCTCAAGTGGCTTGATGTATTTGTGGGCTCCATAACAAATTCAAAATATAAAATGACAATGCAAAATTTTAATTTTTTTTACATTTTGATATTTAAGATTTGCGTTTTGCCTTAAAAAGTTTATGAACCTCTCTAGTTTTGCCTATCGATTGCTGGCGTTCATTATCGACATGATCGTGCTCTTGATTGTCGTCAAGATCATTTTTGGCGTTTTTGGCTTGAGAGGATCGCCTTTGATTCGGGAGTTTGTGCCGTCGTTTAGCTCTCCATCGGCCATCGTGGCGATGGCCACGATCTGGCTATATAATGTTTTAATGATTAAATTCTATGGCGCGACAATTGGGAAGATGGCCATTGGGTTAAAGGTCGTTTCCGCATTGGACGTGAATGTGAAAGAGCTCGATTGGCAGACGGTTGTCCTCCGCGAAATAGTTGGCAAATTGATCTCGGCCTTAACCGGCGGATTGGGATTTCTTTGGGTGAGCTGGGACTCAAAAAAACAAGGTTTCCACGACAAAATCGCCGGGACGGTGGTGGTAAAAACCTAAAAATTTTGGTATAATTAGCTTAACGAAACTCGCTATTGACGTAATACACAGTAAGGCTCTGTGTGTGGACGGTCTGTATCAGTCCCACAAGCTCTTGATTTTCAGTCGGGGATCTGTCACAATGGCCCTTGAGCGTAATTTAATTTTGCTCCGCTCGATGAGATCTGGTATCTGGAAACTTTTTTCCGACTAACCGGTCGGGGCAAAGTTCCCAAATATCCTTTCTTGTCGAAGACGGAGCGGGAAAGGAATCTAGTGGCAGAGATCAAAAAATCGGCTGAGTTCGCCGGTCGCGAGTTTGGTCTGTCAACCGGCGCGTTGGCCGGACAGGCTTCGGGCGCGGTTCTTGCCCGCTATGGCGAGACGGTCGTTTTAGCCACGGCGGTTGTAGCCAAAGAGGCTCGAGAGGGAGTTGATTATCTCCCTTTGATGGTTGATTACGAAGAGAAGTTTTACGCTGCCGGCAAGATCTCGGGCAGCCGGTTTATCAAACGGGAAGGTCGGCCGTCTGAAGCGGCGGCTCTCAATTCTCGTTTAATTGATCGTCCGCTCCGACCGCTCTTTCAAAAGGGCTTCCGGCGGGATGTTCAGGTTATTCTGACCGTTCTTTCGATTGACAATATTCACGATCCGGCGATTGTCGGCGGGATCGCCGCCTCTTCGGCGCTTGCCATCTCGGGCGCGCCCTTTGAGGGACCGATCGGTTTTGTCAGAATCGGTCGGATTGACGGCCACTTGGTCGCCAATCCCTCGAAAGAAAAGCTTGAGGCAAGCAGCCTTGATCTTGTTGTTGCCGGCAAGAAAGCGAGAGTTTTAATGATCGAGGCCGAAAGCCAAGAGCTCTCGGAGACCGAAATGACCGAGGCGATCGCTCTGGCCCTAAAAGAGCTTGAGCCGATCATGGCTCTCCAAGAGGAGTTTATCAGGGCGGTTGAAAAGGTTGAGAGCGAGGCTTCCGAGTCGGAAGATCGAAAGATCCATCTCGATATCGAAAAGATCGTGACCGCCAGCCAGCTTGAAGCGGCGGTCAAGGAAGTTGAGGAGGCCGAGCGGGAGAAAGCCCTTGCTGGCTTTGAGAGTCAGGTTTTATCCGAATTGGAAGGCAACTATAAGCAAATTGATCTGAAATCGGCCTTTGGCCAGATGGTTGAGAAGAAAGTCAGGGATCTGATTTTGAAGGAGGGCTTCCGGCCCGATGGCCGAAAAATGGATGAGATAAGATCCCTTGAAGCAAAGGTTGGCGTTTTGCCAAGAGTTCACGGCTCCGGCCTCTTCAATCGCGGCCAGACCCAAGCTCTGACAATCGTAACCCTAGGCAGTCCTGGCGAGGAGCAGTTTCTTGACACAATGGAAGGCGAAAGTAGGAAACGGTACATGCATCACTATAATTTCCCGCCTTTTTCGACCGGCGAAGTTAAACCGATCAGAAGCACCGGCCGGCGAGAGATTGGCCACGGCGCTCTGGCCGAAAAAGCCCTTATCCCGGTTCTGCCCTCAAGCGAAGAGTTTCCTTATACCATTCGGGTTGTGAGCGAGATTCTCACCTCGAACGGTTCGTCTTCAATGGCGGCAACCTGCGGTTCGACGCTGGCTCTAATGGACGCCGGAGTTCCGATTAAACGGCCGGTCGGCGGAATCGCGATTGGTCTTGTGACAAAGCCGGATTTCGACGATGATTTGGATCTAAAACCCGACTCCTACAAACTCCTGACGGACATTCAGGGTCTTGAGGATTTTGGCGGCGATATGGATTTTAAGGTTGCCGGCACCGAGGAGGGGATTACCGCGATTCAACTTGATATGAAGCTTAAGGGCTTGCCGATTGAGATTGTCGAGGAGGCTCTTTTGAAGGCGAAGACGGCTCGATCTCAAGTTCTCGAGACCATCAAGTCGGCGATCGAAAGACCGAGAACCGAGCTCTCAAAATACGCGCCTAGGATTGCCGGCCTCAAGATCCCGGTTGAAAAGATTGGCGAATTAATAGGGCCGGGTGGTCGGACGATCAACGGCATCATTGATCAGTTTGGCGGCAAGGAAGTTCTCACCATTAACATTGATGACGACGGACAAGTCAGTATTGCCTCTCGTGACTCGGGCCTGGTTGAAAAGGCGCTCGAGATGGTCAAAGCAATCGTTGATGATCTGGTTGTCGGTCAAATCTATTCTGGAAAAGTGACGGAAATTAAGACCGACCGAATGTCCGGTCAGGAAATCGGCGCGATTGTCGGGCTGGCCGGCAAAAAAGAGGGAATGGTTCATATCTCAGAAATCAAAAACTTTCGGGTCAACAAAGTCTCCGATTTTATGAAACCCGGCGATGAGATTCAGGTCAAGGTTTTGGAGCTCGGCGAAAATGGCAAGAATCGCCTCTCTTACAAGGCGGCCAATCCGGAAGAGGCCGATCAGAGGCCCGAGGGTTACCAGGCTGATTCGGCCGGCGCCCGCCCGTTCAGACGAGACGAGAGACGATGAAAAAAGTCTTCGGACTTTGTTCAAGCTTTGCTATGGCAAATCGATCGGACGTGTTTTATTTAAGTGGCCATAACTATGACCGTGAAAAAGTGGTTGCCGGAGGCTATAATTTGAGAGAAAAAAAGGCTCCTGACCCCTTTTCCCCTCCTGACCCCTTTCCCCCCCTTTTCCCCTTTTGTGGCAGAAGTTGACACCGGCCAAGGTTTCTGGTATGATTAAGAGGTAATTTTTGGAAGGACTCTTTAGTGAAAATAATTTGGTCGGCGACAACTGACCCTTCTGGGGGAGAAAAATTCGGTGTCGCTTGAGGAAATCGCGGCGGAAATTGGGACCTGCGTGGCTTGTCCTCTTCATCGGGCAAGGAAAAATGTTGTTCCCGGCGAAGGCAACCCGAGGGCGGAGGTTCTTTTTCTTGGCGAAGGACCGGGCGTGGTTGAAGATCAGACCGGTCGGCCATTCGTCGGTCCGGCCGGCCGACTGCTCGAGCAGCTCCTCAAGAGCATCGGTTTCTCGAGAGAACAGGTTTTTATCACCAATACCGTTAAGTGTCGGCCGCCGGCCAATCGCGATCCGGAACAGGCCGAAAAACAGACCTGCAGCGATCTTTATCTCCGTCGTCAGATTGCCCTGATTGACCCAAAAGTCATCGTTCTGCTTGGTCGGCATGCCCTTAACTTTTTCTTTCCCGAGCTTAGAATCTCGGTCGTCCACGGTCGAGAAAGAGAGTTTCATGGCCGGGTCTATCTCCCCCTCTTTCACCCGGCAGCCGCTCTTCATCAGGGCAATCTTAGAGAGACTCTCTATCAGGATTTTCAAGTGCTCCGAAAAATTTTAGACAGGAATTCAACCGAAGCTTCGGGGTCCAGTTTAGCCTCTAACCAACAATCGCTTTTTTAGAAAATAGTAAAATTATGGATCAAAATCAAAGACAGACAATCGCAAAACCGCCGTCTAAAATGGCGGCTTACCATGCTGGTCGGCCAAATCCGGCTCGCAATCCAAAACCGCTGGTTGCTAAACCAATGGACGCTCTCGCCGACCGTCGGTCTCCCGTTCAGGTTCAGACCGCCCCGGGTTCTTTAGGGTCAGCGGGCGGCCTGAACCGGCGACAAAGAGGCCGGCCTCGGTTGAGCAGCCGGATCAATCGGTCTCAAACTCGCTCTCGATTAGTGTCGAGCGATTCAAGCAATAACGACTGGAAGGTCAAGAAATTGGTCATTAAACCGCCGGTTGTCACCGAGCCGACGGTTCGGGTTATCCCGATGGGCGGCGTTGAAGAGGTCGGCAAGAACATCACTCTTTTTGAATACCTCGATCCAAAAAATCAAGGTCAGCCAGAGATTATGCTTATTGATATGGGCTTTGGTTTTCCCGACGCCGATATGCCCGGCGTTGATTATGTCATCCCCGACGTCTCTTATCTCGAAGACAAAAAAGACCGGATTCGCGGGGTTGTGATCACTCACGGTCATCTCGATCACATCGGCGCCGTGCCCTACATCATTGAAAAAATCGGCTCGCCGACCATCTATTCTTCGCCCTTAACAATCGGATTGATCAAAAAAAGACTCGAAGAGTTTGGTCTTGAGGGCAAAGTTAAGCTGGTCAATCTTGAAATTGGGCGAGACAGCATTCAACTTGGGCCTTTTCGGGTTCGGACCTTTCGACTCAATCACTCGATCCCCGACGTGATGGGTCTTTGCATCGAAACGCCGGTCGGCCGAATCGTTTGGGCCACCGATTGGAAATTTGATTTTACGCCGGCCGACGGCAAGCCGGCCGAGCTCTCTCGGATCGCCGAGATTGGAAAGAGCGGAGTCAAAGCGCTCTTTTCCGAATCAACCAATATCGAGCGACCGGGTCATTCGGTTTCAGAAAGAGAGGTTGAAAAGTCTCTTCGCGAAGTGATCGAGAAGGCTAAAGGCCGGATCATTATCGCCACCTTTTCATCTTTGATCTCCCGGATTCAACAGATTATCAATGCTTCCCAAACTGCCGGTCGGCAGGTCTCGCTTGCCGGTCGGAGTATGATCAATAACATTGAGATGGCGATTGAGATGAAGGCGATGAGCATCCCGAAAGGGACTCTGGTTGATGTTCGTCGGATCGGCTCAATTCCACCAGAAAAGCTAACCATCGTTTCAACCGGCGCCCAAGGCGAGGAATTTTCGGCCCTAACTAGAATCGCCGCCGGTGATCACAAGCAGATCAAGGTCAAACCGGGCGACACGGTCGTTCTCTCTTCCTCGCCGATTCCGGGCAACGAAAAGAGCGTGTCTTCGGTTATGGATGATCTGATCCGACAAGGGGCGGTGGTGATCTACAACAAGGTGATGGATGTTCATACCTCTGGTCACGCGATGAGAGACGATCTCAAGTTTATGATCAAACTGGTCAATCCGGAATACTTTATTCCGATTCACGGTGAGCGACACAAACTTGTTCTCCACGGCGAATTGGCGGTCAGTCAAGGCGTTAAGCCAGATAATATTCTGCTCACCGATAACGGACAACCGATCGTTTTTCAAAAGGCCAAAAGCTTTGTTGACAAGGATCATCGGATTCCGGCCAATGTCATTTTGGTTGACGGTCTGGGTGTTGGCGATGTCGGCAATATCGTTCTTAGGGATCGAAAGGTTATGGCGGCTGACGGAATCTTTTTGATTGTCGTAACGGTTGATCGCGATAAACGGGAGCTTTTGACCTCGCCCGACATCATTTCACGCGGTTTTATCTATATGCGAGACAATACCGATCTGGTTTCGGCCGCTCGAGCCGAGGTCAAGAGAATGTTCAAGAAACACGGCGTTGGGCCGCACGCTGGCGACTGGCAATACCTGAAGCAAAAACTTCGGGACGATCTTGGCAAATTTCTCTTCGAGCAGACCGAACGAAGGCCGATGGTCGTGCCGGTGGTCATTGAAGTCTAATTGGGGCGATTGGGGCCACTCGAATTAGATTGTAAACTGATGTGACCCGCGCCACTATATAAGCTCCGCCATCTATGTTGGTGGGCCGGATGAGGATCCAAAGAGACTTCTTGAGATTGCCGAGATCCTCGCTCGCGGCTACTTGGCCGATGACCACAAAGAGCGATTTTCGGCCGAGGCGGTCGCCGAGTTGGTCGAATTGGCAGTCGCCCGGGCCGAATTGACTATCGAACAAGCGGCCAGGAAGACCCTACCGCCTTTGCGGTGTATGGACACAGATCGCGTCCAGTTGATAATCTAGAGGGGTGAACAGTGAGAGGAAGCGAGAAATGTCTGAGATCAAAGCATCGTTTGAGAGTCGTTTTGGCGATCCCGGAAAGTTAGACAAGATTCTAAGAGAGGGCCAGATCGTTTCATTGGGGCCGATCGAGAATTTTTGTTCAGTTCCTCCTCATGAAAACGTTGTCGAACTCGTTGACATACCAATAAATAAGGGTGTCAATCGGTCGCTTGGCGTCGAGATTCAAAGTGAAAAAGGCATAATCAGAGCGGTTTTCAAGCCGACGGATGGCGAAGCCAAAAGGATTCGATTAAGCCTCGGCATCGAATCATTGGCCCATCGGGAGGTCGCCGCTTGTGCGATTGATCGGCATTTTGGTTTTGATCTGGTGCCGCCCACCGTTTATCGAAAGGGAATTGATGACAAAGAGGGATCGCTTCAGCTTTTCCTTGACCATCAATACTTTCGTCATCCTACCGACTTGACTGATGAGGAATGGAGCCGGACGATGTCGGGCGAAGATTGGCAAAAGATGGCGGCCTTTGACGCGATAACGATGAACACCGACCGGAAACCGGAGAATATGTTAGTCAGATATTCCGACCCGTGTCAAATAGCGGCGATTGATCACGGCTTTATTCTTTCGCAGGCGATGCTTGCGAAAGATGAAATAAAAGGACCGATTTTGGTTTTGACCTTTGATAACAGGAAAGAAAAGCCGATTGACGACTCAAAAATCGCTCCGGTGGTTTTGAAAAAATTGGAATCGGGCCTCGAGCGATTTAATGCACTTGAACGGGAACTAGTAAAAACTTTGGGTGTTCCGAAGGGCGAGGTCGCCGAGATGAAAAGATGGCTGGAGGCCTTGGTTAAAAAAGGGCGATTTCTCTCGGCAAAAAATCATGCCGTTTCGTCCGGGCGGTTTTAATAAATCCCGCCGCCGAAAGATCGGAAAAAGGGGCTCTTAAGTTTTTCCGACGCGGGGCGGCTTTTTAGTCTATCGCCTAATTTTCGATAACCAATCGGCTTGACCCGGTTGAAGCTGGCTCTTAGGAGCGAATTTTGCCGGCGTTGTTGACAACCTAATAATTGTGGTAAAATGTCGCCGTTGTTTTGGTTAGGCAGGTTTTGCCTGGCCGAAGCTTTTGACAGTCAGGAGGAGGAGTGAGGGACATGGAAGGATCGAGTCAGGTAGGTAAGGTAGACATATTTGCCGCGGCTGACGCAAGGCTCAATGAAGCGTTAGCGACCATCAAGCGGTTGACAGTCGAGAGCGACGAAAGGGCAGAGCACTGGCTGCCGATTTTGTTAGCCCTCCAAGGGCAGATCCTCTGGAAGAAGGATTTCAAGCGGTTGCTTGAGTTGAGGCCAATTTCCGTTCTCGAGTTTGACTAGTTTTTGTTGGTCCTTGCCTATCGAGAGAAATATTCGAAGGGCGGCAATGCTCGTTGGCAGTACGGGCTCTCTGTCTATCCGAGCGGCCGATCGACCTGGGACGAGGCGGTGGAGAGCTTGGGCTGGCCCGGGGTGATGAATAAAATCAAGTTTTTTGGTGGGCCGGATGAGGATCCAAAGAGACTTCTTGAGATTGCCGAGATCCTCGCTCGCGGCTACTTGGCCGATGACCACAAAGAGCGATTTTCGGCCGAGGCGGTCGCCGAGTTGGTCGAATTGGCAGTCGCCCGGGCCGAATTGACTATCGAACAAGCGGCCAGGAGCGAACTCTACTACCTCTTGAGAGGGTAGGGTGATGCGTAGGTTCAGACACATCGTGGAGACTTCATCCTCAATATGGTAGGATGAAAA
>CAYJQE010000021.1:0-8580 GCA_964372245.1 uncultured Candidatus Saccharibacteria bacterium
GTATTGAATTTTGGGCGAAAAAATCAGTTGGCGATTCTGCAAAATGCAGTTCGAGTAAAGTTGTATAACCACAGGTTCTTTGGCAGTTTTTATTGGTGCGGCGGAGCCGCGTTTTGCGGGGGGCTTTCCTCGCCGCCTTCGGCGGCGAAAACCGTCCGAACTATTTCAAGAATAGACCACCAGATAGAGCTTGTTCGTTTTGGCAAAAAACACCCACGTCTGCGAGTTCAAAGAATTCATAAAATTCTCTTGGTGGGATATTCTGGACGGAACGGCAGCCAGCTGATCGGTCAAAAAAGCAAAAGCTCAATATCGGCCCGATTACGCGGCGACGTTTAGAGATGTCTTGAACAAAACGCAAATCGCGCTTTGAGCAGTTCTTTCGGAGTTGCTCGGTTGATTTTCGGTCGGCCCTAGAGATTTCGCGGACGCCAACCATGGAGGGCTGTGACGGGAATCGAGCTCCGGTCGCCGATCGCCAAACGCCTTGTCGAAAACTCGAGGTCCGGCCGGACTCAATCCCGCTCCATAATCTTCAAGAAGATATCGCCCGGCAGTTCGACCGAGCCAAACTTGGCCATCCGTTTTTTGCCTCTTTTTTGCTTTTCAAGAAGCTTCCGTTTCCGGGTCACATCGCCGCCATAGAGCTTAGCGGTGACATCCTTCTTTAGGGGTGAAATCCGTTCTGAAGAGACGATTTTTCCCTCGACCATTGCTTGGATTCGAACCTCAATCAATTGACGAGGAATTAGATCTTTTAATTTCGAAACAAGGTTTTTCGCCCTTCGATCGAGGCTTGAACTGGGCAGTATCTGACTTAAAGCCACCTGTTCCTGACCGTTTAGGAGAATCTTTAGCTCTTTCAAATCGCCCGGTCGGTAATCAAGAAACTCGTAGCTTAAAGAGCCAAAGCCTTTGGTCTGGCTTTTCAATTGATCGTGCAAATCGGAAAAAAGTTCAATTATCGGCGCTTCATAACGAAAAATTATTCGTCCGCTCGGCAGCCGCCGGTTCTCGATTTGAACCGCTCGCCGCTCGGCCATTAACCGGTAAATCGAACCCAGATAAAATTCATCCGCGACAATCTCGACCTTGGCCCAAGGTTCGAGATAGCGCGTTTTCTGGCCTTCGGTCTTCTCGATTAGATCGACCTTCGGCAAAGTGACAATGATCGAAAGATCAAATTCCCGTTCAATCCGCTGACGAATGATATCGAGATGCAAAAGACCCAAAAAGCCAATCTGAAAACCTTGTCCGAGCGCTTTTGAGCGAATCGGCTCGACCAAAAGCGAGGAGTCGGTCAGTTGAATTCGCTCAATCGCCGACTTCATTTTTTCGGTCAAATTTGTGTCTAACGGGAAAAAACTGGCAAAAACCAGCGACCTGACGGCCTGATAGCCGGACAGTGGCTCCAAAGTCGGATCGGCCGCCAAAGTATCGCCAACCCGAACATTTTGGATTGTTTTTAAGCCAGTCGAGACATAGCCGATCTCGCCAGATGAGAGTCGGTCGGCTCTCCAGAGATCGGGCTTGAAAACGCCGACCTCTTCAATCCGAACGATTGGTTGACCGGCGGCTAAAAGATGGGCCGACTGGCCGGCAATAAACGAGCCGTCGAAAACTCGGCAGAAGAGAATGACGCCCCGAAAATCATCGTAGGCCGAGTCAAAGACCAAAGCCCGTCCCGAACCGACCGACTCGCTCGGCATAGGCACCCGCTTGATCACCGCCTGAAGAAGCTCGGCAACGCCCTGACCGGTCTTGCCCGAGATTCTCAATACCCGGCTCTCATCAATCGACAAAAGTTCAGCCAGCTCGAGAGCCGCCTCGTCAATTTTCGCCTCGGCTCGATCAATTTTCGTGATCGCCGGAACTATCGAGAGACCTCTGGCTTTCGCCTGCTCAAGAGTCGAGAGAGTTTGGGCCTCTATGCCTTGAGTGCCATCAACGAGTAAAATCACCCCCTCGACGGCCGCTAATGACCGCGAGACCTCGTAAGAAAAATCAACATGGCCGGGTGTGTCAATCAAGTTCAAAGTGTAACCTTGATAGGAGAGGCTGACTGGCGCCATCTTGATCGTGATGCCTCGCTCTCGCTCGATCGGGTTTTGGTCAAGAAACTGGTCATGCATCTTTCCCGGCGGCACAGTGCCGGTCATCTCAAGCAGCCGGTCGGCAAGAGTGCTTTTGCCATGATCAACATGAGCGATAATCGAGAAATTTCGGATTGTCCTTTGACTCACGGTTAAGATCCCTCCCCAAGTTTTTTGAGTTTTTCTTCGACCGACCTTCGTCCCGATCTGACAGACTCGCTCAAATCTTCCTTGACCTCTTCTTCGGCCTTCTCGGTCGCCTGATCAACGACAGACTCAAGTTTTTGGACAGTCGCCTCGGTCGCTTTTTCCTTGAGATCACCGGTAAATTCTTGACCCCGATTTTTGAGATCATCGACCGAAGTCTGAATCTTGGGTATCGAGAGGCCAGCTGATTTTGGACGAAGAAAAAAGACCAAGCGGTTGATAATCATGGCCAAAAGAAGATAGATAATCGCTAAAACAAGTATCAAGGGCCAAGCCGAGGGTCGCTTCCTCTCCCGCCGGTCGAGTTCATCAAAAAGATCGGGCTTAGAAGAATTGTCGGGCTCTTTTCCAAAGTCGGTCATCTCTCGCTAACGATCCTTTGATCGCCGGTTCAGGTAAGGCGAGAGGAGGCTAAAAAATCGCCCGAGTGTTGAGAGACGACCGGATTTTAAATTTAGAAGCCATTCTATCTCTTCCGAGCCCAGACCTCGAGCCGCGATCAGATAAACGACCAGACCGACGACACTGGCAAAAAGAGTCTGAACGATCAGGCCAAAGGTTGTCAAGACATCAACAAAGCCGTCAAAGGAGAAAAATCGCCAGTTAACGCCCTCGGCCGCAAATCGAAGACCGAACCAAACGAAGAGACCCATAACCAAACTTGAGAGAGCTATTTTTAAACTCGGCCAAAAGAAAAACCAGGGACCGATCTCTTTGATTCTCGGTAAAAGAAAAAGGTAAAGGAGAGAGACATTGAGGATCGTCGCCAAAGAAAAGGCAAGAGCAAGGCCGGGGACGCCGTACCGGAAGCCGAAAACATAGCCGAGCGCTATGCCAATCAAAGCCGAAACAACGGCCACTAGAGTCGGCGTTCTGGTATCTTTGTAAGCGTAAAAACCTCTCGAGAGAAGGGGTAAAAGGCCAGAGGCGACAAGCGAGATTGAAAAGAGCGCCAGCGTCCTTAAGGTCAGAATCGTATCGGCCTTGGTGAAAGCGCCTGATTCGAAGACAACCCTAACAATCTGGGCGCGAAGAAGAATTATACCGATGGCCGCCGGAACCATCAAAAAAAGAATCGCTTGAAAGGCCTTCTGAAAATGGCGGACAAACTCTTCCCGGCGGTTGAGAGAGACGGCCTCGGTTAACGAAGGGAAGATCGCGGTCGCGACCGAGGTCCCAAAAACTACAACCGGCATCGTTTGGACATCATTCGCGAGTTGAAAGATGGCAATCGCGCCGGCCCCGAGAGCTGAACCAATGGCGGTAAAAGCGACTATCAGAATCTGATTGACGCCGAGACCGATCGATCGAGGCAGAAGGAGGAGCCAGATCTTTCTTACTTCGGGATCGCGGAGATGGACGAGTAAACGATAACGATAACCCAGTCGCAAGGCCGCCACAAGTTGGATCAGCATATGAAGAAGCGCGCCCGCGATTACGCCCCAGGCGACCGCAAAGATTGAATGCCGTTCGGCAAAAAATAGAATCGAGCCGATCAGGGCAAGATTGTAGAGAATCGGCGCCGAGGCGTAAGCCAAAAATCGCTTGTAGGTGTTGAGGACTCCGCCAAAAACATAAGAAAAACCAAAGATGAGAGGATTGAGCAGAATGATCCGGCCAACCTCGGTTGTCAAGGCCTGTTTTTCGAGAGAGAAGCTGGGAACCAAAAAGGGCGTCAGCTTGGGCTGAAGGAGCCAGAGAAGAGAAACGGCCAAAAGGACAAAAAACATCATCAAGTTGGTAAAGCTGTTGACCAAGCGAAAACCCGACTCGTCCTCACCTCTGGCGACATAGTCGGAGAGAACTGGAATGAGAGCGGCGGCGATCGCGCCGAGGACAAGAACATTGAAAATCAGATCGGGCAGGCGAAAGGCGGCAAAATAGACGTCGAGAAGGTCGGTTGAGATTTTTTGGGTCAGATAGTGATTTCGAATCAGGCCGAGAAGGTTCGAGAGAAACAGGCTGACAATTAAGATAAAACTCGCTCGACCGATTGAGTCGCTTCGTCTGCCTTTCAGGATCATGACTTTACTCTATCAGGCGAAGGAGCCTCCAGATAAACTTTGATGGTGAAAAGAGTGGATTGAGACAGGGGCCGGGAAGACAAGTCAAATCTCGAGTCTCGATTGCCGATATTTGGCCGGAGATGTCGGCCGCCGGACAAGACGATTCTGGCCCCAAAGGCCAAGCTCCTTTTTTCGGTCTTAAATAACCACCGCCCCTAGAAGCGATAATCGGGTCTGACGAGTTCTGATTCTTTCTCGGCAAAGGGCAGCCGCCCTGATCGCTCCGGCTTGAAGTCAGCAGAACTTTTCTCTCCCCTTCGGGGACTTCAAAAAAAGACAGCCCCTCGGATTCTTCGGGAGAGGACCGATTTGAGGTTGAGATCTTTTCTGGCCCGGCTGACACATCGGCCTTCAATCCTTGGCCACCTGTCTATCCAAAATTAAGCCGCCCGAGGAAGAAAGATTCTTCCGACTTTGAACAAAGCCTTAGCCAAAGACCTCGCCCGACATTTCAGACTAAATCGAAACTTCTTCTTCCTGCTCTTCTAGTCCTTCTGGTCCTTCGGCTTCCTCATCTTGTATATCTTCCGAGGGTAGCGTGTCAAGTTCGACCGAGCTTTCCTCTTCGGTGATTTCGACCGGCTCGATAATATTCAGCTCTTCCGCCGGAGCGATTTGTTTGACCAGTTGATTTCGATATATCGCCCAACCTAAGGTGATGATAATCGCGGCCAAAATCAGCCCGAGAACAACCCTTAACCAAAGCGGGGTCGGCATCGAGTTTTCGGTTTGGCTTTGATCTTCTTCCATTGTCCTCCTTCAATTGATAGCGCTAACATTAACTATTGTCTCACAAGATTCAAGTCAAACAAATTCCGACCCTCTAAAATAAAAGGCTCCTGACCCCTTTTTGCTGACCCCTTTTTGCACTAACCGATCTATCCCTCTCAAAAAAGTGCCGTTCAGAGCTGGTTATTTGAGAAGAAAAAAGGCTCCTGACCCCTTTAAATCCCTTTAAATCATGTGACCGTAGAGTGTCATCATTTCGCCGCCGTGGTCCACCACGACAGCGTTACCGTAACCGCCATAATACTGGGAAAGGACGATTGTGCCGTCAGCCGAGGCTCTGATTGAGGAACCGTAAGCCTGAACAATGTCTATCCCATTGTGGAAACTATAGACCGGGTTAATAAAGCCAGTTTGCGAGGTCGAGCCAAAGCCCTGCGAGATCTCGTAATCGCCGCTGACCGGCCAACTCAAGGTCGAACCTAAGTAGTTGTTAGGATTTTGCGCCGCGCCGTCTAGAAAGACCGAAAAATGGAGATGGGGGCCGGTCGAAAAGCCGGTTGAGCCCATATAGCCAATAATTTCGCCCTTTTTGACCTCCCGTCCGGCTTGTTCTCGAGGCAGGTTGAGACCGCCTTTCCGATTTTTGGCCAGTCTGGCAACTTCGGCCGCGATCTGATTTTCAATCTCAACCGCCTTCTTCAAGGATGCCGCGGCTTCGGCATTGAGGCGGGTTATTTCGGTTTGGGAATTTTGGACCAACTTTTTCTTGGTTGACCGTTGACCATCCAAGGCCTCCCTTTGAATCCGCTCCTGTTTCTCAAGGGCCGTGAGTTCAAGTTTTTTGCCGACCAGTTCATTTCTTTTTGTCTCAAGCTGCTGTTTCAAACTCAAAAGATGGTCTCGCTGTTTTGTCAGATCTTCTTTGATCGAATCGAAGGTCTCGATCTCTTCGAGAGCTTGAGAAAGAGACTCCGAGCCCAAAAGAACGCCGACTAAACCAGGGGAGGTCTCGGAATACATATAAAGCTCGATGACGGTAATTTCGATCTTCCGTTCGGCCTCGCCGATTTGGTGCTCTTTTTCGATTATCTGATCGTTGGTTTCTAAAATCGAGTTTGAGGTCCTGTTGATCTCCTCCCCGGTTCTGACTATGGCGACCTCAGTCGCTTCAATCTCTTTATTGAGCCGGCCGACCTGCTCCTCGAGGGTTTTTTTGACTTGAGCCTCGGCTTGAGCCGCCTCTTTCTTCCGGTTGGCGGCCTCAAGATTTTTCTGTTTTTCCTCTTTCAGTTGATCAATCCGATCGGCCGCCGAAACCGATGACAACGAAAAGCTGGCGATAATCAGAGCCAAAGCAAGCGAGATAGTCAGAAAAAGGTTTTTTTGATCTTTCATCAAACTCTCAATCGTCGCCTAATCGCCAAAGATGTCGCCAGAACGGCGACTAGGACGCTGGCGGCCACAATGGTCATCACCACAAACGGAAACTCGGCGATCATCAGATTCCGGTTGATGGGAAAATCGTTCAACTCGAGACTCAAAAGAATTGGCGGCAGATAGAAAACATAGATAGCCAACAAGGCGAAAACCGACAAGACAGCCCCGAGCAGACCATAAAAGAGACCGGTCAGGATAAAGGGCACTCGAATGAACATGCTTGTCGCCCCAACCAGCCTCATAATCTCGATCTCGTCAGCTCGCATGTGAAGAATCAGAGAGATAGCGTTGAAGATGACAATAACTGAAATGCCAATCAACAGGGCCGAAAGAGCGATGCCCGATTTCGAAATCAGGTCGGCAAAGACAACGATCCGATCGGCCAAGAGCTTAATCGTCTTAAAGGGAAAGTTTCTGATTACCGGCCGAAACTCTTCCTGATCGATAAATCTTTCGATATTGCCAAGATCATCGGGCGAGAAGGTCTTGATCCGGAACGAACGGGGAAGAAAGTTTCGATCTTTGGTCACCAAGCCGGTCAGACTCTGGTTGTCGCCAAATCGTTCTTGATAGCGGGCAAAGGCCTCGTCCTTCGAGATAAATTGGAGGCTTTTGACATCGCTTCGCGACTCAAGTTTTTCCCGAAAGTTCTTGATCTCGTCATCTTGGACCTCATCTTTGAGAAAAACCGAGACCTCAACCCGATCCTTGAAAGCCTCGGCCGAGGCGTTGCTGATTCTGACCAGGAAGAGAAAGAGGCCGATAGTGAAGAGGGTGATGGTCATCACCAAAACGGCGGCCAGTGAGAGCCAACTATTCCGGGCAAAATCAAGGATCGCAAACTTAACCGCTCGAAAAAGACTAATCATTTTTGAGTTTACGGCCTTGGCCTTGGCCTTGTTCAACTAAAGTTTGGGGGGGATAGTCAGACGACCGCGAAACGATGGTCTCCTCGCCAAGCGCCACTCGCCAGTTCGCCACCCCGTTCATAATATATACTTCCCTTTTTCTTGGTCGGCAACAATCTTGCCATTTCGGATCGTAATGACCCTTTTTTTGAGGGAATCGACGATCTCTTTATCATGGGTCGCGAGCAAAACGATCGTTCCTTCCTGATTGATCCGAAATAAAAGTTCAACAATTTCCCAAGTGTTGACCGGATCAAGGTTGCCGGTTGGCTCATCGGCGATCAGAATTCTCGGACTGTGAACCAAGGCTCTGGCAATCGAGACTCGTTGCAGCTCGCCACCCGAGAGACCCTCGGGCCGATTTGTTCTCCGATCATATAGGCCGACAACCCGAAGAATAAGAGGAACTTTCCGCCGAATCTCCGAGCTTTTGACGCCGGCGACTTCAAGGGCGTAAGCGACATTCTCATAGACCGTCTTCCGAGACAAGAGACGATAGTCCTGAAAAATAACCCCGATTTTTCGACGATAGTAGGGGAGTTCGGCCGACTTCAAAGTTGAGATGTCTCGATCGACGACAATGATTTTGCCGCTCGTCGGCAACTCTTCCCTGATTAAAAGACGGATTAGGGTTGATTTGCCAGCCCCGGAGGGCCCGACCAAGAGGACAAACTCTCCGTCCCCGACCGAGAAAGAGACATCTTCGACCGCGATTATCGAGCGATAACTTTTCGAGACCTTTCGAAACTCAATCATTGCCACTAAAACCAGACAATTCAGCCGGCAAAAATTGGCGACCGCCTCCCTTTCCCCCCTTGATCATCGCTCCTATTTTATCGGGTGTTTCGATCCGATTCAACCAGTCGTATCGTGCAAACAGATATGCGACACCTGCGATTGCCGTCAGCATACCTGGATTCATGCGCCTGACCAGAGTGGCATTGTCGAACGATCACATTGCCCTGATGAAGAAGAGTTTTACCAACAAACTCCTACCAGAGATCCTAGCTTTACCTGGTTAAATGAGAAAATCCAGGAATGGACGACCTGTTACAATACCAAACGACTTCATCCTGCATTATAATTTTAGGAGATAGTCTAGGACGCATTGTTCTTTAACAATAGTTTCCTGATTAAAAT
>CAYJQE010000022.1:0-8448 GCA_964372245.1 uncultured Candidatus Saccharibacteria bacterium
ATTCAACACCTACCGCCCCCACCAGGCCCTTGATTACTTGACGCCAAAAGAGTATTATGAGAGAACATTATCAACTTAAAAGGTCTCCTCGATGTATTGAACCAGTCCAGGCTATTGCTAATTTCTTAAAAATGATGTATACTGAACGTATATGGACGCACAAGGTCAAAATCAGAATAACATTGGCGAAAAATCACCGGAAATTGTTAAAGCTCTGCAAATAATTAAACAAAACATTAAACCGCAGATCGTTATTGCGATTGTGGTTGCTGTAGTTTTGATTGGCGCTTTCGTCTGGTGGTATGTGGACAATCAAAAGTTGGCAGGAATAACACCCGTAAATAATAACCCGACAGAAACGTCTAACCTACAAAATTATGTGGACAATCAAAAGTTGGCAGGAATAACACCCGCAGGAATAACACCCGTAAATAATAACCCGACAGAAACGTCTAACCTACAAAATAATGAGTTTAATGTTCCAATGCTAAAATTTACTGATGGCGAGTTGGGCATCACTTTTGATTATCCCGAATCGTGGGGTAACACCATAATTAGTGTTAAAGCAGATTCTTGGTCATTGACCAAGAAAATTTCCTTTACTAATCAGCCAAATTTGTACTTTGAAATTGTTTCGCCAGCTTTAAGGTCAGATGCACAAAATCTACAAATTCCATCCGGCTTCACAACAGACTTATCAAGATACTGCAAGCAAAACATACTTGGCGATCGTAGCGAGCCACTATCAGATGTTTACGATTTGTATCGAATGAGTGGTTCGGATGAGTTTGGTACTTGTCCAAATGACCAAGGAAATATTTCCGCAATTATTTATAGAACAGATAAGTCGGTTGATCCGGGAACGTCCTCAAAGAATGTAGTTGTTCCTAAAAAAGATTTAGACAAAGGAAGTGGGATGACCACGTTAAAATTTTCTAAGAGGTACTACTTAAAAATCAAGAATTCACTTTATGACCCGATCATTGTTTATCAAAATGGAATCCCAGATGTAAAATCTCGAAATTATTGTTATTCAACTTTTAGCACCCATTGGAGAGCCGACCCGAGATACTTAAAAACTTACAAGTGTATAAGCTACAATGATAAACCACTTATAGAAAAGGCATTTAGTGAGTTTGCAGGTTTCGAATTTAACAAGCAAACCGAGTTAGTTTTGAAAGGAATGAAAATAAGCAGTGTAGAAAATGCTGGACAATATTTTTCTAATCACTTTGCAGACTTGGTAAAATACGAGGATGCAAAATATAGTTATCTTTATCCCAAAATTTTAGTACCCGATCGATTGGATAGAGATACCAAATTTAACGCAGTCAAAATTGTTACAAGACAATCAGTTGTTCAGGAAGAACTGGAAAACTGCGAGGAGCTATGCTTTGCGCCCACTCTAACTTCTGCCGGTTGGGATAATGAGAAAAAACTTTTGGAGAGTAATCAGCCGGATGGCAATGTGGGTTGCGTCCAAGGGATAAATGGAGATTCATTATGTGAAGTTAAAACGCTTGGCAAAAATAAATTCCTTATACGATATACAGGACGTTTTGGAGGCGATTCAGTAGTTGAGAAAACCTATATAATTTACAAAGGTCCCATTCGCTACGAAATAACTCCACCAGAATTAGGGAGTCAAGGCACAGACCCAGCCTTGTTCAAGGGCATCGAAAATCAGTTTATCCAGAAGATCTACGAAAATATTGTAAAATCTTTGATTCTTTTGTAAGCATTCGCCAATTGAATTTCAGCGAGGACGGCGCGGGATTCCTCCCCCCAACCCTCTCCTCCCGCGCCGTCCGAGCGGATTGGTAGCCCCGCCGCCTTGCTCGTTCAGAGCAGGACACCAAAGAAAAGTTATGTTTTCCTTATCAAAAATTCTTGACCAATGGAACGCCTAAATGCCCTTTGTTTTGCGATTACCAACTTGCCGAGGATGATAGTGCGGCGCGACGTTTAGTATTGGCTTGGGTATTAATGCACCAAAATAAATATCATCCGCCATGTCATCGCTACCGCCTCGGCGGATTAGTGATGGGTTAAGATTACTGTGTTTCACGGAGCACTTGATCACCCAACCGGGCGGAAAGAAGACGACCAAATAGCGCGTACTCTTCAGGTTTTTCCGATCTACCGGTATAAAAGTTTGACTGAGGGATTAAATCGGTTAATAAATCTCGATTAAACGGACCAATTGTTGCTAAATAGTGCCCTAAACAGGTAAAATGGACAGTTAATGTTTTAACTTGGCTTTTTTTAAAAAAGTCTTCAGCTTCAAGAGATTCCATGACATCCTCGATTGGCCAAGGTTCTCTAACCTCTAAAGGTATAGTAGTTTCACCCACCAAACCCATTGTAGTTGGACCACCAGGCCGGTGGTAAGCTTGCTGTTTATTACCTAGATGTGACACTGTACTAATCATAAATTTAGCCAAAAAATAAACAAAAGTTGGTAACTCTCGTTCACTGCGCTCGAGTAGCTGCTTAATATTCTCAACCCCTTCCTTCACGTTGGCATTAATGAACAACGAATTGGCTGGTGCAACTCGACCATTGGGTAAAATAATTACCTCTGAATCGAGTTTGGCCCTTTCCATTTTTATATAAAACGACCGTTTCTTTTCTTCTTCTGTAGTTGCTCTTGATTCAGTATAAACACTGCCCTGGGCAAGACTTGACTCCGCAATAGTTCGAGCTAAATCAAAGATGGCAAAAGGTTTAATTGAGCGAATCTGTTGGATAAGATGATTATTATTCGGCTCTCTTTTTTCAATAGTTTTCAATAGATTCTCGAGCGTCTGATTAACTTTTTTTTCTAGAATCGCTTGCGCGGAATCTGGTTCTCGGGCTACTAGCTGATCATGGGCCACTAAAATTTGATTAATTTTTGGCTTCAATTCCACCATCAATTGATAAACAGCGGGTTGGGTTTCGGAAATTTTTTGCTCAATCTCGGCCGGCGAAAGAATATCGCCCCGTTTGACTGGTTGGTAATCACCACTTTCCTCAAGCAGTTCCTCGGCCGTTTCAATGTCTGATTGATTCATCGAAGCAACTGATCCAAGACCAGTTTCTAGAGATGCTTTTTCTATCCTTTGGAAATCTTCCCATGCTTCTTCTGGGGACAAACGTTGTTCAGGTTTACTTGGCATATATTATCTCCACTAAATATAAGTATTGTTGGATTTTAAACCTCAATCGACCTTAAACTCCAGTTTATCAGATTTTGCAACTAGAGTCAATTTTTCGTATCGTGCAAACAGATATGCGACACCTGCGATTGCCGTCAGCATACCTGGATTCATGCGCCTGACCAGAGTGGCATTGTCGAACGATCACATTGCCCTGATGAAGAAGAGTTTTACCAACAAACTCCTACCAGAGATCCTAGCTTTACCTGGTTAAATGAGAAAATCCAGGAATGGACGACCTGTTACAATACCAAACGACTTCATCCTGCATTATAATTTTAAAACGCTATTTCCTTAATTTCAAAAAAATCAGGCGCGCGCGAAAAATCAGAAATGCAGAGAAAAATTTTTCGGGGCAGGCCGCCGTTTTGCGTGGTCTAGCGGCTGGCTTCAGTAATTCGCGAATTTTTGATAAAGTAGGTTCGAGTGGAGCCGTAAAGAGACCTCAAGATTTTTAGAGGGCTTCAGAGCCGAGGGCTCAAGATTAAAGTCGAAGTTCGAAAGACGCTCGAAGAGATGGTTCGCCCTCCCCCATGGGGTTTTCGAGATCGGCCCTTTGAAAGTTTAAGGTCACGTGGCCGAGTGGTTAGGCAGAGGCCTGCAAAGCCTCGTACGCCGGTTCGAATCCGGCCGTGACCTCCAATCAAAACAAAAAGGGGTCAGGAGCCTTTTTTCATCTCAAATAACAGGTACTGGGCAAGACTTTTTTTGGCGAGCTTCTCGGACTTTAACAAAATATCCTCGCTTTCTCTTGAAAAAGCCGGATTTGCCGGTCAATTCTTGGCAATTATTTCGGTAATTGGCTAAAATTATCAAAGATGACTAGCCTTTTTCTCTCGGCGCAGGTCGCTTCCGCCGTGGTTCTGATCCTCCTCATTCTCCTCCAGCAGAGGGGAACCGGCTTGACCTCGATTTTTGGCGGCGAAGGGGGCGGGATTCATACCGAAAGACGCGGCGCCGAGAAGGTCCTTTTCATACTTTCAATAATTGTCGCGACCATCTTCTCGCTCTTGTCAGCCGCCAATCTTTTTGTCTAGGCTGAAGCCTAATCTATTTGGCTTATGACGAGATTGCGGCCGCTGTTTCGCAACCTTTCCTACTCGGCCCGGCTCTTTCAGAAGGCGGTAAAGATGATGAGCGGCGCCGAGAGGCTGATCGTCGTTTTGGCTGTTTTGATGTCGCTCTCGCTTCTTTTTCGGAGTTATCGAAAAGAGCTAAACGAAAAGACCGAGTTGGCCCCGGCCGTAGGCGGCATCCTGACCCTTTTCAGTCAAAACTCCCCGGAATTTTTAGATCCGCTTTTAGCTAGAACCGAGGTCGAGGTCTCGCTTGCCCGAATGCTCTACCGTGGTCTTATGACAGTTGATGGCGATGGTCAGTTGGTCCCCGAGCTAGCCGAATCAGGAGAGTGGCAGGAAAACGGCCGAGCCTACAAAGTTGTTCTTAAGGAGGGACCTCTCTGGCACGACGGCCAACCTGTCGTGGCCGATGATGTTTTGGCTACCATCGAGGCGGTCAAAAATCCCGCCAACTTGAGTCCTTATCAAAAGGCCTGGTCGGAAGTTGATGCCGAGGCGGCTGATCAACGGACGGTGATCTTTCGGCTGAAAAGTGTCTACGCACCCTTTCCAGAGCTTTTGATATTGCCGATTGTCCCCGCGCACGGCGATCCTCAAAATCGGTCTCGCGAGTTGATCGGCAATGGTCCTTATCTTTTGAGCTCGAAAGTCGAAAATAAAGGTCAAATAAAAAGCTTGACTTTAAAGCGATTCAAAGATTTTAAGCCCGAGCCGGCAAGGATCGCCAGGATTGTTTGGCAGTTTGGGACCGATGGCGGCGGCCAGCCAGACGCGGTTGATTATGAGATAGAGCTGCTTAGGGATCAGGTCCTCTTTTTCAATCTTGATCGTGCGGTCGTGTCGAAAATCGAGACCCGACGGGCGATTAGAGACCGGAAGGAGTCGGAGCCGATCGGTCTTCAGGTTGTGGTTTCAACCGTTCCGGAGATAACCGAGACTGCTAAGAAGCTAAAATCGGAACTCGAACCGCTCGGCGTTAAGCTCGACCTGATTGAGAAAAATCAGGCCGTGATTCTTAAAGACACGGTTAAAAGCCGGGACTTTGACGGTCTCTTGGTGGCGGTTGATCGTGGGATTGACCCCGATCCCTATCCCTACTGGCACAGCTCGCAGATCGGCGAGGGCCTGAATGTTTCCGGCTTCAAGGACAAAGAGGCCGATCAATTGCTTGAAGAAGCCAGACTGACGATTGATCAGATCGCTCGGGCGGAACGGTATGTCGCTTTTCAGAAGATTCTTGACACCGAGCTGCCGGCGATTGTTCTCGGCCAGTCAAAGTTCAGGTTCAAGCTCCCGGCTGTCGTCAAGGGCGTTGAAGTTAAGAAAGCCTCGCGACCGGCCGATCGTTTTTTTAGCCTCGAGGACTGGTATATTAAGACAAAACGGGTCAGGAAAGACGCAGTTGGGCGTTAATCGGGCGAGTGGTGAAATTGGTAAACACGCTGGCTTCAGGAGCCAGTGCCCGCGAGGGCTTGAGGGTTCGAGTCCCTCCTCGCCCACCAATCTGGTTTCCGAAAAACCGTTGAGTTCCGTGTTGTTGTCTCTACATTACTAAGCTCGCGCCTGTTTTTAAAATTGAAAATGAATCAGCCCACCACCGCCCGCTCCGCTCGCCTGTCCCATCGGTTTTTCTTTCATTAAAGAAAAGACCGGAACCGCGTCCATGCCAGATCGGTTCTAAAATTGTTAGAGCCAATTCTGGATTCGCTGGTAGTCGAAAAAACCCAGGAAACGAAAACCCCAAGATATCAAGAGGCTCATCTTGTTGGTGATCAGGAGCAGGCCGAGAGCGACAAGCAGAAGGCCGCTGACAATTGAGATCGGCTTGAGATATTTCGCGATCTTGGCAAGAAATTTCTGGCTCCTGCCGACTGAGGCGGCGATTAAGAGGAATGGGACGGCCAGTCCAAGTGAAAAGATCGCAAGCAAAAACGCCCCCTCAAGAACGGTTGCCGAGCTGGCAGTCAGGAGGAGAACCGAGGCCAAAATCGGCCCAACGCAAGGTGTCCAACCGAAGGCAAAGGCCGAACCTAAAAGAAAAGAATTAATCGGCGTGCCAAGTTTTTTCTTGGCGATCTTAATCTGTCTCTCGCGCGACAAGGCTGGAAGATCAAAAGCTCCAAGCATAAAAAGGCCAAAAACAATCACCAAAAGACCGCCGATCCGAGCGAGCCAGAGCCGGAATGGAACGAGAGCGGCGCCCAAAAAACCGGCCAGCGAACCAAAGACAATGAAAATGAGGGAGAAGCCGAAAACATAAAATAGACCGTTTAAAAAGACTCTTTTTCTGGCCGCGGAGCCAGCTCCCGGTCTGCTAAGATTCTCGAGAGAACTGCCGCTGATAAAAGCCAAATAGCCCGGAACGAGCGGTAAGGTGCAGGGGGCGAGGAAGGTGATTAGGCCGGCGAGAAAGCTTGGAACCCCGAGGTCAAAGTTCACAATTAGGTTTCTTTGAGCAAACGATCAATTTTCTCTCGGATTTCGTCGAGATCCACCGGTCCCCTTTTGTGGTCTAAAATCTTTCTGGCGCTGCCAACAAAGACAGTTTCCGGCATGGTAAAACCGCCAATTGCCTGATAAAACGAGTCCTTTGGGTCGAGAAGCAGAGTCAACCGGTCGCTCACCCAAAGCTGGTCGGAAAACCTCTTGGCCTGTTCAAGCGATTCGCCTCGATTGATGGCGATGACTTTTATTTTGCCCTGATATTCTTGCTCGGCAATTAGAAAATCTTGAAGCTCTTTGTTGCAAAATGGGCACCAAGAAGCCCACGAGTTGATAATCAGAATTTGATCGTTGAAATCCTCAAGCGAAACGGTTTTGCCGTCATAATCGGTCAACTTAAAGTCCGGCGCGACGGCAAAACGAGCCGTATTAGTTGGCGGACTTTTGGCCCGTTCTCGACTCGGCCGGGAAAAGAAAAAAAAATCCCAACAAGACAACCAGCAGGAGGCCAAAAGAGACAAGAAACTTGCGCATCGCGCTCCGTTAGTTAGCTTCCTTCAATCGGCTCTTCGGCCAAGAAGCTAGCCGGAGAGGCGACGAACGATCGCTTGCCGCAATCGCAGCCTTCTTTGGTTGGCTGACCGCAATCTGGACAAGTCTCTTCGGCCGTGCCTTTGTCGTTCTCCATAAATCCTCCTAACATCTCGCTAATTTTCTACTCGTGGTCGTGGTCGGCGTGATCATTGGCCGGGTCGTGGCCAGTATGGTCGCCGGACTTTCCAGAGCCGCCGCTGGCTTTTTCGGGATGAACTTTTTTATTATCACCTGCCGTTGGATCAGCGATCGGCGCCGAACAACTCTCGCAGACCTCGTCTGTTGGTTTGTTCATCGGACCTCCTTCTTTCATAATTTATTGATACTCAACTGAGTAGTATATACTAAATCGGATTATTTTGGCAGCTCGGTATCGGAGTGGGCGGCAAATCAGGAAAACCAGAAAGCGTCGGCCGGGACTAGTCGCTCTCTTCGATCGGAAGTCAGGCTCGTTCTTAAAGCCAACGGCCCGAAGCCATTGGTCGTGCTCGGCGATATTTACTCGGCTTTCGAGTGGGTCGCTCGGCCGGGTATTTAAATAGGTTGAGGTCTTGACTGACTCTGAAGTTCTGTTTAGCTCGAAAGGCGATCTTCTGGCTTGGCTTGGGGTTGATCTCAAAGTCGTTCTTTGTCCGACCGATAGGCCAAGTGAGTCATCGCTTTTGCCATCCCGACCGCGGGCGAAAAATCTGGCCCTTAACCGCGCCGAAAAAAAGATTCTTCACCGAGCCGATTTTATTCGCTTTGGATTTCGGTCAAGACACAAAAAAATTATTCATTGTCGGCCAAAACTGACTTACGAGGTAATTATGGCGATGGCAGGAATGACTCGAGGAACAATCAAGACCGAGCCAAAAAGTCTTCGAAAGCCAAAGATTATGAGCTTCAGCTCAAAATGTGAAATCGTGGTTAATAAGGAGCAAGGTCAGGCAAGGTCAGGTTGTCTCGAATTTCTAATCAGCGGAAATTAAACCGAGCGATAACGACTGGTAATGTCCGATTGAGCTTGATAAAATGAGCTGGCTTTCCCCGGTTGGGAAAGTTCTCGCCCGGGTGGTGGAATTGGCATACACACTAGGTTGAGGGCCTAGGCTCGTAAGGGCGTGCGGGTTCGAGTCCCGCCCCGGGCACCA
>CAYJQE010000023.1:0-8035 GCA_964372245.1 uncultured Candidatus Saccharibacteria bacterium
GGCCGCAAGGCTAAAACTCAAAGGAATTGACGGGGATCTGCACAAGCGGTGGAGCGTGTGGCTTAATTCGTCGCTAAGCGAAGAACCTTACCTGCTCTTGACATCCCTGGAACCCCGACGAGAGTTGGGGGTGCCCGCGAGGGAACCAGGTGACAGGTGTTGCACGGCTGTCGTCAGCTCGTGGTGTGAACTGTTCCGTTAAGTCGGGAAACGAGCGCAACCCCTATTCTGTGTTGTATTTTTCACAGAAAACTGCCCCGGTGAACGGGGAGGAAGGTGGGGACGACGTCAAGTCAGCGTTGCCCTTATGAGCAGGGCTGCACACGCGCTACAATCGGGTGGACAACGGGTTGCCAAACCGCAAGGTGGAGCTAATCCCATCAAACCACCCGCCAGTTCGGATTGAGGTCTGCAATCGACCTCATGAAGCCGGAATCGCTAGTAACCGCCGGTCAGCCATACGGCGGTGAATACGTTCTCAGATTTTGTACACACCGCCCGTCAAGTCAGGAAAGCCGGGGGTGCCGGAAGATCCAAGTTTTTGGAGCCAAGGCAAATCCGGTGATCAGGGCTAAGTCGTAACAAGGTATCCGTAGGGGAATCTGCGGATGGATCACCTCCTTTCTAGGGAGCAAACGGAGTCGGAAAGTCACTCTTTTCCCGCCTGACCGCAATTTAGCGGAGGGCGAAAAAGATTGATCGGCTCGTCCTAGAGGTCGTTCGACCACATCGTTTTTTGAGTCGCCAATTGGTGTTGAGTTGGCGTCGAAGATGTGGCGACAATCAACATCTGATTTTTGCGATCACGAAGAATTGATGAGTTGGTTTTTGAGTTTTGACATTCGGGGCCAGGCTCGATTCAACTCTTTAAGATCAAATTGATTTTACGAGATCGGACTTTTGCCCCGGTCGGCTTTTTGGGGCTTTTAGCTTGTCTGATTGAAAGGGATCGCCGGCGGGTCTTTCAGTCCTCTTTGCTTGGCTGAACTTTCAAAGTCGCCGCGTGCTAAAATGAAGTTGTGTTTGAGGAGGGATGTTGGCGGCCTCGTTTAATCTAGCGACCGATCTGATCGCTTGGTGGTACGGCTCGGCTTTTCAGCGGTTGGCTATGATTCTGCTTTCGGTTTTACATAACACAGCCGATCATTTCTCGATAAAAATTCTCCTAAAGACCCTCTTTGAGCCTTGGAAAAGAGATGTTTTGAGTTCGAGAGGACTGGCGTTCGACGACCAGATTAGGATTTATCTGATGAATATCCTCTCTCGTCTCATCGGCGCCTCCGTTCGCTCAATAGTCATCTTGATCGGCGGCCTTTGGCTTTGCTTAATCGCTCTCGGCGGTCTGATTGTCTTTTTCGTCTGGTCGTTTTTTCCTCTTCTGATGCCGCTCGGCTTGATTTATGGCTCAATTCTCGTCGCTTCATGAGCTATCGGTTCGTGCTTCAATCAACTGGCTTGCCGCGGGCTCTTTATTTCGATCGCCTGATCGGGAATCGAGCCGCTAAACGATGGCTGATTCTCTTTTTCGGCCTCTCGATTCTTGGCTTTCTTGGCTTCTTCTATCTCGGCCTGATCGAGAGCTCGCTGGCGCCCAAGTTTCTCGGTCTTTCGATTATTTTTGCCGACCTGGCGGCAATTTTAATCGCCGGCCGACTCTACCTTGAGGCGAGACTGAAATCTCCGCCGATCAGAAAGCCAATCAGCCAATTTCAAGACGCCGAAAACTTGGCGGAAGCGATTGATTATGAGGTGGCGGTCATCTTCAATCGAGCGTTTCAGATCGCCAATCGATTTCGAACCGGCTCGATTGACGATCGTCATCTAATGCTTTCTTTGGTCGAAAGCGATCGGGGAGCTTTTATTTTTGCCCGGGCCAGTCTTTCTCGTCACGATATCAGAACTTTAATCACCGACTCATTTTCCGTCCTGCCCGGTCAAGGACAGCTTGGCCTTAGTGAAGAGGCGATGGCGGCTCTGACAGCCGGTCTTCTCGAAGCGAACGCCAGAAATCACCCCAGAATCAGCCTTGAGGATCTCGCTCTCGGTCTTTCCCGGACCTCTCTTCGCCTGAAGCGGATTCTTTTTGAGGTTGAAGTCGGGCCGGAAGATTTCGAAAATATTATCTACTTTATCGAGCAGTATCATCTTCGAGTCGAGACCGAGCGCCGGTTTTGGGAACCGGCCAATTTCAAAATGACCGGCGGCATAGCCAAAGACTGGGCAAGCGGCTGGACGGTTGAGCTTCAGAGGTACAGCCGAGATATCACCGAACAGTTTTCAGCCGGTGGTCACATCGAAATTTACGGCCATCAGAAAGAGACGGCCGAGCTCGAGAGGGCTTTGGCTCGAAGTTCGGGCGCCAACGCGATTTTGGTCGGCGATCCGGGCGTTGGCAAATCAACCATCGTTCTTGGTCTGGCCGAAAAGGTCAGAAGCGGCCGGGTTGGCCGAGCTCTTGCCAGAAAGCATATCTTCGAACTTGATGTTGGGGCGATTTTGGCTGGAGCTTCAAATCCGGGCGAGGTTGACGCCAGACTGATCAAGATTCTTAACGAAGCGGCCAGAGCTGGCAATGTCATAGTTTATGTCAGCGATATTCACACCCTGATTGGTGGTCAGGGCGGTTCCCAAGTCGGAACAATTGACGCTTCCGAGGCTTTTTTGCCCTATCTTAGAGCTTCCTCTTTTCAACTCATCGGCTCGACGACTTATGAAGATTATCATCGGGCGATCGAACAAAATCGGGCGATCGAGTCGCTCTTTGAAAAAATCGAGGTCGTTCCGCCGTCGACCCTTGATTCAATCAGGATTCTTGAAGATGTCGCCCTCCATCTCGAGAGCAAGCATCAGGTCTTTATCGTCTACCAGGCGATAAAAGCGGCGGTCGAGTTGGCGGAGCGATATATTCACGATAAGCCTTTGCCGGAAAAAGCGATTGGTCTTTTGGACGAGGCGGCGGTCGAGACCGCCGGGCGGGGCGAAAAAGTTCTTTTGAAAGGTCATGTTGAACAGGTGGTCGAGTCGCGAACCGATGTTCCGGTCTCGAAGGCCAAAGAACAAGAACAGACGCTTCTTCTTAATCTCGAAGAGATAATGCACCGGCGGGTCATCAACCAGACCGAGGCGATCAAGGTCGTGGCCGATGCCATGCGTCGGGTGAGAGCCGGTCTTAATCGGGGCAAGAGGCCAGTCGGCAGCTTCCTCTTTTTGGGACCGACCGGAGTCGGAAAAACTGAAACGGCAAAGGCTTTGGCGGCCGCTTATTTTCAGTCGGAGAAAAAGATGATTCGATTCGATATGTCTGAATACCAATCGGCTGACTCGATCAATCGTTTAATTGGCTCGCCCAACGATCCTCGTTCCACTGGTGGCCTGCTGACTCAAGCGATCAGAGAGGATCCCTTCAGCTTGATTTTGCTTGACGAGCTCGAGAAAGCGAATTCGGCGGTTTTCAATCTCCTGCTGCAAGTTCTCGATGAGGGTCGGTTGACCGACAATACCGGTCGAACGGCCGATTTTACTAACAGTATTATCATCGCGACCTCGAATGCCGGCTCGGAATATATCCGTCAAGCGATCGAATCGGGCAAAACCCCCGCCGACCTTAAAACCGATCTGGTTGATTATCTTCTCCGAGAGGCGATCTTTCGACCCGAGTTTCTAAACCGATTCGACGCCGTTGTCGCCTTTGAGTCGCTTTCGCTTGAAAACATCAAAAAGGTGGCCGAGATTCAGCTTAAAGAGGTGGCCGAGCTGGTTCGAAAACAGGATATCGGTCTTGAGATTGAACCGGCGGCGGTCGAGATTCTGGCTAAAGTCGGTCTTGATCCGGTTATGGGAGCGAGACCCCTGCGTCGGGCGATTCAGGACCGGGTTGAAAATCTGATCGCGAAAAAGCTTTTGGACGGGAGTTTAAAGCGGGGCGAGACTCTGCTTATCAAGGCGGGCGACATTGATCAGCCGGTCAAAACTCGGCCCTAGTCTTCGGAAAAAAGCAAAAATTGATATCGGCCATTTTCGTTCGGACAAGGCCTTGAAGTCCAAGAACCGGGAATGATAAGAGAAAAACCGAAATAATCAGCCTTCAGAAAGGGTTTTTTTGGGCTTGATTTTGTCAGCCAGAACTGCTAAAATAAACAAAACTGGAAAAAAAAGATAAAGCAGGCTAAAAATGACGGCTAAACAATTAGGTAATAAAGTTGTTGCCAATCTTCTGGAGAACGGCTTCGAGATTCGACAGACAAGAGACTTCTCGGGCGCGATTGATTTTGGCCGCTTCAGCGAGGCGCGAGGTCTGGTCAAGGGCTATGTTTTTCCCGACGATCTCGTCATTCTAATCAACAAAGATCAGAGCCCGAAAGAGAAGCTGATTACCTTGATTCACGAGACCCTCCACGATCTCTTTCCTCGCTTCTCGGAGCCAAAGATCGAAAAGACCGCTCTTTCGGTTTACCGCGCGCTCTCTGACGAAAACCGCTCGATCCTAACTTCTCTTTTGGAAGAGCCAACTCTGGCCGCCGCTCCCTGAGCGTCTTTTTTTAGCCGTCGGCTTTTCAGGGTCGAAAGATCATAATTTAACCGAGCCGATTTAGAGCTTGCCGGTCAAAGTTAAAGCCGTGGCCGATAACCCCGGCCCGGTTTTAAAGTTCTTTATCAAGTCTTTTCTTGGATTCAACAATCTGGCGCGACGGATAATATGTCCGTACGCCCGCCACAACCTATCGTCGTCTGACCCAAGAAGAACGTGAAGCAATCGGCCAAGCGCTGGCGGCGAGCGCGTCGCGGTCAGAGATCGCTCGGAAGTTATGGAAGCGTCCCGCCCGCCCGCCGTGAACTATCGAGCGAAAGCGGCAGTCGGGGCGCATATCAAGCGCGTCCGGCGGAGCCTGAACGACCATCCGCCAGCCGTGTTGGACCATGAGAAAAAAGATGAGGCGATTGACAGACTCGTCGCGCTAAAAGTTTAAAACCGAGATCAATTTTTTCCTAGCTTTTAGAAAGAGCGACAAAAAACGAGGTTGGCGGCCGAACGGTCGGTCCTGACAAAAATCCCCCGAACTTGGCGTTTTTTTAAAGACTGGCCAACCCCATTTTCGTCCAACTGATTAGGGCGAGAACCGGATTGATTCTCCTAAGTCGATCTAAAAGCCCCCTTTTGGTTGGCGGCCGAAAGAAGCAGTCGGTCACCGCCAAACCCGAGGTCAAAGACCAGATCGCCGGTCCTTGGCGCCGCCGACTCGATCGTTTGGCCAAAAACCGCCGGCAGACCGCGTCTGGGCGCTTCCGCATCGCGGCCAAGAAATTGAAAACGAGGTGAATTGAGGACAAAGCGGCCAAGAGAAGGATCAGACCAAGAAACAATAAAAACCGCCTCAAGCTTAGAGAAAATCGCCGATTTGGCGGGAGGGTCGGTCTCTTTCGCAAACCGTTTAAGATCCCGATCTTAACGACCACCCCCTAAAGATCGAAGGCCGGAAGGGTTTTGCTTTTCGGTCGGCCGGAATTGTTTTTAGCGTCTGCCTTCAACCAACCTCGTCATCCTAACGAGAAACGGTCAGTTTTCTGAAAGTCGGATTTTGGCGGACTATGATTAAAATGCGCGAATCAATTTTTAAAAAAGTTCCTGACCGAATTTCGCCTCGGCGGGGCGGGCGTTCCTTTTTCCCACACCTCTTTTCTTGTTTCCAAAAATTTGCCAAATTCAATCTGGTGGGCTCGGATGGATTTGAACCATCGGCCTCGTCATTATCAGTGACGCGCTCTAACCGCTGAGCTACGAGCCCAACAAATGGAGAAAGGAGTCCATCAAGTTAAATTTTTTGGGCGTTGGTCGCCCACCCTAATCGCCTGTCTTTTGTTCGCCAGAAGAGGAAAAGGGCCTTCCCTCGATGGCCTTTCGGGTCGCGGCGGGAAGCTTTGCCCGAGAGGAAACCGAGCCAGTTTTTGACCGACCGTCTTTAAAGCCCAGAATCAATTTTCAATCCATCGTCATCTTCAACCGGTCCGGCCCGCAATCGAAAGGCGAGCGTTAAGGGGCGGAAAACGGACCTTAAAGCCATTATAGCCTGAGACCGGCGGGAAGGCGAGAGCTTGGCTCGGGCTTTAAAACCGGAGAAGCCGGTGTCGAGCTCTCGCGATAACTTTCCCGGAAAAGTCATTTAAAGAGCTTGTCGGTCGGGTTAAACATGCTCGCCAATTCCGGCTACCATAAAAAGAGATGATCTCGACAACCCATCTTTTGATCGGTGGCGCGATCGGCGCCCTTTCGTCAAACGAAGGAGCGGCCTTTGTTGGCGGCGTTGTCAGTCATTTTATCGCCGACTCGATTCCTCACTTCGACCCGGGAACGAAATATGGACCGGGCAACGTCAAAGAGGGCGAAAGCCCAAACCTGATTGACTACCTTTTGGCTTCGCTAGACCTGATTCTTGGCCTCTTTCTCCTTTATTTCTTGGCCAGAAACCAGCCGGCTTTCCTTCGGATCGGGTTTGGCGGCCTCGGAGCGATTTTAGTTGACCTAATTGACAATGTCCCTTTTTGGAAAGAGCGGCTGAAAGGAAAGTTCTTTTTCGCCGAGCTCAACTATTTCCACCAGCGGTTTCATCACAATCTTTTCAGTCGAGCTTGGAAGAAGGGCGTTCTGGTCCAAGCGGCCATATCGGTTGTCGCCGCGGTCATCATTCTTCTGAAATGAGTTTTTTGTCTCGACTGACCGTCTTTTTAATCTTTTTAGTCTCGGCCTATTTTATGACTCGTTTTCGGGAGAGATTGGTGCGCGCTTTCGGCAAGATGCCGTTGGCCGAAAGATATCTTGGTCAAGGCGGGACTTATATAGCCTGGGTCTGGCTATCGGTTCTTTTCGTCTTTTTCGGTCTCCTGTTCCTGACCGGCCGACTGCCCTGATAGAAAAACCGAAGCCCTCCCTTTTCAGGGAGGGCTGATGATGTGCGGTTTCGGGAGCGTCTTGCCGTCGACGCTCCAGACCACGATCTCAAAGGCCCCAGGAAAAAGGCGCGACAGGGCCCCGAAATCGTTCGTTGTCCCCTTTTCAAAGGACAACATCTCTCCATTGGGGTATTTTGCTTGTCCCCGAAACAATAAAAGCAAACTTTGTTCGTCGTTGTCATCAATCATTGTGATCCCTCCTCACTCTCTGTTATAGAGTAATGTACTTCAATCGGTCTCTCGCACAAGAGACCGCCAATTGACTCGATCACTGCCCGCCCGGTCGGTAAGGGCAGGTTCCGGGCTCTTCTTCGCAGAGCCAGTTTGATCTCTTGCTCCCTACACGACTTTGTCTCAATCTGGGTTTTCAGCCAGACTGATCCGCCGAAAATCGCGATTGAGACGCCGTTCGAAATACTCGCGCAGTCTAAAAAAACGAACGGCGGTATTTCATAACACGGCTCGCCGTCGAAGAAGATGATCCAGGCAAGCCCGGTCAGATCTTCTCTCCAGTCAATCTGTGCTACCTGATTGACTAGATCCTCAAGGTCCGTCGCGTAGAACGGACCAGCTGACTTGAACTCTCCGGTCGCGATCTCAATCGCGACTACGATTTCGTGTTTACGCACGTTCTCCTCCCTTTATTTCAAATTGCCTGTCGCCGAACTTATCACAATCATCTCAAAAAGTCAACCTTAGAGCCAACCCGGTCGGATTTTGCTATATATGAGATGGCTCTTCGAAACGGCGCTGGTCAAATCGCCAAAATTCAGCCCCTTTTTCCAGTTCCACCCGCCGCCCGGGCCCGTAGTTCAGCGGTAGAATGCCTGCTTTGCAAGCAGGAGGTCGGCGGTTCGAATCCGCCCGGGTCCACCAAGAGAAACATTTGCGAAATTAGAAATGCGGGGCGTTTTTTGCAAAGCAAAAAACGCGCTGTCATTTTTTTCAAAACCCTTTCCGCCTACGGCGGAAGCCGTGAATTCCCAAAGCTCCCCCCAATTGCATGAAAGCGTTTTGTCTTTGAGAGTGGGGTTAGAGCCGATTTTTTGGAAAAACTCTTTCCACGCGAAATAGTTTTCGCCTTTTTCCA
>CAYJQE010000024.1:0-7636 GCA_964372245.1 uncultured Candidatus Saccharibacteria bacterium
TTCTTGGGAAATCCAATAAAGATATTTCCGATAATTTTTGTAAAAATGTTTTTAAGGATAATCCATTAGGACAGTCCTCGGAACAAACACCGCTTTGTATTGTCAGGAAAATTTCGTAAATGCCGCCAAAGAAAAATTGGAAATTATTAAATCTCGCAGCGAAGACGCTCCGAATTCGCGAAGGGTTTCTCGCCGAAATGCGTTCGAACTAACTCAAGAATACTGCACCAAAACTAACTTTGTCGGAATTGACTGCTCTCCGCCGGCGGGTCGGTCGAATGACTCGGGGTTGGGGTTGGCCGCGGTTTGGTTTTTGGTATCGGTTTTTTGCGGGTTGTATAATAAAGAGCTATGGTTGTCGCGTTAATATTACTCCTGGCCGGGCTGTTTTTTCTCGTCCGAGCTTCGCAAGTCGTCATCTCAAGTTTGACCGGTCTGGCTCGGCTCTCCAATGTCTCTGACTTCATGGTCGCTTTTCTTATTCTGGCGGTCGCGACCTCTTTGCCCGAGTTCTTCGTTGGTCTAACTTCGGCCTTGAGAGATGAGCCAAGCCTCTCGTTTGGCAACATCATTGGCGCCAATGTTTTTGGTATCAGCCTTATCCCAGGACTGGCGGCGATTGTCGGCCAGTCAATCGGTTTCAGATCAAGGACTGACAGAAGAGAGATCTTTATTGCTGGCGCGATCGGGTTAAGTCCTCTGATTATGGCGTTCGATGGTCAGATCAGTCGGGGTGACGGCCTTTTGCTTATTCTCTTGGCCGGCTTTGGAATGGCCTATTATTTTGTCCGGCGTCATCGGCTTTCGCCGATCAAAAAGAGAGTTTCGACGGCTGTAAAAAAAGCTGAGTTTTATGGCCGACTGCTCGGTGGCATCGTGTTTCTCTACCTAGCTTCAGAGCTCGTGATCGTTGGCAGCAACCAGTTAGCCGGTCAGTTTCTAATCAGTTTGCCTATTGTCGGCGCCGTCATTCTCTCTCTCGGCACGACCCTGCCGGAAATGTCGGTTGCGATCAAGTCGGTCCAAGGTCGTCACGGCGCCTTTGTTTTCGGCAACATGGCCGGTTCGCTCATTGTCAATTCTGGCCTGATCCTTGGCATGGTCTCGCTCATCAGACCGATCGAAATTCTCGATTCGAACTTGATCTCGCTTGGCTTTCTGATCACTCTCGCCAGTCTCCTCTTGCTCGCTCTCTTCACCAAAAGTCGGTCAAAATTAACCTCAATCGAGGGCTTGGCGCTTATCGGTCTGGCCCTGGCCTTTATTCTCGGAGCGGTCTTGATAGGACTGACCGGATGATGGCAAGCGGAGCGACTAAGGCGGAACGAAGAGAAAAAAAGAAGAGCCGGCGACGATATCGTCAAAGTGGCCGGTCGGTTTTGACGTTGGCAAAACTGGTTTTGAAAGGCCGGAAAAAACATCGGCGGTGAGCGAGAAGATAATTGCTCTGCTTGGTGAAACGGCGAGCGGGAAGACCGATCTGGCAAAAAGGCTTGTCAGAAGGTTTCCGCTTGAGGCGGTCTCGATTGATTCTCGCCAAGTCTTCCGGGACATTAAGATCGGAACGGCGAAGGACCTGACATTCAAGCAGCATTTGATAGACGTTCTTGAGCCCGGGGAAGCGATCTCGGCCGGCCAATTCGCCAAGCTCGCCTTAAAAGTCGTCTCGGAAATTCACGCTCGCGGTCGGACCCCTCTCTTGGTCGGTGGCTCGGGTTTTTACCTCGATCCGATAATTTATCACAATGCCATCCCGGCCGTCGAGCCTTCGAAGAGATTTCGACAGAGAAAGGAAAAAGTTTCGCTTGAGAAGCTTCTCGCCGAGCTTGAGATTAAAGATCCAAAAAGCGCTCTTCGGGTTGGTCGAAACAGGAAGAGGCTGATCCGAGCGCTCGAGATTATTGAACAGACCGGCCGGCCGATCGAAAAGAGACCAAAAAAATTGCGATTCAAAACTCGGCTTCTCGGTCTTTCGCTAAGTCCGGAAATTTTAGACCGGCGAATTAACAGTCGGTTCGAAAATTGGTTGAAAGAGGGATTAGTCGAGGAGACGGCAAGATTGAGAAACGTTGTTTCCGATCACTGGATCGCCGAACAGCTCGGTCTTCATTATCGTTTCGTTCTTGATTTTCTTGACCACCAGATCTCAAGGGAAGAGATGGTCGAGCGATCAAAGTCCAGTCTGCGCCGATTGGCGCGAAAACAGACAAGCTGGTTATCGAGGTATGGGCCGAGTCTGAAGACTCTCGGCAGCCCCTCTGAAGCCTTTGACCGGATCGAAAGTTTTCTTGATTCAGATTAACCAAGCTTCCCAAAAATCGGCTATGTTTGAGTGAACTTAAAGGCAGACGAGTTTTTTTGAAATGAGAACGAAGCCTGACGGGAGGCTGGCGGTTAAGGACCGACGGAGAAGGGTCAAAAGATGGAAGCGCGGGTGAGTGGCGGGGAAAAGTCGCGGAAAAAGCCGACAATAAGTTAAATGGGAGACGAAAAGGCAGTGGCCGATCAAAACGCCGACTTGGGTCTTCGGGGAAAAAGTTTCGCGACCGACGATCGGTGGGTTGATTTTCGTTCGGCCTTATCCGGTCTTTTCATATCCGGTCCGGCGCCTCTATCCCTAAAGCGTCGAGGGCCTGATCGAAGATTGTTGTGAAGAGCTTGACTAGTTTGAGTCTCTGGCTTCGCTTTGGCTCTTCAAGCTCGATTATCTTGCCGGTTGATCGGGCTTCGTAAAAGCTGGTGAAGGTCTGGGCTAAGCGAAAAGCATACTCGGCAATAATGCTTGGTCTCAACTCATCCGCCGCTTGGTTGAGAACAACCGGCCATTCATCAAGCGTTTTAAGGAGGTTTTTCTCATCGTCAGTCAACTTGTCGGCGGTAGTATATACTACGTTCTCAATCGGTTCGGCTTTTTTTAAAATCTGCTTCGCTCTTGAACTGGTATATACTAAATAGACGCCAGTGTCGCCATTGGTTTGCAAGGCCTGATCGAAGTCGAAGACTACAATAGTTTGAAGAGCCGGTTTGAGCAAGTAGTAACGGATAGCGGCTGCCGCCAAAGCCGAAGCCGCCCGCTGGTCGTTCGTTCTGACGGAGATCAACTCAAAAACTTTATCGTAAAGAAAATCGGCCATAACGCCGATTCCCTTGCGGCTGGAAATAGTCTGGCCGGCTTTGGAGAGGTCGCTTGGTCTCTTTGCATCAACTGATTTTTCGGAAAGGTTGACCACTTCATAAGCCAAGTGATAAGAGTTTCTGGCCTCTTTTGCAAAACCGGCCTTTTTCATAACCTCGATAATCGCCTCTTGGGGGTAGCTCTGTCTTCGGTCAATGACGTTGACAACTTTCTCGGCTTTGCCAAAATCAGGCCTCAAAACGCCATTTTTTGAAGTAGTATATACTATCGATTCATTATCTCGAGCGTCTTTTGAAGTAGTATATACTATCGATTCGGGATCTCGAACATTTGTTGAAGTAGTATATACTACCGGTTCAGGCCATCGTTCATAGTGAAAGTCGGATTTGATTATGCCAAATTTCCAGAGCTGGTAGCTGATATCCTTGGCCGTATAGGTCAATGACCCGTCAGATCGGACAAGAATTTTGTCGGCCGATCTTTGGTTGCCGCTTGAGTCTTTTGAAACGCCGCCAAGCTCAACGATCCAGGCGCCGGCGTTGGGGTCGTTTCGATCGTCCTGTTTTTTAATCGCCCTCCGTTTTTTCAAAAGCTCGAAGGTCTCTAACCAAAAACCGCTTTGTAAAATATCTGATTCCCAGTTTAAAAGATCGTAGCCGATATTCAGTCGAGCCATTGTTTTAAGGTGAGCCGAGACTATTTTCCTCGAGAGCTCCTTGGCAAAGTCAGCGATTGGCCCCTGACCCGATTCGATCTGATGAAGAACCGCTCTCGCCCTCTCTTTCAGCTCCGGCTTTGAATTGATCGCCTGGTGGGCCTTCGAGTAGAGCTGCCAAGAATAGTGGTCGAAGGGTTGATCTTTCGGCGCTTTCTCCCAGATCTCATCAATGTTCGCCCTCTTCTCGTCGTATCTCGGTTCTTCGAGATAGAGCATCCCGGTTACCTGTTCGGCAACTTGGAGGCCGGAATCGTCAATGTAATTGACGATCTCGACTCGATGACCGGTTTTTTTAAGGATCCTGGCGACGGTGTCGCCGATAACCGCGTTTCGAAGGTGGCCAATGTGAGCCGCCTTGTTCGGGTTTATGCTGGTGTGTTCAATCATAACTTTCGCGGTTTTTCGCTTGATCGGTGTTTTTTGATCGAGCGTCTTGGCAAGCTCGGAAAAGTTGTAGGAGAAATTGACAAAGCCTCCCGAGGCCGAGACGGTCAGAAGATTTTGAAACTGTTTTCCTAGTTGCTCGGCCAAATTCTTGGCGATCTGATCGGCCGATTGAGTCCGATTTTTGGCTATCAGGAAAGCGACCGGAGAAGAAAAATCGAAACCGAGACTTTTTGGTGGCTGATTAAAGTCTGGTCTGGGCAGTCCCTCGGTCTTGAAAAACGCCTGAATCGCTTGTCTGACGGAAGACATCTCTTTCAGTCTAGCGAAAAGAAGCCGAGAAGCCTAAAATTCCTTGTCGAGCTCGGAATCACGAGAGAAAACCATCCGGGGCCTTCTCGTTTGACGACCTGGTTGTTAATTTGCCACTATAGTAAGAGAGAAGGAGAAGGTTGACTAAATATCTCTTCAATCGGATCGCTTTCAGTTCTGGCTTGACGGGCGTTTTGGCCTACCTTTTGTTTGTTATCGCCGTCAGTCTTTTCCCGGACCTGATGACGGCCATCGTCAGCGCTTCTGGTTGGCCGCTCTCGTTCGCTCTCGGCGATATTAGCTCTTTGACCGTTTCCGGTCTCGGTCTTGGCTTTTTGAGCCAGTTTCTGATCTGGTACGGTTTGGGCGCGATCTTTGCCGTCATCTGGCTCTCGGTTGGTCATCATCTTAACGGCCTTAAACAATAAAAAAGTCTGGGTTATGAAAAAAATCTCAATTTATACCTTGCCGAGCTGCGTTTGGTGTCATCGGGTGAAGGATTATTTCAAGGAAAAGGCGATCGAGTATCAAGAGATTGATGTCACCGATCCCGAGAAAGCGAGAGAGATGGTCGAGATCTCCGGTCAGAGGGGGACGCCGGTTATCATGATTGAGAAGGCAGGCGGCCCGCCGGAAGTGGTTGTTGGCTTTGACCAAGAAAGACTCGAAGCGTTTCTCTAAAACCTTTTGAGATCAGATGGGGCTGGCCGAAGTTAAGACGGCGACGGTCGTTGGCATCGGCGCCGAGTTGGTATCGGTTGAGGTTGATGTCGGTCGAGGCTTGCCAGCTTTTTTAATTGTTGGTTTGGCCTCCAAAAGCATTGAAGAGGCGAAAGAGCGGGTTCGGAGTGGGATTATCCATTCCGATCTGAACTTTCCGACAGCCAGGGTAACTGTTAATCTCTCGCCGGCCGATCTCAAGAAAACCGGCACCGGTTTTGATTTGCCAATCGCGATCGGCATTCTCAAGGCCTCCGGACAGCTGCCGGAAAGTCGAATTTTTGAGACCGCGCTTTTCTATGGCGAGTTGGCGCTCGATGGCAGCCTCCGTTCGGCGGTTGGCGGTTTGGCCATCGCCCTGAGCGCCAAAAAGAGGGGCTTTACCGGATTGGTGGTTGGAGCCGGCCGGTCCGCCGATGAAACGGCGGCCGTTGATCTTGAAGTTTATCAGGCCAGAAGACTAAAAGAGGTGATTCTTCATATCACCCGAGAAAAGCCTCTTTTTCGGGCAAAAAGAGCCGTTCGATCAAGCCAGCCAGCCAGTCTCGATATTGACCTCCAGTACATTCAGGGTCAAGAGCACGCTAAACGCGGTTTGGAGATAGCGGCGGCCGGTGGTCATAATATTCTCTTTTCTGGTCCGCCGGGTACGGGCAAAACAATGCTGGCTCGAACCTTGCCAACTATCTTGCCAAGTTTGCAAACCGAAGAACAGCTTGAAGTCAGTCAAATTCATTCGGCAGCCGGTCTCTTGACGGGCGGTCTGATTTTCAGTCGGCCATTTCGTTCGCCTCATCACTCGGCTTCGGCTGTCTCAATTATCGGCGGCGGTTCAACTCCAAAGCCGGGTGAGGTTACTCTCGCTCATCGGGGCGTGCTCTTTCTCGACGAACTGCCGGAGTTTCGGCGCGATGTCCTTGAAGCCTTGCGTCAGCCGCTTGAGGACCGATGGGTCGTTGTTTCAAGAGCCGAGGCCTCAATCGCCTTTCCGGCCGATTTTATGCTCGTTGCCTCAAAAAATCCTTGCCCCTGCGGTTATTTTGGTGATCGAGAGGTCGCTTGCCAATGCGGCCCAAGCGATATTTTCCGCTATCAAAGAAAAATCTCCGGTCCGCTCCTTGATCGTTTCGATCTCTATCTTGAGGTGCCTCGACTCGCGAAAGAAGAGATTTTGGCGACCGAGCCGAAGGGTGAACCATCATTTAGTTACCAGGCCCGGGTTGAAGAGTCGAGGGCGCGGCAGTCGGCTCGGTTTCGCGGCGAGATTAAAACCAACAGCTCGATGACTCAAGCCGATCTCAAGAAATTTTGTCGGCTCGACGATCAATCCGAATCTTTGCTCAAGCAGGCAATTGATAAATTTCACCTTTCGGTCAGGAGTTTTTATCGAATCATTCGCCTTTCAAGGACGATCGCCGACCTTGCCGGACGTGAAGCGATAAGCTCGACCGATGTCGCCGAAGCTCTCCAGTATCGTCCGATCAGGGCGAATTTTGTCTAGATGTTGAGGCCGAGTTTTTGGAACAGGCGATCGCCGAGCTTCAAAAGAAACTGATTTTTATCTTCAAAAAAGCTCAAGACCACCAGAATTAAAAGGACCAATCCGCCAATTGAAACTATTTTGAGCAACTCGGGCCGAAGATCTTTGGTTTTGTCCGAGATTTTCGGCTCTTGAAATCTTTCTGATTCAGTTTTCGCGGCCGACCTTTTTGGCTCAAAGTTCTCTCTCGTCAACGCGACCAGTGAATGTTTTTTGTCGTTTGGTCGATCAAGAAGCTTCGCCAGCGCCTGATTGATCTCAGCCTTGGTCTTGACTCGTTTGTCGGCCATAACCGATACTTTACTTGAAAGACAGAATCTTGCTAGAGTGGCCAAAGTTTCTAAGCGCGATAGTCAGTTCCCAATCGCTCACAAGCGGTGGTAGCTCAGCTGGTAGAGCGTTTCCTTGCCATGGAAAAGGTCGCCGGTTCGAATCCGGTCCACCGCTCCAGAATCCGAGTTTCAGACTGAAACTCGGATTCTGGACTGTCTTTACGACTTCGCTCGAACTTACTTTATCAAAAATTTCTAACGAACGAAGGCCCCGCCACTGCCTCGCTTCGCTCGGTAACCCCGAAAGAAAACACTCCTTGCTTTTTTGATTTTGCGCGCGCCCGATTTTTTCTTAAAAATGAAAGGGTATTTTCTTTCGGGGTTCTGCCCTCCAAGTATTCGGGCAGTGTGGCGAGGCTACCAATCCGCTCGGACAGCGCGGGAGGAGGGGGTTGGGGGGAGGAATCCCGCGCCGTTCTCGCTGAAATTCAATTGGCGATGCGTAGGTTCAGACACATCGTGGAGACTTCATCCTCAATATGGTAGGACGAAAA
>CAYJQE010000025.1:0-7267 GCA_964372245.1 uncultured Candidatus Saccharibacteria bacterium
TTCTCTTTTTCAGTCATTTTGATACGGCCGGTTTAAGCCAGATCTAGTCTTGGAGCGAGAGACGGGGATCGAACCCGCGTTTCATGCTTGGGAAGCATGCGCACTGCCACTGTGCTACTCTCGCAGTTTCTTTCTCTTGATTGAGCTTTGACCTCAATTCCAACCTCATTCAAAGGCCCAAACCAGAAGCCTCTCTGTTCAGGTGTGATCGGTGTAAACCGAAACCGCCTTTTCTTTGGTTATGATATCAACCGCCGCTAAAGTCCCCTGACCAACCGAAACGGTAATCTGGTTAGCCTTGTTTGAGCCGATATTGCCGGCGGCATAGACCCGATCAAGGCTGGTTTGGCCGGTCGCCGGATCGAAAATCAAAGCCTGATCTTTCATCTTAAGCGAGAGACTGTCAATCAAGCCAGAGGAGAGAAGCTTCCGACCGCCAGCCAAAATCAAGTATTTGCCAAGATACAACTCTTTTCCGGCCGAGACCGCAAACCCACGATCGGTCTTTTTAATCGCGAGGGCCTCGGTTTCAAACAGATTGACTCGCCATTTTTCGGCCTGATGAGCAAAGACGCCAAGTAAAACCGAGCCTGCGATCCCATCGGGAAACCCCGGATAATTTTGAACATCGTTAGCCCGCCAAAGACCGGAATCCTCGGGCCTGCCGATAATCGTGTTCGAGATTCCCGCTCGGCCAAGAAATATGCCGGCGGCGTAACTGGCCGGTCCGGCCCCGATTATCAGAGCGGTTGATGATCTCACTGGTCTCTCATGATAACGAAAAATCGGTCCCCCCGCAAGACCAGTTACGTTTGATCAAAGTCATCTCTGACGATGATCTGTCATTGATCGGCTTGATTCTATCGGCTATCATTAAATCCGGTCGGGCTCGTAGTGTAGCGGTTAACACGCCGCCCTGTCACGGCGGAGATCGCCGGTTCGATTCCGGTCGGGCCCGCCATTCGAGGGTGAAGTTTTTTAGCCTTGTCTCAAACGACGGTCGAGCAGCCAGATTATCGCTCGCTCACGGTCTTTTTTTATTAAATCCGAGATATTGCCCTCTTTAAGCGCGCCATTTCGTTCTTCGACCTTGATGATATGCCAGCCAAACTCCGACCTGACCGGCTCGGAAATTTGACCGGCCGACAACGAGAGAGCCGCGTCTTCCACCGCTTTTGAGGCGACATCGCCACTCGTTAGGCTCCCCAAAACCCCTCCCTTTTCTTTCGTCAGGGCGTCTTCGGAAAAACTTTTCGCTAAATCTTCAAAGGATTCTCCGGCCTCGGCGCGGCTTTTCAGGCCGCTAATCTCGACCCTTCTCGCTTCGACATTGTCAGGACTTGAATCGGTGTCCAGAGCGAGCAAAATATGACGGGCTTTAACCGTCAAGAGCTTGGCCCGATAAAGCTTCTCGGTGATCGCCCGATCGATAAAATCTCTGCTCGAAACGCCATAAAATCGGTTAATAACCTGTTCCTGAAAGGCCTTTTCGCCGCCGCGCTGGTTGGCGATTGAAAGATATTCCCGTCGCGCCTCTCCGTAAGGCACAAAGAGGCCGAGATTCCCCGCCGCGCGCTCGATAATCACCGCCTCGATCAGGCGATCCTTGGCTCTGACTCGATTGACCGCGCGATCGGGCGCGCTGCCGGTTGCCGTCTGAAAGTGATCAAGGAAGTCAGTTTCGGCCTCAAGATCGTGAATACTGATTGACCGGCTCGAAAAAAGAGTCTTTGCCTGACTCAAAAATTGACCGGAGAAATTAAGAAAGGACGACTGGCGGTCGAAACCCACCCCCGCCCCGCCAACAAAGACGGCCGGGTAAGGGACAAGTTTAATCAAAGCTCGGCCAAGTCGCGAGTCCACTTTATCAGGCGAGGAATAGACAAAACCGGCGCCGAGGAGAGTCAATCCAAAAATCAGTCCCACCAGGACCCGACCGTACCGCTTGAGGATTTTTGGCGCCTGACGCTCCAAAAAACGAACGACATTTTCTACCTTCTGACCAACTATGTTGAGGGCTCGATAGCGCATCTAGCTCCGAATCGTAATAAGCGTCATCGTCGCCAAGACCAGACCAACAAAGATATATTTCAAATACTCGGCTCTGCTCGCCGCCTCCTTATGAGCCAGATCAAGGCTGCCCCAGATCAGATAGTAGAAGATCAAAAGGAGCAAGGCGAGACTGGTTGGGCTGATAAGCCAAAAGGAGAGAACGGTCGTCATTTCCAAACCAAGTAAGAGAACTAGAAGACCGATCAGAAAACGATTTTTTAATTCGGTCGCCCGGTTGCCGAGGATAAAAAAGGTCATTAAGAGGCCGAGCAAGGAAACGGCTAATATCAGATATATTTGCGAGAGCGACTCGGCATAGCTCAAGTTGTAAAAGCCGGTCAGGAGAAGAAAAAAAGTCAAAAGAAGAACATAGGCGAAACTTCGCCGAGTGACCAAAAAGAACAGGCCGATCGCCCCCAGAAGGACGGCGACGCTTCTCAAAACCCCGGCTGACTCGAAAAGAAAGAAGAGATACTCGCCCAAAATCATCAGAACCGCCAAAATCAGACGACTGATTGGCTCAAAGGTTAAAAAGCGGCGAAATTTTTCCACTAGACCGCCTTCTCTTTGGGAATCCTATATTTTGATCCAACGATCACAACGATATCGGCGCCAGTCTCTTCTCCCTCGACCTCGGTCACTTTAGCTTCAAGTCGGCGACTCAAAAACTCGATCGTAAAGGGCTTTCGGCCGCCGGAATAGTCAACAATTTCGGCTTTTGAACTCTGGCCGTCAACTTGATCAACCACTCTCGAAACGTTGTAGCCATAGCGCTTCAACAGACTGGCCACCTCATTGACCGGCCCGCCAGTTTTAACCATCCCCTTGACCTCGATCTTGGCCTTCTCTTTTGTCAGATAAGGATCACTAAAGAGGCCGTGAGCGATCCGGCGAAGCTCGGAGTAGTCACCGGTCTTGGTGTCAAGATAAAAACCGCCGTCATTCGAGCTGACAAGCGGGCCTTGGGCCGAATTGTCAATCACGACTGTCACGATCGAAGTATCCTTAAAATCCTTGGCCATCTGAGCCAAGCGCTCAATCTCTCTAAGCGAGAGATCTGTCCGAACGTGATCGCCGACTATTCTGATCAATCTCGAAATCCGAGCCGGATTAACAAAGACATCAAGGTTGAGAGCCTTTTTGCTCAAAGCGGCGATGAGTTGCTGTTGCCTTCTCGCCCGATCAAAGTCCGATGTCGTCTCCCTTGAGCGGGCGTATTTCAAGGCCGTCTTGCCGTCAAAGTGACGCTCGCCGGCCTCGACTTTGAATGGCTCGTAACCCGAAAGATCGCTGTCGGGATAAAATGGATCGTTGATCGGCTTTTCGACAAAAAGATCAACGCCATCAACGGTGTCAACCAGCTTGACGAAACCCTCAAAATCAACTCTGACGGCATAGTGAATTGGCAGATCAAAAACCTTCGAGACGGTTTTCTTAGCCAAAGAGATGCCCTGACCTTTTTTCCCTCTTTCCCCGATGGCGTGAGCGACATTGATTTTGTCTCGACCGTAACCGGGAATGTCAACCCGAAGGTCGCGCGGGATTGAAAGCAGACCGGCGGTTTTATTAATCGGGTCAAGAGAGAAGATGGCTATCGTGTCGGTTAAGGCGCCGCCGGGATGGTTGCCGCCGCCAATTCCAAGAATAAGGATATTAATCCGGCCATCGCCCTCGCCCTGAAGTTTGGCTGGCGAGAGGTTGCCGACGAAGGAAAGAAATGGCGCTCCTTGAGAGTTGGTCGAAGTTATGACCTTGCTTGAAGCGGCAATCAGATTGACAGCGAAATAACCGAACCAGAGGAAAATGGCCGAGAGAACGAAAAAAGAGAATTTCGCGCCGAGTCCCGGCTCTCTCTGCCGATCATCGCTTCTCGACTTCAAGATTTTTTGGGGAAGACGGACCGACTCTGGCCGGTAAAATTTCCGGTTCATTTGAGAAAAAATCGAGTTTCCATAGACAATATAAGAATATCAGGATTAAGACCCTCATTGGAGAGTCTTTTTCCGAGTAATCGAAGCCGGCTTTGAATACTTTGGCCTGATTGGCAATTTGATTCGAGCCCCGGTCGCGTCGAATATCTGCCAACCAAAGTAGCGGGCAAAAAGCGAGAGAAGGCTTGAGAAGAGCCGGCTCTGACTAAAACTCCCGGGCCAACTTTGAATCTTGAGCTTTTTTTCAGACGCGCTCTCGGCAAATTCAAGCAACCAGTCAACCAGACTGTCCCGATCGAGCTCGACCGTCCGACGACCGTCTTGGAACTCGATCTCTAGTCGGCCAGCCTCGACCTTAAGGCTAATCATAAGAACTTTACCAGTCTCTCGCTTGGTTTTCCGCCAAAAGAAAATTTAATCGTCAGGCCTGGTGGCCAATGGACAAGCCTTTCTGGCCACTCGACTACCACGAGATTTTCTTTTTCGAATAGATATTCTTCGACCGTCTCGGTGATGACAGTGTCTTTTTTCGAGAGACGATAGCAATCAATGTGAATCAGTCGGCTAAATTTTTTCCCGGCCGAATAGGGGTGGATGATTGTAAAGGTCGGACTGACAACCCTTTCCGAAACGGCCATTAGTCGAGCCAGCGCTTGGACAAACCGCGTTTTGCCCGAACCGAGCTCGCCCGAAAGAAAGACTAATCTTTTGCTTCCCAAAATCGAGAGGAGATGACGAGCCGGCCTCGCCATCTCGGTCTCTTGAGCGACCAAGAAAAGATTTTCTTCGAGCTTAGTTTTAATCAAAGCGATAGTTCTTACCCAAGGAAGCCTGAACTATAATTGGAGAAGCGTCAATTATGCCGCCGTCGAGATTTTCAAGCAAGACCATCTCGGCCGAGTCATTAAGAGCGATGCCCATATCTTTTGCCGGATAGCTTTTTTCTTCGCCGGCTTCAAGCTTTTGATCAACAAAACAATGCCTGGTCACGCTCCCAACGGCGTCTCGAAGACAGATCCCGTCGAGCGAAAGAGTTCTGCCGGCAACATTTTTCAGACTGACCAGCTCCGTCTCACCCTCAAAAGATGTGTCCGGTCGGATCAGGGCTCCGGCTAACTTGAGATCGGATCTGGTGTATGTCTGATTTTGAGACGGGGGAGTCGGCGCCAGAAAAGGCGTGCCGCCCAGCTCTTGACTCGGCCGAGGCGCCAAGCTCGATTTTAGACGCTCCAAACTTCGACCGTCGCCATTGCCACCTAACCGACTGGTATAGACCAGCGCGTCCTCTTCTCCCCCATCCGACCGGATCAACCTCAAGACCTCTCGATCATTGCCGAGACTCAAAGAGCTGTCGGCAACCGAGCCTCCGATCGGCGAGTGGTCGGCAACGAACTGCCAAGCGTCGTCGGCGATAATCATTCGCTCTTTCGGCCCAAGTATCAGATCACTGACCCCGCCATTTTTCGGTGGCGGTTCGATTCGATGGTTGCTGCCGTCAAAAATTTTCCAACCAGTCAGATCGATCTCGTTCTCCGAGTCGTTGAAAAGCTCCAGCCATTCGAAATTATTATCGTTGCCCTTCGGGTTATACATCACCTCCGATATCAACACGGAAGCGAAGGCGATTCTCGGCGAAAAAATGACCAGGAGAGCGAGAAAGACCTTAAAGGTGATTGCCCTGATGGAAGCTTCGCTGGCGAGAGAGATCATGAACCAAGACCAAGATCTGTTTTGCTATCTCGTCGGGATCGGGAATATTCTCGAGCTCAAAAAGCGGCTCTTTACCGCTGATTCTGGGCGAACCTCGACCGATCGGAATCGCCGACTCGCCGGCGCTTTGGACAAGAACGGTGCCATAATTAAAAACCGACTCAAGGAAGCCATGCTTCGACGAAGTGACATCCTGAACCATAAGCAGCGAAATATAGGAGACATCTCGAGAGAACAGACGACGTTGTTCGATCTCGATAATCCGCCGGTCGGTGATAATCGTGACATCAAGATAAAAATCAATAAAAAGAATCAGAAAAATCAGCATGACGAAAAGAACGGTCATTGGCAGGATTACGACTCCGATCTGGCGAATGATTTGGTCGGAAAAGAAATTTTCGTTCGAGTTGAAAAGGAAAAAAAAGAGGACGGAAAAGACAATAATCAGGCCGAAGAGGAAGCCGGACATTAAAACGAAAGCGATCGGATGACGTCTGATAAAATGTTTGACGACTTCGCTTCGCTCCTGACCGGGAAAATGGACTCGGGCAAGGGCAACGTCGTGCATCGGTCTAGCGCCAGCTCGTCGTCAGAACACCAAAAATCGAGAGCAGGATGGCGATCGCCGCCAAAAAGACGTAAAGCCAACTGACTATCTGGCCGACCAGCCCGCCGAAGCCAAAGCGACCGATCGTCGTTAAACCGAAATAACTAAAGAACCCAAAAAAAGCTAGAAAGGCGGCGTAAATGAGGAGGATGAAGACCATCACATTCAAGCTAGCCGAGACCTTGACCACTCGGCAAGTCTCGACTTTGGAGCCGAGGTCGCGACGAATAACTCCTCTCGGCCAAGCGAAAACCGCTCGCGACGATCGAGCGGAGCTCAAGGAAATAGTCAAGAAGTCTCCCGCTGTCTTAAGTCTGAAGCTCAAACTCCATGAGAACAAGATCAGTTTCTTGCCGCTCGAGGACCGAGGTCGGCCGGTTGACCCGAGCGGTCAAATTGTCGGGGGCGGATAAATCTCGAGTCGAGTCGGCCGGAGAGAAGGCTAACCGCCACCGAGAAGATCTCGAGGCAACCGATCTCTGAAAAGAGATCGACCGAGCGACTCTCCGAAAAGGTTGGAGGCTGACGGGCCTGGCCCGAAGCCTCTCGTTGAGCTAAGGCGAGCGGGAAATTGGATCAGGACTTAAAAGACTAGACTTTTCTGCTCTCCGGCCCTCGACATCAGAGATTTCTTGTTTCTCCTAAAGACCAGTCCAGATTTTGATTCGGCCGATCAGGCCATGATTTCCGCTCCCGGTTCGAAGTCGAAGATTATGACCAATTGACAACAAAGCCCTCTCGAAAAAAATCGAGAGGGCTTCCGTTATCCCGTTAATCCTCAAGGTCCCCAAGACGCTTTCAAGCGTCACTCGGGACTGACTTTGGGAGAATCTCCCGTTCTTCCTCTAAGGGAAAGCCGATTACCTCTGGCCCACCCTTTTCCATCCACTCCTTGAAGATCTCCCCGACAATGAGGAACGTTCCCCTCGACCAGCTTATTACGGCGCCCTTGTCGAAGAGTTGCCAA
>CAYJQE010000026.1:0-5160 GCA_964372245.1 uncultured Candidatus Saccharibacteria bacterium
CCATTTTAATCAGGAAACTATTGTTAAAGAACAATGCGTCCTAGACTATCTCCAATTAAAAAAAAGTGGCGCTATTGATTCAGTCGGAGATTTTTATGAATTGAGTGATTCTAGCGATCCGATGTATAAAGAAATTTATCAAGAAACTTTACTCTCTTTGGATAAAATCTCCTACGCCACCTTTTTGGCCAACCACCCGATTATATTTTGGAAAGATACTCTCGATCGTTGGTTCAGATTAAGAAACGCAAAGTTCTATCCGACCGCTGGGGGAACCGGTTGTCCCTGTTTCGATAGCGTACTCTAACCTCCGCCGCCATTTTTTGCCGCCAGCTTGAAGGTGAAGACAGCGCGGAGGGGCGATACCGAAGCTAGAAACGGGAGGACTTTGTGCTCGCCTTTCCGCGACAATCTCAATTCAATTTTGAGAACGGCCTTTGGTCTTTTTATCTCACCCAAGAGTTGTTATTCTAGGAGCGGTATCCTCAAGCGAGTTTAATGGTTTTGAGGCGGGATCGCGTTTTTTGCGGCCTTCCTCTGATGTCGGAAAGAGCGATCTCTCGTCTCGCCTTCAGGGCTTTACGGACGCAATGGCCAACGTAGCTCAGTGGCAGAGCACCACTTTCGTAAAGTGGGGGTCGTGGGTTCAAGTCCCGCCGTTGGCTCCAGGATCGGTGGCATTTCCGGCCGGAGTTCGCGAGATTTCTGCCGGCCGGACCGCTTCTCCGTCCCGGGTCGTAGCAGCTTAGAAGAGATATGGCAGGTCGAATTAATTTCAGAGCGGCCGGAAGGCTAAGATCTTGGCAGACGAAAATCGATCGGCCGATTCGAGGTTGGCTGGTTTTGGCGGTCCTGCTTGAAGTTTTTATTTGGTTTCTCTGGAAAGTCAAGATCGAGTGGCCGGGTTTGCCTTTTTATATTTCAACCCACCTCGCGCCGCCAAAGTTAAGCCTCCTTATTTTGGCCGTTAATGGCTGGTTGGCGGCTTATAGCTGGCGGAAAATTCCGGTTGTCGCCGGTCTCTTGATCGGCGGGGTAATCTTTTTTCAGATTATGATATTAGCCCTGATCTTTTTTTACATCCGATATCAAAGTTTTGGCGCCGGTTTTAGTTGACGGACGATCAGCTAGCGTGGAAAAACCGAGTTCTCTACCAAGGCCCTTGCCGCGCCCGGTCTATCGTTTGTTTGAAATTTTGCCCGGTCTTTCTGTCTGGTCAAGTCTGATCCTGCTCGTTTTTCTCTCTTCAAGCCGGCCAGCCTATGTCGCCGCTTTTGTCATCATCTTTGATCTTCTCTGGTTGGTCAGATCTTTTGGTCTCTCGGTCAATGCCATCCGGGCTTTTCGGAAAATTAAAAGGGACACGAGCCTTAACTGGCTGAAAAAAATCGAGGATCGGGAAAAAAGAAAACTTCCTTGGCCGAGACGGATTAATTTTGATCAGGTCATCCAAGCGATCGTTTTTGTTCACTACAAGGAGCCGGTTGAGCTTCTCGAGCTCTCGGTAAAAACTTATGTCGAGTCCAACTACCCGATCAGGGAGAAGATGATTTTCTGGTTGGCTTCGGAGGAACGGGCGAAGACTGAAGGCGAAGTTGCCTTTAAGCGACTGAAGAAAAAGTACGGCCGATTCTTTTGGCGGTTTGAGCAATCTTTTCACCCCCCGAACATTCCGGGCGAGATTAAATCAAAAAGCTCCAACGCCACCTTTGCCGCGAAAAAATTAAGGCTTCTTCTCGATAAAGAAAAGATTGATTATGAAAATGTCATCGTCCATAATTTTGACGCCGATACCCGGGTTCATAAAGAGTATTTTGCCCATCTAGCCTGGAAGTTTTTGGAAACGGCGAAAGACCGGGTGACCTCGTATCAGCCGATTCATGTTTATTCGAATAATATCTGGCAAACGCCGGCGATTATGAGAATCGTCGCCACCTCCTCGACGATGATTTTGATGCACAACACCTTTCGGACGCATCGCTTCCACAATTTTTCCTCCCGTTCTGACTGCTTTCAAACCATCGTTGATATCGGCTACTGGACGGTTGACGCCATCCCGGAAGATTCTCGTCAATATTGGGATTCCTATTTTCACTACGGCGGTCGAAATCGGATTGAGCCGATCTATATTCCACTTCAGATGGATGCGGTTTTGGCCGACAATTACTGGTCAACCTTGAAAAATCAGTACCAACAGCTTCGTCGTTGGGCTTGGGGAGTGGTTGATTTTCCCTATGTCACCGAAAGGGCCTTTCAGGATAAAACGATCGGCTGGTGGCCAAAATTGCTTCAAATCGCTCGTCAATTCGAGGGTCATTTCTCTTGGGCGTTGGCGGCGATTATTATTACGATTGTTGGTTGGTTGCCTCTCATCCTCCATCCGACATTTCAGGGCACGATTTTTGGTTATCGCTTGCCCCAGATCGCGAAGGTTTTGTTAACGGTCGCGACCGTTGGCCTCGTTGTCACAATTTTCATTTCGCTTTCTCTCTACGCGCCTCGGCCAAAGAAGAGCTCTCGTCTAACTTGGCTGAATCATATCTGGCAGTGGCTTTTGATTCCGGTTACCTCGGTCCTTCTCTCCTCGGTCGCGGCGATTGACGCTCAAACTCGGTTGATGTTCGGCCGGTATCTTGAGTATCAAGCGACAGAGAAAAAAGCGGTAAAATAGGAGTTCGGGATCGGAGCGAAACGGCGGAGAGCCAATCGCGAATGACTGACGCGAAGGGGCCTGTTTGTCAGGCCAAGAAAGAATTATACTTTAAAATTGACGTCGAAAATCCGACATGGCTGATTGTTAAGATCAAGCGGCTGAAAGCCTAGATTTCCGACCTGAAAGGGCCCGTTCGTCTAACGGTCAGGACGCCAGCTTTTCAAGCTGGAAACAGGGGTTCGATTCCCCTACGGGCCGCCAAGATTAAACTTTCAGAAAATCCGCTCGGGTGCGGCGGAATCCCCCCTAACTCCTTCCAACCTCCTCCTCCCGCCGCGCCCTCGCTTCGGAAAAATTCGTGCCGACACCAAAAAGAAAAACTGGTAAAGACATGAACGAGCAAGAAGTTTTGCAAGTCCTAGGCACAGTCGGAGCGGTCATCGCCGACAGTCACATCGTCTACATGTCCGGCAAACACGGCACGGCGTACGTCAACAAGGATGAGCTCTATCCGCACACCGCGGAAATGTCCCATCTCTGCCGCGAAATCGCCGAACGGTTCGCGGACGACAATGTGCAAGTGGTCATCGCTCCGGCAATTGGCGGCGTGACTCTTTCGCAGTGGACGGCGCATCATCTCTCGGACTTGAACGGTCACGAGGTGTTCGGGGTCTACGCCGAGAAGTCCGAGGGTGGAGACGTCTTCGTCATCAAGCGCGGCTATGACAAGCTCATCGCTGGCAAGAACGTTCTGGTGGTGGAAGATGTCATCACCACTGGCGGCTCTGCCAAGAAAGTGGTCGAAGCTACGCGAGTAATCGGCGGCAACGTCGTCGGTCTCGGTGTTCTCTGCAACCGCGGGGGAATCACGCCGCAAGATGTGGCGGACGTGCCGAAATTGACCGCTCTCGTGAACGTGACGCTCGACGCGTGGGACGAGACGACTTGTCCGCTCTGCGAGTGAAACATTCCGGTCAATACGGACGTTGGCAAGGGACGCGAGTTCCTCCTCGCGCGCAAGCAAGCGTGAATCTACAACGAGTCCTTACTGGAAATCTCAAGTATGGGCTTGCCGGTCCCGCCTTGTTCCTCTTAACGATCAAATCATAAGGAATTTTGGACGGGAGAGTCAGTTGACGATTCTCTGAAAGCTGGCCCGAGTCGATATTTTTAAGAAATGGTAAGTGTTAAATATAAAGGCAAATTGTGTCTTTTCACGACCAGTGGCGGAATGATTGATGATGGCATGCTCTCGACAGTTACACTCATTAAGCGGGAAGGATTTTTTGCCGGAGAAAAACCTGAAGCTGTTTAGGTTCAGGCCTCGATTTAGTGATTTTCAGCCAGCCGTTGGCTGTCGTGGACGGCAAAATACACCCGAATCATTAAGAGAGAGTGGTCCGCCAAACGCTTTTTGATTCAGACCGGATTTCAAAATCTCTGGCTTTCTTGGTTTGTCGTTCAGATTTGATCTTTCTTTTCTTTGCCCTCGCTCCCTATTTCCCGGTTCGGCGATCTCGTCTGGCATATTCGGCCAGCGCCTTGTCGAGTTCTTTGACTGTAAAATCCGGCCAGTGTTTTTCGGTGAAATAAAGCTCGGCGTAAGCCGCCTGAAATGGCAGAAAGCCGGAAAGCCGATGTTCGCCGGAGGTCCTGACGACTAAATCTGGCTCTGGCAAGCCACTGGTGTCAAGGGCCTCGGTGATTTGGTCAAAATCAACTTTATCCGCCGTGATCTGTTTTTGGATCAACTTTTTCACCGCCCGAACAATCTCGTCTTGACCGCCGTAGTTTAGGGCGATGTTTAGGGTCATTTTTGTGTTCCTCTTGGTTTTTTGAACCGCCTGCTTGATCAATTCTTTGAGGTCGTTCGGCAGTTGGTCGAGAGAGCCGAGGTGTCGAATTTTCATTCCCAACTGATGGGCGTCTTTCAGCCAAACTTTGGTAAAAAAGCGGAAAAGGTCCATCAGGTAACCGACCTCCTCGCTTGACCGTTTCCAGTTTTCGGTCGAAAAGACCCAGACCGTCAGGATTGGGATTTTCCGTTTCAAACAGGCTTTAGCGATTGAGGTCAAGCGCTGATAACCCTTTTTGTGGCCGAACACGCTCGGCAGGCCTCGACTTGTTGCCCATCGTCGATTACCGTCAGGAATAATGCCGATATGCGTCGGAATTTTCTCGATCATACAACTCCTTAATGCTACGTTTTTGAATTTAGATATTTTCTCAAGTTCTCTCTCATAATTTTAGCTGGTGGACCGCCTGGGACTCGAACCCAGAACCTTATCCTTAAGAGGGATCTGCTCTGCCAATTGAGCTAGCGATCCTCGTCGCGGCCAGTCTCAAACTCTCGGCCGCCTCGAGAGCCTCGGCTGCCTTGAGTTTCCGCCTGCCGCTCCTCTCAAAATGCTTGGCATTTTGGTTGACCCCGGGTTTGGGCCAGTCTCAAACCCTCGGCCGCCTCGAGAGCCTCGGCTGCCTTGAGTTTCCGCCTGCCGCTCCTCTCA
>CAYJQE010000026.1:5260-6801 GCA_964372245.1 uncultured Candidatus Saccharibacteria bacterium
CTCGGCCGCCTCGAGAGCCTCGGCTGCCTTGAGTTTCCGCCTGCCGCTCCTCTCAAAATGCTTGGCATTTTGGTTGACCCCGGGTTTGGGCCAGTCTCAAACCCTCGGCCGCCTCGAGAGCCCCGATAACCAACCCCGGAGGTTGGCGGAAGGCCGCGGAAGCCGCGTCTCCGAAGGCCAACTGATTTAAGCTTGCTTAGCTTATCTCTTTCACTCTCGGCCAAGTCTTGGCTTCGAGCTGCAAGCTATCATATCAAAGACTCCTTTCAGACTCAATTGACCTAAATCTTTTATGGAATTCTCGCTACAATTGACAGATGGCAAAAAAACCAAAACCCGTTTTCGCGATCATCCTGGTCGCTCTGGTCTTGGGCTTCATTGTTTATAGCTACCAGCGGCCGATTTCGTCATCGGGTTATTTCATCAAGGATGCCCGGGTTGTCTCGCCGATAGACGGCGCGCTGGTTGACAAGGAGCTGGCCGATCGCCGACCGTTGGCGATCGTAGTCGAAAATCACCCCCAAGCCAGACCGCAATCGGGTTTGAGTCAAGCGAGCGTCATCTATGAAGCGATCGCCGAAGGAGAAATCACCCGCTATTTAGCGATTTTTGGTCCAAGAGACGCCGAATTGGTTGGACCGGTTCGCTCGGCCAGAACCTTCTCGGTCGAATGGGCCAAGGAATGGGCGGCTCTTTATGCCCACATTGGCGGCAATCAAGAGGCAAAAAATTTGATAGCGCAATATCGCCTTGACGATCTTGATCAGTTTCGTTTGGGCGAAAAAGCCTATGAGAGGCGGGCCAAAAATGGCGTCGCTTCTGAACATACAATTTTCACCTCAACCAAAAAACTCTATGAAATAGCGGCCACAGAGGGCAAATCGGTAACCGGGGCTAAAGCTCACTTCTCATTCAAAGACGACTCCCCGACCGACTCGCCTCAAGCCTATCGTGTCGAAGTTGACTTCTCTACCGATCGATTCAAAATCAGTTGGCTTTATGACGAGAGTTCAAACAGTTACCGTCGGAGAATCGCCCAGGAGGACGATGTTGATGTCGCCAACAACAGGCCGATTCTGGCAAAAAATATTGTCGTTATGACAGTTCGAAGAGAGCCTTCAGTTTCAGAAATTAACGAGAGCTCCTTCAAGTTTTTCCTCGATGGAGAGGGCGAGCTGCGGGTATTTCAAGACGGCGGCGTTATTTTTGGGCAGTGGCGGCGGAAAAAAGGCGAGAAGGTTCGGTTTATCGATCGCTCGGGTCAAGAGATCGGGCTTAATCGGGGTCAAATCTGGATTGAGGTCGTTCCGCCCGAGGCCGATGTTTTATTTTTCAAAGCCTAGAGAGACAATGAGCAGTCCTTGATCTATCAGAACCGCCCATCGGTCGCTCTGGCTCGTGTCCCTTTCTCCTCGAGGATCTTTCTGTTATCAGACGGGGCTTTGAGCTAGTATAAGGCGGGTTTCGGGGTGTGGCGCAGTGGTAGCGCGCCTGTTTTGGGAACAGGAGGTCCGCGGTTCAAATCCGCGCACCCCGACCAA
>CAYJQE010000027.1:0-5446 GCA_964372245.1 uncultured Candidatus Saccharibacteria bacterium
CTCGATAACACGAGAGTCGCCGCCGACGCGTCTCGGTCTCGGCAGCCGGTCGCTTGGTTATCACCAAGAAGCCTCCGTTCAAGTCGGAAGGCGGCTTGAGGTCGCCGGTCCCGATCTTCTGACATGCTAGACTGGGAGAGATGCAGGCGCTTAAAACTCAAAAATATTTTCTCGACTCTGCCCGTCTCTTTGGTCGGCGAGCCGAGCGGGCCGCCCGGCTCCTCTCCCGTCTCCCCTTCGTCAGATTGATCGGCTTGAACGGTTCATTGGTTTTAGGGACGGCCCACAGAGGCTCGGATATCGATTTTCTGATTATTTCAGAGCCTGGCCGGATTTTTACCGTCCGGGTCATGACCGCCTCGCTTTTGAAACTTTTTCGACTTTTGAGGACCGATCAGGACTTCGCCGGTCGGATCTGTCCCAATCGCTATCAAACGACTGGGTTTTTAGAGATCAAACCGAACGACGACTATCACGCCCGATATTTTTCGGCCTTGGTTCCGCTTTACGACGAGAGAGATCGCTATTATAACCAATATGCCAAGGCCAACTTTTGGATGGAGAGCAATTTTTCAAAGCTCGTGGCGCCCTCTCTCAATCTCCCGAAACTGACAAAACGGGGCTTTTTCAAGATGGTCCTGGAGCTTTTCCTGGCCGGCCCGATCGGCAACCGTCTCGAAGCCCTTTTTGAGCGAAAACAGAGATCGCGGGTAGCGGCCGACTCTCGGACAAAATCGGCTCCGACCAACCGGATCCGGCTCTCGAAAGACGAGCTCTGCTTCCACCCCTTAAAGGAGACCAAGTTTTAGGGAGGGTAAAGGCGAGAAGGCCGCGAGCCTTTTTGGGGTCTTGAAAAATCGTCCGGTTTTGTCAAGGCTTAAACCAGTGCGCTAGGGCTTCCCCCTGCTCTGGCGCACGACTGGTAAAAAACACTTGACAAGCGATTCGGTCTATGAGTAGCATATTATCTGGAGGACCCTAAGGAGGGCAGTTTCAGCCAAATTGGTTTGGGATTGCCTTTTTCAGTCTCAAAGTAAGTTTAGTGAGGAGTCAGTCTTATGAGGATTCAACCGATCGGCGATCGGGTTTTGATCCGACCGCTTGAAGAAGAAGAGGTGACCAAGTCGGGCATAGTTTTGCCCGATAGCGCCAAAGAGAAGCCCCAAGAGGGCGAAGTTTTAGCCGTCGGCGAGGGAAAATATATTGATGGCGCGCTCAAACCCTTGGCCGTCAAGGTCGGCGATCGAGTGATCGTTAGCAAGTACGGCGGAGACGAGATAAAACTCGATAACGAAGAGCTGAAAATTGTTGAGGAGAAGGATATTCTCGGCATTCTTCTCTCCTAATTTAGTCAACCGATCAACTAACAACTTAAGGAATTTTCAAATATGGCAAAACAGATTCGGTTTTCAGAAGAGGCCAGACAGGGTCTTAAGCGAGGGGTCAATATCTTGGCCAACACGGTTAAGGTTACTCTTGGGCCAAAGGGTAGAAATGTCGTTTTAGAGCGGAGTTTTGGCGCGCCGACAATTACCAAGGATGGTGTTACGGTGGCCAAAGACGTTGATCTCAAGGGCAAGTTTGAAAATATCGGCGCTCAACTGATTAAAGAGGTTGCCAATAAGACAAACGATGTCGCTGGCGACGGAACGACGACGGCGACCGTTTTGGCCCAGATGATCGTTGAAGAGGGTCTCAAGAATGTTGCCGCTGGCAGCAATCCGATGGCCATCTGGCGGGGCATTGAAAAGGCGACCGGCAAGGTCGTTTCCGAGCTGAAGAAGAATGCCAAAGCGGTGAGCGATAAGGATCAAATCGCCAATGTCGCCTCGATCTCGGCCAACGATAGGGAGATCGGCCAGCTTATCGCCGAGGTCATTGATATTGTCGGCAAGGATGGCGTTATCACCGTCGAGGAAGGCCAGACGATCGGTCTTTCAAAAGAGGTTGTCGAGGGTCTTCAATTCGACCAGGGCTTCATCAGCCCTTATATGATCACCGACGCCGCTCGGCAAGAGGCGGTGGTCGAAAATCCGAGAGTTTTAGTCACCGATAAAAAGATTGCCTCGGTTCAGGAGATTCTCCCTCTTCTCGAATCGCTGGCCTCCTCGGGCAAAAAAAATCTGGTGATCGTGGCCGAAGATATCGAGGGCGAAGCGTTGGCGACCCTGGTCGTTAACAAGCTCCGAGGCGTTTTGAGCGTTCTCGCGATCAAGGCGCCCGGCTTTGGCGATCGGCGGAAGGCGATGCTTGAAGATATCGCCGTCGTCGCCGGGGCCGAAGTGATCTCCGAGGACACCGGCACCGAACTCAAGAATGTCACTCTCGATCAGCTTGGCGAGGCGAGAAAGATTGTCGCCGATAAAGACAAAACGACAATTATTGAGGGCAAGGGCGAGGAATCAAAGATTAAGGCCAGAGTCGAACAGATCAGAACCGAAATTGATCGAACCGAGTCGGAATTTGATCGGGAAAAACTGGAAGAGCGATTGGCCAAACTCTCGGGCGGCGTGGGGATTGTCAAAGTCGGCGCCGCGACCGAGGTCGAACTGCAAGAGAAAAAGCACCGGATTGAGGACGCCGTCTCGGCGACCAAAGCGGCGGTCGAGGAAGGAATCTTAGCCGGCGGCGGCGTTGCCTACCTTGATGTCATCTCAAGCCTCGATCAGGTTGAGGTCGTGGGCGACGAGCGAGTCGGTCTCTTGATTATCAAGCGAGCCCTTGAAGAGCCGTTGCGACAGATCGCCATAAACGCCGGCAAAGACGGAGCGGTCGTCATTGATCATGTTCGTCGAATGGAGCCAGGGCAAGGCTACGACGCGGCCAAAGATGAGTTTGGCGATATGCTCGAGCGGGGGATCATCGACCCGTTAAAGGTCACTCGCTCGGCAGTCCAGAATGCCGCCTCAATCGCCGGCATGCTTCTGACTACCGAGGCGGTTGTGGCCGATCTGCCGGACGAGAAAATCAGTCAGTCGGGCGGACACGACCACGGCGCCGGTGATCTTGATCTGTCCGATATGGGCGATATGTAGTCTGGAATAACCCCGAAATCAAAAGAAGAGAGCCCCAGGCTTTGAGGGGCTCTCTTCGGTTCCGTCTCAAAATATAGAGGCTTCAAGACACCAGAGAATCCTCGTCCCCAAAGGGAGCGATCTTCCACCAAACAACCCCGCTATTTCCATCATAAACGGCCGTTTTGTCAGGACCGGTGCCAATTGAATTTTTAAGCCCGAGACGACAAACCCGGCCGTCGGTTGGTCAACCTCGTCCGAACCGCTTTACGATTGTTTTTTCGCTCTCGAACTCAAAACCGACCTCTTGGTCCCTCCTCCTCGATCTCGCCTTGTCTGATTATGCGGCCGATTCTTTTCTGTTTAATCAGCCCTCCGCTCTCGAGGACGCTATCATCAAAGATGACAGCCCTTCTCGTGATCTTATAAATCATCTCGCTTGTCAGAACCAGATCTTTCAGGAATGAGGCGATGTAAAAGCGACTGACAAAGCCGGTTGTCGAGTCAATTAAGAGGTCCGAGACCTTGCCGAGTCGGGTTTTGTTTCTTGTCTCGGCTCGCTGACCGAGAACCGGAATCTTTTGGTCGAGAATTTTTTTGGCTCGAATCAGTTCATTTTTTGGCTGGAGGTCGTCAATCGACTCGATCAAGATGCCTTGGGGAAAGATGTTGACGATATCAATCAGAGAAAGAATTTTCTCCTCAAAAAAGGGCGGCAATAGGGCGGTCCGAACCAAGAGACCGATCAGCTTGCCGGCTTCGGGATCGATAATCGGCTGCTTGACTCGGCCGACCATGCCGCCCAACGTCCCTTCGAGAACTGGTTTTCCGATTATCTGCGAGGCTAAGACTTGCATCGAAAGAATTCAAAACTGAAAAAGCCCGGACCAGGGAAAACCGAGTCTTCGGGACCGTGCGTCATTTTCCGTCTCCCCAGTCGGATTTTGGACCTCATTTCTCATCTGCGGTTTCACCATCTCTTCTATCTCGCTCTCTCGACATATTGACCGGTCTCGGTATTTATCTTGACTCTATCGCCGATTTCGATAAAGGCCGGAACTTTGATTGTCGCTCCCGATTCGAGTCGAGCCGGCTTGGTGACATTGGCGACCGTTCCGCCCCTGACTTGAGGCGAGGTCTCTTTGACCAAAAGCTCGACCTTTTTTGGAGCGAGGACCGAGATCGGCCGACCGTTGAAAAATTGGAGCTCGACCGACAGTCCCTCAACCAGAAAATCGGCCAATCGGCCGGCTTGATTGATCGGCAAACCGACCGACTCAAAACTCTGGCTGTCCATAAAGAAGAGCTCTCTCTCGTCTTGATAAAGGAAAGTTGCCGGCCTTTTCTCGACCGGCGCTTGGTCAACTCGATCGTTGTTCTTTAGGCTTTGATCAAAAATCGCTCCCGAAGTCAGATCTTTGACTTTGAGTTTGACGACCGCTCCTCCTCGACCGATCTTAATGTGTTCGAAATTGAGGACAAGGCAAGGCCTGCCTTGCCAAAGAAAGGTTGTTCCGGATCGAAGATCGTTGGCGTTGATCATCAAAACGGTTAATTAGACCGGTCGCCGAGAACCAAAAAATCTATTCGGCGGTGAAAGGCAAAAGGCCAAAGTGGCGAGCCCGTTTGATCTCTTTCGTTAGAAATCGTTGATGTCTGGCGCAGGCGCCGGTTTGATTCCGACTTTCAACTCGGGCGAACCGGTCAATGAAAGTTTTTAATCCCTCGGGTTTCAGATAGCTAAACTCCTCGGCCGCCAAACAGGCCGGACATCGCTTATTCTTTCGCGGACTGGTCCTCTTTCTTGGTCTCATCTTGAATTAGAAAGGAATATCGTCGGGATCAATTGTTTTCTCGGTTTCATCTCCGGCCGAACTTGGATTTTCCGTCTCGGTCTTTTGGTCTTGATCGGTTTCCTGGCCGGCGTCTCTGATTGCCTCGGTCTGGAAGTTTCTGACACCCTGGTTCTCCGAGGCGCTCCCTCGACTGGAAAGGGCGATCAGATCATCGGCCACAATCTCGGTTTTCTGTCGTCGAGTTCCGTCTTGAGCTTCCCAGGATCGAGTCTGAAGTCGGCCGGTGACATAGGCTGGCTGGCCTTTTTTTAAGATTTGGCTGGCGATCTCGGCTAATTTTCCCCAGGCGACGATGTCGTGATACTCGACCGCCTCCTTCCGCTCGCCGGCCGGGTCGGTCCAACGACGGTTGGTCGCGACGCTGAAACTTGTTACCGTCTGACCAGAGGGCGTTGTCCTCATCTCCGGATCGCGGGTCAAGTTGCCGAGAATTTCGGCCCGATTGACATTTTTCATTCTGTCCTCGAATCTTAAGCCTACTTCGGCCAGTCTAATCTTCTAATCGGTCAGAGTCAAGACTCTGTCCCGACCGACCAGATCGGTCACAAGTTAGAACTGTTTCGCTCAATCTGTTCA
>CAYJQE010000028.1:0-5185 GCA_964372245.1 uncultured Candidatus Saccharibacteria bacterium
AACAAAATCCCCCCAGCGCGCGAGCGAAGCGAGCGCGTGCCTTCTTCCGAAAACTCTCAATGTCTAACTTGGTCGGGGTGCGCGGATTTGAACCGCGGACCTCATCGTCCCGAACGATGCGCGCTACCGCTGCGCCACACCCCGAACTCAAATCTATTCTAGCCGAGAGATCGGCTTCCGTCAGCTTTTTCAGCCCTTTTCCGATCGCCCGTCTATTTCCGACTAAACCACAAAACGCCCCTGCGGGCGCTTTGTGGGTGTAGATAACTGAAAAGATTTAGCGGACGTTGACCTTCAACTCCTTGCCTGCCCGGAAACGAGCGACCTTGGTCGGCGGAATTTGGATCCGCTCTCGAGTTTGAGGATTGACTCCAACTCGAGCCGCCCGATGACTGACATCAAAGGTTCCAAAACCGGTCAAGGAAACCCGATTGTTCCGCTTGAGCTCACCGGTAATAATGTCAGTAAAGGCGTTCAAAGCGGCAGCCGCGTCTTTCTTCGAAAGACCGGTGCTCTGGGCGATACCGTTCACGACATCCGATTTGTTCATCTTATTCACCTCCTTTCTATTCTTGATCGCCAATCGGCCGGGTGACTAGACCCATCGGGAATAGACGCCCTGTTAACTGACGACAAATTAACTCTCTTTCAGATCAACCGTCTGATTGATGAGATCAAAAGATTCGACCCGGCCGTCGGTAATCTTTAATAAGAGCGCGTTTATCATCACCGGTCCTTCGGCGACCGCGTAACGAAAAGGCTCGCCGGTCAAAAATTTCTCGATCACCATCTCTTTCTCGGCCCCAAGAATGCTGTCTTTCGGCCCGGTCATGCCGAGGTCGGTCAGAAAAAAAGTTCCTTTCGGCAAGATTTGGGGATCATTGGTCTGAACGTGAGTATGACTGCCAATTACCGCCGTCACCCGGCCATCAAGCATTTCGGCCATTGCCCGTTTCTCGCTTGTCATCTCGGCGTGAAAATCAACGATGATCGTTTGGCTCTTGATCTCGGGAAGTTGCCGCTCAATGTACGAAAAGGGGTTGTCCTGGCCCTCTCCCAAGCCCACGCTACCGATGAGGTTTAAAAGTGTCAAGACCTGGCCTTTGTTTTCGAGATTGACCAGACCGCGTCCCCTTGCCCGGCGCGGATAATTGGCCGGACGCAAGACTTTTATCGCCGGATCGTCAAGCTGAGAGAGGAACTCTCTTCGCTGCCAAATGTGATTGCCGGTCGTAAAATAATCAATTCCGGTCTCGATCATCTCTTGGTAGGTCGGCAAGGTCATCCCGCGGCCAGAAGCCAGATTTTCGCCGTTGGCAAAGACGAAATCGGGCGAAAAATCCTTTAGCCAGCGAGGCAGAATCTCCTTGACCGCCCGCCGACCCGGCCGACCAACGATGTCGCCGATATGGAGAACGATTAGAGCCATTGATTAACGGGCAAACTCGATCACCCGCGTTTCCCGAATAACATTAACCTTAATCTGGCCCGGATACTGCATCTCCTGTTCAATCTTTTGAGCGATATTCTTGGCCAATTTCGCGGCCGAGAGATCGTCAATCGTCCCCGGTTCAACGATAATCCTCACCTCCCGACCGGCCTGAATCGCGTATGATTTGTTCACGCCTTCGAACGAGTTGGCGATATTTTCGAGATCGGTCAATCGCTTAACATAGCTCTCAAGCGACTCCCGCCTTGCCCCTGGCCGAGCGCCGGAGATCGCGTCGGCCGAGCGGACAATCAAGGCCTCGACGGTTTCGGCCTCGACATCGTCGTGATGAGCCCCGATCGCGTTGATAGTCTGATCGGAGAGACCGTATTTCCGAGCAATATCCATCGAGATATGATGGTGCGGCCCAGGCACTTCTTGAGAAAAGGCTTTGCCGATATCGTGAAGAAGACCGGCTGTCCGAGAAATTTTCGCGTCAGCCCCAAGCTCCTCGGCCAACAGGCCGGCGATTGAAGCAACCTCAACCGCATGACGAAGCTGGTTCTGACCATACGAGGTCCGAAACTTTAATCGGCCAAGAATCTTGAGAATGTCGGCTGGCAAACCTCGAACTTTCGCCTCGGTCGCCGCGTCTATGCCAGCCTGCTGAATCAACTGATTCAATTCCTTCTCGGTCCTTTCGGTCATCTCTTCAATTCGAGTCGGATGAATCCGGCCGTCTTGGATCAGGCGCTCAAGGACGATCCGACCGAGCTCCCTCCTGACTGGATCAAAAGACGAGATGATGACGGTATCCGGCGAGTCATCTATGATCAAATCAACGCCGGTCGCTTTCTCGAAGGCATGAATATTCCGACCCTCTTTGCCGATAATCCGACCTTTCATCTCATCGTTCGGAATAGCGACAGTCATGACGGTCGCCTCGGCCGTCTGATCGGAAGCGATCCGAGAGAGCACGGTGGCGACGACCTTTCTCGCCCGAGCCTCGCCTTCCTGCTTGGCCGCCTCTTCATAGCCCTGAATCCGACTAGCCAGTTCTTCCTGATGCTGACGTTCAACCAGATCGAGGATAATCTTCTTCGCCTCGTCCTTTTTGAGTTTGCTGATTCGCTCGAGAGAGGCTTCTTGTTTAACCCGAAGCTCTCTTAACTCGTCCTTAACCTTAGCGATCGATTCCACCCTTTCGTCAAGCTTTTTTCGATCGAAATCCAAAGAGAGGCTCCGTTCCGAAAGAGCCCTTTCTTTTACTCTCAAGTCCTTTTCGAGCGAGAGCAGATAAGCGCGCTTCTCGGCCTCTTCCTTTTCGACCTTCTCTCGAATTTTTAGAACCTCGTCCTTCGCTCGACGAATCAGCTCTTTGGCTTCGATTTCGGCCCTCTCGACTAATTTTTGAGCCTTGGACTCGGCCGCTTTAGATCGGTCTTGAGAGGAAAACTGACGATAAACATACCCGATGACAACGCCAACCGCCGCCAAAGCCAGGGACGCCGTTGTGAAAGGCATACAAAATCCTCATCTGAAATAATTACCGTACACCGAGCGAGGTTCAAAATTAAAAGCGATTCAGAAAAATGCTCTCCCATTAAAGCTAACAAAAATATCAAAAGTCGTCAACTCAAGTTTCTCGGAGCAATGATGAAAAAAATCATTTCCGGGAGAGGAAAATCGCCGGTATCCAGACGGAGTAAAGCGATAGTTCGGAAGATTGGGCTTCGCATTTTAGGCGGAGAGTGCTATTCTTTCTCCGTGTCCCCGTGGTGAAACGGATATCACGGCAGGCTTCGGACCTGCTGTTGGGGGTTCGAATCCCTCCGGGGGCACCAAAAAAGACGCTTGAAAAGACGAGCGGTTAAGTGCGTCTCAAAATGCCGAGGCATTTTGAAAGAGGAGCTGCGGCCGAAAGCTGAAAGTTTGCGAGGCTCTGGAACAAACTGAAAGCTGAAGGCCCGCAGCGACGTGGTGGCTGTAGCTCAGCGGTTAGAGCGCCTCTCTGTGGAAGAGGAAGTCGAGGGTTCAATTCCCTCCAGCCACCCCAGAAAACTCGAGGTCGGGCTTTCGAAGCTTTAACCTCGACTTTAAGAGACTAGGAAATCGAAAACCCGGTTTATATCAACCGGCCTTCCAGAATCAAGCGGACAAGATTGAGAAAATTCGCCGTGCTGAAAAAATCGGGCTGAAATCTAGGTCAGCCGATCGGCGACGGTTGACGCGGCAAAAGCGTAAGGTTTGATCTGAAGACGATAGCCGCTACCTTTGATCATGCCGGCCACCTCCCGAACGACATCTTTCGAAAGACCATTTTTGTTGATATCAAGATGAATTTCGAGATCTCGTCTAAGACCGGCGACCGAGCGAGTTAAAAGCTCGGAAAGAGCAAGACTGTAGGCGCCTTCGGCAATCAGCCTCTCCTTTCGGGAAAGAACCTTTTCCCGCCATTTTTTGTAAAAATAGGTGCCGCCGTTGCCGACCTGATAGACAACCACAACCGAGACGAACTCGACCAGACCGATCCGAGCACCAGAAGAGTCAGTGCCGATATAAACATTGAATAGCTCGTTCGTTTCGGAAACCAAGGTTTTTACCCGTTTGACCAGATTATCGAAAGTGACCACCCGGCCGTTTGCCGAGTAGAACAAGCGATAATGTTTTGAGGCCGGATCTTCCATCAAAAAAATTTCCAGTTTTTTATGCTTTAATCGCTGAAAGAAAAGCGCTTTTGGTCCCAGACGACGAAGGTCTTGACCCGGTTAGCTAGGCCAACCGGCCGGCCAGTCAGCGGCAGCCCGCTCGAACCGCTCAAGTCCATTTCACGGCCGCAAATAATGGGACCGCTGATAAAACCCAAACCCAGGCGACCTAACAAGATTTAAGAGAACCACTCCAATCGCGATTTCAGGCTTTAACCGAATTGAGCATAACTCCATTCGCCAATTTTTTCAACTAAATGTCAGAGGAGAGCTCGTCGGCAACACATCGGTTGTCTTCATTGCGGCAACTTCAATTGAGCGGCGTTTAGGAAGCGATGGGGATGTTTGAAGTTGGAGCGGATCGGGTAGTCCATCTTAGCGAGGGTTTATCTTTGCTTTGGAAAAAGCATCCCCGCCGATCATCGTAATGCCTCCCGGCAATTATATTGCCAGAGTTTTTACCGATGTATCTCACTATGCTTTTGCGCCGGTTTAGCAGATACGCAATAACCGGCGCCGATTTAGCGCCTCGGATTATTGCCCCGACGCTCAATCCCGGCAATTGAGCTAGGTCCCTAATGGTTTTTCGTCAAATCGTCGTTACCCCGAGCGAGTCGAAGGGCCATTGACAAAGAGAGAGAGTTAAAGTGGAAGTAACCTGCCAGCGATGCCATGAGTCTGGCGAGCGGGGCTGGGAGAGAACTTTTCACTAAAAAATATCTTAATAAAAAGAAAGGGAGAAAAATATGCCGGAAGGGCCCAACGCAGTTGAAGGCCATAAAGGAAAACGGAACAAACTTCATCTTTTAACAGGTCCGATGCTAAAAAAATGGAAAAATTTCCAGAAGATCTTGTAGAGTGTGGTGAGTTGTTAAGCGGTCAGAGGGAACCCAAATATCCAAACGAACCGTACCATGCTAGAGAAACTCTCGAAGAATATGCTCGTTTTTTTCGTGATTTAGATGATGCGATTGATCTACGATTAGAACAATTGCCAAAACTCCAGCCCGAAAGTTAATCGTCAGTTTAAAATTATTTAAAAAAGACA
>CAYJQE010000029.1:0-5107 GCA_964372245.1 uncultured Candidatus Saccharibacteria bacterium
GCGCGGGCGCAAGCCCGCGCGGAGCAGTCAATTCCGAACAAGTTAGTTTTGGTGCTGTAATTATACACTTCGCGCGAACCTACTTTGAACGGAACTGACCCGCCTCCGCTTCGCTCCGGCGGAACGCTCGGGCGCAGCGGAATTCCCCCCAACCCCCTCCTTCCGCCGCACCCGAGCGGATTTGGGAAAGTTTCAAAATTGCATCAGCAATTTTGCATGAAATGATTTCGAGCCGTACTGTAAAGATACACCAGTAAGGAAATTGCAAGTTTTGAAGGTTCGCCTCGCTTCGCTCGGAGAAAATTCGGGAAGGTGGAGGGAGCCCCGCCGCTCAAAGCCGCCAAATAACCCGGGACATCGGCTCGGACCATATTTAAATTTTGGGGGAGGGAGTTTTGTTAACCCGAAAATACATAGGATTGGGGCTGTAAAACAGCAGGAATGCTGGTTTTTTAGTCTGGGCTTGACCTTTATGCCCAATTATGCTATACATGAGGCGCCGCATTATGGAACGGAGCCGGGAATAACCCTGACACGATTCGTAGCGGAAAATGGGAGAGGTGATTGACATGCATTACGTCTGGTTAAGGAAAGGGGCGGAGGAGAATCTGTCGCCTAACTGGTTTTTTGTCCAAACTTTACACTCGCGTAGTAACAAATTCTTGTGTATTATGCTAACTCCCATACGGGCTCGATACACGCCGGGGTAAGGTTCGATTTTCCATACCAAAAATATTAATAACTGGTATCGATAAAATAAGGTGATGGGATCTCTTCTTCTTCGTCTACTTCTTGAAGTAAATAAATATCGTTTCAAAGTCCGGTATCCTAGAGGTTTCTTTAGAGGTGATAATCTTTCGATTCGGCCGCCAGTTTGGAAAACTGGTCGTGTTGGTAATCACGATCGAGCCTCGCTTCAGCTCTTTTTTCAACTTTCTTTCCAGCCTTGGCATCAAATCATACCAGAGATAGGCATAAACGATATCGGCCCGACTTAAATCCAGAGCAAAAATATCCTTTTTTTTGAAATCAATCTTCCGCCCGAAAATTTTTGATCTAAGTTTGGCAAAGAAGATCTTAATCGGGCTGTTATCCACGCCGCATATTTTCAGCCCGGGCAGGGACTTTTTCATCGCCAAAGAGAGGCTTCCTCTTGAGCAGCCAAGATCGTAAAAATTTTTTCCCTCCGATCCATAATCTTTAATCACTCCTATGATCGCTTTGGCGGCCTGTTTGCTGGTAGGAATGTCGTGACCCCGAATCAGAGAATCAAGTTCGATCGCGAAAAATGAAAGTATGAAAAAAACGATAGCCGCGAGTAAAAGCGACGAGATGACATAAAAGAAAATCGTCACAGATAGTATTTGAAAAATAGGTCAACAACCGGCTTCGCCACATTTTGGCGCGGGCCGGCGGACGGAAAATGATGCAATTCGATGCAAGGAAGGCTGTTTAATTCGAGAACGGCGGTCGTTTGATCACGGTAAGGGCGGGTAATATCCGGCGCCAAAAAATCTATCCCGACGACTCTGATGTCAAAAAATCGGGCGATCTTCCGAAAGAGTTTGAGGTTCTCGGGATGGACTTTAGGCGTCAGTTCGATGAGATCGCCGCCTAATTTCAGAAACGGGTCGCGTTGCAAAAAAACAATCTCGCCTTTTTTCGGTCGGCTTAAAAGGCTGTAACCCCTCTCGCTCAATAATTTTGTTGTCGTCTCGTCCTCGACTATTTTGTAAAGCGTGTACTCTTTTTGGTCTGGCTCGCCTCTTCCGGGATCACGGTTTTTTCTGTCAATCAGCTCGGAGATTGACGATACGCCGTCGCCCAGAATATTGGCCGGCAGCTGCTTGACGCAAGCGACATAATTAAAATCAACGACCGTCACCCGATGAACAAAAGCGTCGGCGATAAATTGCTCGACGATAAAGGTCGGCGAATAAACCAAGGCTTTGCCAATCGCCAATTTTAACCGATCAGAATCTCTGATATTTGTGCTGACGTGTCGGCTGACCGAACCACCCCGCGGCTTTACGACCAAAGGAAAACCGAGTTTTTCCACTCCGAACCGGAGGGCTTTTCCCCTCTGCCAAAACCAGAAAGATTGGCCTTTCGCGATTGGAAAGCCGCCCATTTCGAGATGCCGCTTCGTTTTCTTTTTGTCGTCAACAAGCCGAATGTTATATCGGCTGGCAAAGTTGGCGATCGGCAGGCCTTCAAATCGAACCGCTCTGCTCTGGATCTCGGCCCAAAAGCGATTGGTAAAATTGTTCGGGCCGCGCAAGGCCTTGACCGAACCGCCGCGACCCCGAAACTCGTCAATAAAACAACTGCTCCGAAGCTGAATATCCGAGCGGGTAAAATCGTCTCTCAATGAAGCCAGTTTTAAAAAGATCAAAAATTTTTCCAGCCAGAGATCAAAAAACTCCTCGACCTTTCTGGGCAGTCTGATTTCAGGCAGAAGCCGATCGTTAAGCTCATTCAACCAAGACTGGATGTGATAATAAGACGAGAGGCCGCAATCTTTGCAAATTTTTTCAGTCTTCTTGTTCATGCCTTATTTCAAGAAACCCGGCCGCGGAAAAATCCAAAGCGCTGGCGACTTTTGAACACCCTTTAGCAAAGAATCGCAAACGCCCCACTCGATGTCGCTCATAAGGCCCCGATAAGATTGAGCCGTTTCGCGGGATTGCCGGTCGAAAAATCTGCCCGCCAACGGATCGCCCTAACTTTTCCAGCGATAAATTCCGCCATCTGCCATAGATTTTACCCGAACCGCTTATCTACTGTTATCGTTGGCCAAAGACAACGATTTGAAGGCAGCCATAAAGACCCAAGATCAAACACTCGGGCCTTTCATCGCACTTTATTCCACAATCGGCGAAAATTTTTGACCAAAAAGTCTCGAGGCCTCCTGAACATAGCCGACAAGGCTGTCTTTGAAGTAGGGCTTGTGATCTTTCTGGATCTGGCCGATAAACCAGTAACCGATCGCCATCATCGCGCCATAGTCGGCATTTTCCGGCAGAGGGATGCGGAACCGATTTTCCGGCCGACCGAAGAGCTTGTTCTCTTCGCCAAAACTGATAAAAAGTTCATCGGACAAAACAATCGTCGTTCCGTGCCTCAAATAATCGGCGGTCTCGATATCGCGGCTTATCTCCCGACCAAAAAGCTCGATAAACTTTATCTCGAGCATTCGCTTGATTTCGACAAACCGAGCCGGCACAACCAGAAAAAACTTCTTTCGAGATGAGAGATCGGGCAACAAAAGCGTCTGGATTTTCGCCTCGATGAATCGCTTGATTTCGGCCGGCCTTTCTCCGGTCCGGTTTAAGATCATGCCAAGATAACTTGAAACATTGTAGCTATAGGGCTCGCGGTTTTTCGGGAAGATCTGAATTTTGTCATCCCGATTGAGTTCTAAAACGGCCGAGGAGTCGGCTCGATTGGTCAAAAGATTGACCGGTTTGCCTAGTCTTTTTGCCGTTTTGGCTATCCTTTGAGCATCTTTTTCACCCGAGGCCGAGATCAAAACCAGACCGTCAATCGCCTTAAACCGCTCAAGCTTTTCAAGGTAGTCGCTCTCGGAAGCAAAAATCGCGTCTTGGTCCCGAAAAATAATTCGGCCGGTCGCCTCAGCGTTGCCCGAACCAACAACCAGCGGCCGCTTGAAGAGGTCAAGATCGAGCTTCGGTAGCGACTCTCTTTGGAACAGCTCGAGGCCGGCCAGAACCGCGACATCTAAATTAGGAATTGTGTTTATGTCAAAGGTCTTGAGAATCTCAATCGGTTTTTGGTTCATCGCCGACTCAAACTCGAATTATCGCTTAAACCCCACACTCGACGCTTTTTCGTCGAAGAGAGAGATTTTTAACCTGATCTGTTTGGTCATTGATAATTTTGAAGGAGTTTGAAAACTCGGCCAAGAATAACCGGGCAACGCCAAGACGAAGCGATCTCTTTCGAGCTTGCTCGCGCTAAAACCGTTCCGGCTGGCTCTCCGCCCCCTCGAATGAGAATCAACCATAACTTTCCTTTGGAACAAAAGCCAAGCCCCGCGCGTCAAGGACGAACCTGATTAATCCAACTTTCATCTCTCCATCAAGCTATCACTCCCGACGATCTTTTTCAGCTTTGCTGGTAGAATAACCTTGATGTCGCTTCTTGGCTATATCCTCTCCGCCAGCCTCCTCTCATCTCTGCTCGCCCTCATCGGAGGAATCTTTGTCCTCTGGCAAGAAAAAAGGATCACCCGATGGATTTGGGCTTTGGTCGCTTTTTCGGCCGGCGTCTTGATAGCTCTGGCGTTCTTGGGACTTCTGCCGGAAGCAATCGAGCAAGGCCGGGAGTTTGGTTTTGAGTCCAACCAGATACTTTTTTGGACCATCGTCGGTTTTTACAGCTTTCTCTCACTGGAACAATTTTTGATTTGGCATCACAGCCACCACGAAGGGGACGAGATTCATCCTTACACCCACGGTCTGGTTTTTGGCGACGCGCTCCATAATTTTATAGACGGCTTGGCGATCGCGGCCGCGTTCCTTGTCAGCATTCCTCTTGGTCTGGCCCTGACCCTTTCGGTCTTTATTCACGAAGTCCCCCAAGAAATCAGCGACTTTAGTCTTATGCTTCACGGCGGACTCTCAAAGCAAAAGGTCTTCCTCTATAATTTTTTAGTCGCTCTTTCGGCTCCAATCGGCGGTCTGATCGGCTTCTTTTTCCGAGAACGGCTCGATCTTTTTATTCCAAAAATTCTCGCCTTTACAGCCGGTATGTTTATCTACATCAGCGCCTCCGATCTCGTGCCCGAGATCGTCAATAAAAGTTCGGCCCGAACCGCTATAAATCTCGGTCTTCTCGCCCTCGGGATCGCGGTCTTTTATTTAATGACAACGATCATCCCCGAGCCCTAGAAAATATCCACAAAAAAGTGGTCAGGAGCCTTTTTTCGTTTGATGACTTGGTAAGATAGAGGTGGTGAAGAACTTTTCTTGCCGACTTTTGTTGGCGCTCACCTTGATGTTTGGTCTTTTCCAACCGGCTTCGGGTTTGGAATTCAACTGGCAACCAAGACCGATCCAATCGGGCGAGATCGCCAACATCGTCG
>CAYJQE010000030.1:0-4837 GCA_964372245.1 uncultured Candidatus Saccharibacteria bacterium
TGGTGGACCAGAGGGGAGTCGAACCCCTGACCTCGGCAATGCGAATGCCGCGCTCTGCCGACTGAGCTACTGGCCCGTCTGACTACCGACCAGAAAAAGAAAGGACCAAATGGCCGGACTTTTTTCAAGACAGAATCGGCAATTTAAGTCAAAACCGTCGCCTTTTTCCTTTGATAAAAGAGCTTAAGTTCCCTGTCGGTCGGGTTCTTTTACCTCTCCTTTCATGAGAATAGCCGATCTGTTGAGAAAAAACGACCAAACGGTTAATCTCGAAGAGGGAGTGTAAGGATGGGGCTTTGGCGAAGATAAAACAACTTCGGGCGAGGAAAATATACGATTCGAAGGGCGATCCGACCCTTGAGGTTAGTGTTGTCCTCGATGACGGTTCGTCCGGTCTGGCCTCGGTCCCGTCCGGCGCCAGCGTTAGTCGCTATGAGGCTCATTATGTTTTAGATATCGAACAGGCGATTCGAAATGTCGAGCTGATAATCGGCCCCTCGATTCTTGGTCAGGAAGCGGCCGAACAATCAGCGATTGACTCGATCTTAATCGGGATGGACGGGAGCAAAGAGAAACAAAATCTCGGCGCCAATGTTTTGCTTGGAGTTTCACACGCGACCGCTAAAGCCGCGGCGGTCTCGCTCTCGAAACCTCTTTTTTCCCACATCGCCTCGCTTGCCGACCTCGAGCCAAGAACTGTCCCTCTGCCTCTTTTCAACCTGGTCAGCGGCGGGATTCACGCCGATAACAATCTGACATTCCAGGATTTTATGTTCGTCCCGATCAAAGACGGATCGTTTGCCGACCAGCTGAAGATCGGCGTTGATTTTATGAAAACCCTGTCCGAGAGCTTGAAGCGAATGGGGTTTTCAACCAATGTCGGTCTCGAGGGCGGCTTTGCCCCGACTCTTCAGAGCAACGAAGCGGCGATCGAGATTCTTGTCGAAGCGATGGAGCATGCCAATTTGCGGCCGGCTCAAGACGCGGTGATCGCGATTGACATCTCGGCCAGCCACATTCCCGATTTGAAAATCGCCACTTATCCGGACGAGCCGCTTAAATATTACAAAAGAATTGTTGACGATTTTCCAATCCTCTATCTGGAAGACCCCTTTGTTGAGGATGATTTTCAAAACTGGTCGAGCCTGACTTTGAATCTCGCCGGCCGAATTGCGATCGTCGGCGATGACCTTTTTACCACCAATCCCGATCGGCTCGAACAGGGCATAGGCAACAAATTGGCCAACGCGACCGTCGTAATGCCGAATCAGATCGGAACCCTGACCGAGACCCTGAACTATGTCCTGAAAGCCAAAGAGGCCGGTTTGAAAATAGTCGTTTCCCACCGCTCGGGCGAGACCGAAGATACCTTTATTGCCGACTTGGCGGTCGCTGTCTCGGCCGACTTTATCAAAGCCGGGGCCCCCAATCGCGGCGAGCGAATCTCGAAGTATAATCAGCTTTTAAGGATCGAGGACCTTTTGAAAGCGGGTTGAATGATGAAGGCGCGACCGATTGTTCTTTGCATCGCTGACGGATGGGGGCTTGGCCCGTCCGGAACGGGCAACGCTATCGAGGCGGCTCAAGCTCAATATTTCAGCTACTATTGGCGAAATTTTGCTCACAGCGCTTTGGCCGCCGCCGGAAAAGCGGTTGGTTTGCCCGAGGGCCAGGCCGGCAATTCCGAGGTCGGCCACTTAAACATTGGCGCCGGAAAAATTCCCGAGCTCGATTTTGAAGTCATCAACCGAGCGATTAGAGACGGCTCTTTCTTCTCGAATCCGATCCTTCTTGAGGCGATCTCGAAGGCCAGAGAAAGAGACCGCCTTCATATCATCGGCCTTCTCTCCGATCGAGGCGTACACGGCCAGATTGATCACATCGAAGCCATTCTCGATCTGGCGAAAAAAGAGGGCTTGAAGGAGCTGCTTATTCATATCGTCACAGACGGTCGGGACACCGGGCCGGACGATGCCCTCTCTTTTATCGGCCGGCTTGAGCAGAAAATGAGACAACTCTCGCTTGGCCGAATCGCCAGCGTGATCGGCCGATTTTACGCCATGGACCGCGACCGCCAATTTGATCGGACCGAAGTGGCCTTCAAGATGTTGACGACTGGTCAAGGCCGACAAGCCGGCTCGGCCGCGGCAGCGGTCTCGGCCTCCTACCGGGAGAGCAATTTTGACGAGCGGATCGAGCCAACCGTGGTTTCGACCAACGACGCGCCATTTATTCCGATTAAGGACGAAGATGTCGTCATCTTTACCAACTTTCGGGCCGATCGAATCCGACAGCTTTGTCGGGCGATTGTCGGCTGTGACCAGCCGGGCCTTGAGCTCAAGGTCAAGCTCAAAGACCTCTTTGTCGTCTCTCTCTCGCCTTACGACCGGCCATCTTCAAGTTTTCCGGTCAAGGCCGCTTTCGGCTCAAAACGGGCCGAACGACCGCTTGGATTCTGCGTTTCGAAGGCAGGACTAAAACAGCTTCGGATTGTTGAGACCGAAAAGTATGCCCATGTGACCTATTTTCTAAACGGCAATCGGGAAGAGCCTTATCTGAATGAGGACCGGATCTTGATCCCATCGGCCGGTCTGGAAGATTATAGCCAGAAACCAGAGATGTCAGCGCCCGAAATCACCAAGGCCGCCCTGTCAAGCATTCAGTCAAAAAAGTATGATCTGATAATTGTCAATCTGGCTAACGCCGACATCGTCGGTCATACCGGCAATTTCCCAGCGACCGTTCGGGCGATCGGCGCCGTTGACAGAGCCTTTGGAGCGATTGCCTTTGCGGCCGGCGAGATCGGGGCTCAAATCGTCTTTACCGCCGATCACGGCAACGCCGAGATGCTGGTTGACCCGATAACCGGTCGGCCCTCGCCTCAACATACTAAAAATCCGACCCCCTTTATTTTGGCCGATCCAGTTCAGCCGGGACTAAAACTCCGGCCGGAAGGTCGGCTCTCGAACATTGCTCCAACAATTCTCAAACTCTTCGGGATTGAACGACCGGCGGAGATGGATCGGGATCTATTTTTAGATCCGATGAGCTATCGATCGCCGCCCAATTTACAGCTGGCCAACGCGCTTGATATCTCGGCCTCAAAGCCGTAGAGTGGCAAACGATGGCCAAGCGATTTAAGCCGAGATTTGGCATGTTCTTGACCAAACGGCTACTTCATCTTTTTTATGGCTGGGCCTTGGTTCTTGGCGGCAGTTTCCTTATTTACGTCGGTCTTGGCTTTCGATCCACCCTTTTTGAGCTCTGGCCGATAATCTTCCTCGCCGCCGGTCTTTTGGAGCTTAGGAAAGTCAGCCGGCAGTCAGAAGACAAAATCTGAAGATCGGACGAGCGGGATCGCGAAAACGCGGCGTCGAAAAAAATGGGCTCGAGAAGGGGATTGTTCCATGATCAGACGAGGCGGTCGGAAAATGAAATAGAGGATTCCGAACGCGAAAGTTTGAAACTCAAAAGTTAAAGTCGAAAGATTTTGAGGTGTTCCGGGCCCGTGGCGTAGTTGGTAGCGCGCTTCCATGGCATGGAAGAGGTCGGCGGTTCGAATCCGCCCGGGTCCACCAAAGTTTATTTACAGAGGAAGCCGCCTCGCTCGGCGCTTCGCGCCTCGCTTCGGCGGGCAGTTTTGCGAGCAAATCAAAGGGCTTTTTGAAATCAATTTCCAGCCGTCCCGCCGCGAGGCGGGGGAATGCTTTTGCTGGAATTTAAAATGCCTTGGCGGGACTTGGCGGGAACGGCAACCCGAGCCAGCGCTTTTAGTGAGGGCGAGGTCAATTCACCGAGTGCTCCGCACCTGAGACTTCATTCGGGATTCTGCTGGAAATAAGCCCGAGCTTTTTGGTGTCAAAGATTACCAGATATCGCTTTCACGCTTTTGTGAGGAGAGGTGGCCTCGGGAAAACTTCGCCTGGTCTGGAATGTGTCCCGCGGCTCGGGACATGGCAGAATCGAAGGCTTGACGAAAAGTAAAGGGAAGCGGATCTATCCAAAAGCCGTTGATTCGCTTCGTGTTTTGTAGAGGCGCTTTGATTCCTCCGAAATTTTTATCCCGGGAAAGTTTTTCGGCGCGGCTGGTGTCTAAACTCACAGAGCCGAAGGTTGGAGCCAAGGCGAGTTTTTTGGTGAAGTAATAGGCGATTGTTCTGTTAGACATCAAAAGACTGTGTTAAATGCCAAAGCCAGCGAATCGAAATCTCGAATTGGTTTGATCGCCAAAAACCGCCGAGCCGAAATATCCTAAATTCGGTTAAGGTCGTAAAAGTGAAGTCGAAGATGGCAAGAACCGCTGTTGGCTCTGGGATTTTAGAATAATTCGCGCTAGTCTGAAGGGACTGTGATCAAGAAAAAAATAGTTATTTTAACCGGCGGCGGATCAAGATTGCCGAGCTTGTTTCAAGCCCTCGGATCAGAAAAAACTGTCGAGGTCGTTTTGGTGGCCAGTCATAAACAGGATTCGCCAGGCCTTGAATTGGCTAAGGAGTGGGGGATAGAGACAGCCCGATTTTTAATCCGATCGGATTACGAGGCGGCGGGAAAAACTCGGGCCGATCTGGAGGCCGATCTTCTGGCCCTGATCAAATCAAAAAATCCTGACTTGATAGTGATGACCGGCTGGATGCTAATCCTCCCCAACCGGCTTTTGAGGAGCCTTTCTCGGCCGGTGATCAATGTCCACCCGGCTTTGAATCCGGCCTTTCCCGGCCCGGGCAATCGGGCGATCGAGGCCATGCTTGAATATGGCGTTAAAGTTGCTGGCGCGACGGTTCATTTTGTTCCCGACAGCGGGGTTGACGATGGCCCGGTAATTTTGCAAAAAGCCGTT
>CAYJQE010000031.1:0-4085 GCA_964372245.1 uncultured Candidatus Saccharibacteria bacterium
AAAGGTTGCCGCCAAAGAAATCTTTGGCTCGAACCTGCGCTTGGCGAGCCGCGCTGTGCGCGGCGAGCCAGTGTTTCCATACCTTTCCGCGCTTCGCGCGGCCGAATCGGTCGGCAAAATTCCTGAAAGTTTGATACTGGTGCCCAGGGTGGGATTCGAACCCACACGTCCTTTCGAACAGGGGGTTTAAGCCCCATGCGTATACCAGTTCCGCCACCTGGGCAAGTCTCTGCCTTGATCAGGATATTAAAGCCTGGGATTTAAATCAACACCTTTTAATCTCGAGCCGACATACCGGACATCAAAAAAATCTCTATCAGCTCAAATGATAATAGTCCGTCTTCTCGAGAAGCGTTTGGTTGCTAATCTTTGTAATCTGGCTCGTTTTTCGATAGGGCAGTCCCGAGAGTTCCGCTTGAAGATCTTCACCGAAAGAGACGACGAGCTTCGGATTGATGGCCTGAATGAGATCGAGAAAATGCTTGCCGGAAACTTTTTCCTTGTCGGTCGGAGCGATCACAATTGTCGCGTCGTCAACCGTTTCTGATTGTTTTTCTGAAAGACTATTTTTAAGCTCCGGCAAATAAAGCAAGATCAAATCTTCGACAAAGATGTGAAAAATCAGGCTGCCGTTGAGCGATAGGCACTCGACCTCGATACCGCCAACTTCAAACTCACCCGCCCGATCCATAACTTGAGAGCCGATCTCGAGCGAGCTCTCTTTCAGAGAAACCTTCCCGCCTTTGGCTCGAAGTTCGAGACCGGCCGCGATCGGCGCTATGTCCAACATTAATCTTCTTCAGCCGTCAGAGCTTTCAGACTCAGGCCAAGACGATGGTTTTCGACATCGAGCGAGACAATCTTAAACTCAAGCTTTTCGCCCTCTTTGAGAACATCGGTCGGCGACTCGACCCGTTCCTTCGAGAGTTCGGAGATATGGGCCAGACCCTCAATGCCAGTTGAAATTGCGATGAACGCCCCGAAAGGAGTAATCCGAGAAACCGACCCTTCCAACTTCTCGCCAACTTTCAAACCCTTGGTCGCTTCGACCCAAGGATCGGGCTGAAGCCTCTTAAGCGAGAGCGAGACCCGACCGTTATTGACACTCAACACCATGGCTTCGAGCCGCTCGCCAACCCCAAATTTCTCTTTTAGGTTGTTGACCCGATCCCAGGAGATTTCGGAGATGTGAATCAGGCCCTCCAGTTTCTCTTTTTCAAGCTGAACAAAGAGTCCAAAATCGGCCACGCCGGTAACCGCGACATTGACCTTGTCGCCCTTCTCGAAGTTTTGAAGCCGCTCTTCTTGCTCGTGCGAAAGCACCGCTCGCTCGGAAAAAATTAACTTGTTGGCGCCCGGCTCATAAGCGATAATTCTGACTGTCATTACTTTGCCAACAAAGCCTTTCAATCGATCAAGAATCTCCGATTTATCGCCGCCCGGCACTCGAGGATAATTCTCCGGCAAAAGTTGAGAGACCGGCAAAAAGCCGGTGATACCATGAGATTCCACCATTAAGCCGCCCTTGTTGGCGTCAACCACTTTCGCCGACAGAGCTTCCTTAGACTCAAATTTTTCTTTGAGAGTCGAGAGGAATCTCTCCCGTTCAGCCCGTCGGAGCGAGAGAACAACATGACCTTCCTCGTTTTCAAACTCGAGGACATAGGCCAAAACTCTATCGCCCGGTTTTAACTTTTCCGACTCGGTGGCAAACTCTCGCTCCGGTATCAAACCAATCGTCAGACCTTTAACATCAACCCAGATCTGATGGCGGCCGATCGAAAGGACCGAAACCTCGACAATTTCATCATTGTGATAGGGAACAAGACTTTTGCCGCAAAGCTCAATCAATTCAAGAATTGTCGGCTCCGATTTTGCCTTGACTGCCATCAAGTTTTTTACCCTTTCCCTTTCTTAATTGATTCAGGAAGATACTTGGCGTAACGATCTTGATTTTCACCCAAAAAACGGCGGGGCGAAACTCGCCCTGAAAATCCGGCCTTCAATTCAAAGGCCAAACTTAAGATACCAGCTCCAAGCCAAAGAACCAAGAGGATGCGGGCCGAGAGATAGTTGACACTAATGAAGCGAAAAGCGAGGAGTAAAAAAAGGCCAAACGAGAAAACCAAACCGATTTTTCGGCCAAGCCGGCTGATTTTCGGCCAACCAAGAAAATAGGCCAGAAGGACGAGCGCCAAAACCAAAAAACCGAGACCGAAAAGAGGCCGATAAAAAGCAAATTGGTGGTTTGGCAAAGGCTCGAAAAGATAATTCACCTCGAACAACTTTGAGAGATTAATCATTTGATTCATCGGCTTAATAACCAATATCTCCCTTGATTGTATAACGAATTATCCGAGCGATCTCACCGAAAATTCGCCGCCTTGCTTCAGCCGCTCGCCACCAATCGCTTGGCCAATTAGCGACCGGGATCGGCCGAAAGAAGTATTTAACCTCCCTTGAGAAATTCTTTCTGAAAGTCAAAAGACAGCGCCTGGCGTGATAGAAGAGACAGACAACGATCAGCCGATCGAGATTCGGGAATTTTTCTTTCAGGGAGGGGGCGGAATTTTTGACGTTTTCAAGCGTGTTTCCCGCCCGGTCTTCGCCCAAGATCCGACCTTTTGGCACACCCAGCCTGATTAATCTTTGACGGTGATGGTCAAATTCCGTCTCTTGACCAAGATAACGATTTTTGCCGCCGGAGATGAAAATATACTGGCAGAGGCCGGCCTTGAACAGTCTCGCCGCTTCATCCGAAAGATGATGGGAAACTCCGCCAAAGACAAAACAGACCGGACTTTTTTCCGGCCGATCCTCGATAATCAAAAGCCGATTGACCAAAACGACCCACCAAGGTTTTTTCACTTTTCCCTATCTAACTTGATAACAAGCCGCCAAGAAGACCCGATTCCGGAATCCAGAGAGCAAAGATGTCAGACGGAAACAAGCAACCGCGCCCGGCCTTGAAATAGCGCCAAAAACCGAGGCAACGCTCGGCAATATTAGAGCGGCCGCGGCCGGACTGAAGATCTTTTTCAACCACCGGGGAAAACTTTGAAATCAGAAAGACCACCAGACCGAGAACAAGTATCGTGAGCAACATACTTAAGAATTCGAGACTGGTTTTTGCTCATGGCCTCTCTCTTCTTATAATAAGCCGCTAACTTCTGGTTTAATGCTCTTTGCGGCTCCCAAGCAGTATAGTCATAAAGCGAGAAGACACAACGGTCCGACCGCTCAAGCGCGCTCAAGGCCTTGTCGGGTTTCCTTGGTGCCGAGGGGGTGAATCGAACACCCAACGCCTGCCTCTTCAGGGCAGCGCTCTGCCATTGAGCTACCTCGGCCGATCGGCTCCATCAAACCACGACAAACACCTTCCAGCAAGAGTTCGGACGCTGGCTCAAGCCGAGCTAAATGCTTGAGAAGCCCCCATCTAAAGCCAACAAAACCACCGCCGGCAACTTTTCAACTTCGCGCGGGGAGGGCTTAATCGAGAACTGAAAAAAAGGTTGGTGGGCGCCGAGGGATTCGAACCCCCGACCTACTGGGTGTAAACCAGTCGCTCTAAACCAACTGAGCTAGGCGCCCCCCCCCGATGACCCAATAATACACCTCTGGGAGCGTTTTAATCAAATCGTCAAAAAAGCGATCAGTTGTCCTTGTGCCGTCACGGCCGCCTCCAGCGGTTTGAAAGCTGACCCTTTCACTTTAGTCAAATCCAGCGCAATCAACACACCACGACAAAAAGCTTGGCTCTGAAGACACGGTCATACACCGCTTCGCCCGAGCTCACTTTGTCAAAAAATCCTTCGGGAAAATCCTGAACAAAGGAAGGTTGCCGTCTGGGAGTTGATCTCGCGGACGGCTTTGCGTTAAGGCGGGACTCCTAAAATTTTTAGGCGGACGGATAGTCGGACCCTAAACTTTTACCTATTTTAGTGAATAGAGCCCAAGAACGGCTAGGTATTCACTATTTTTTAACACAAAACCATCGAATGCCCGACTCTCGGATTTTCCAATAATTATATGTCAACAGACGATAGGTTGTATAGACTTATTAAACTTCTTTTTCAAGAAATCCG
>CAYJQE010000032.1:0-3886 GCA_964372245.1 uncultured Candidatus Saccharibacteria bacterium
CTGGACGATTAGTTTTAATCAGCCAAGATTTCGGCCAGACCTGGCAAGATATCTCAAACAACCTGCCTGACTCGCCAAACAATTACGATAGCCACATTCGCTCGTTGGCCGTTAACTCGACCGGCCAAATCGTCTATGTCGGCCTTGAAGGCAGGGGACTTTATGCCTCTCTCGCCCCTTCAGTTGGGGCAATCGAAAAGGACAAAACGTCAGCCATTCAATTTGGCAAAGGTCGGGGTGAAATATTCTTTAGCCAGTTATCGAGCGACGGCTCGTTCGGCGGATTGACGATCGGACTGATCTTTGCCAGCCTTGTCGGCGCTCTCCTGATTATCGCTCTGATCGTGATTTTGTTAATATTGAAAAACAATCGTCGTAAGGCTAAAAAAGGGGATCGAGATGGAAGCAACGCTTAAGGTCCTGAAGATCATTTACTTTATCATCTGGATTCCGATCGGGATAGTTCTCTTGACTCTCATAATCGCCATCGCCACCTCAAGCCAATTTAGGCAAAACTTTGGACCTGGCCAAATGACGCGATTTGGACCGCCGGACGATCTCGATCAAAACCTCGGCCCCGACTTTGAGCCTGACTCCAAGCCGTCAGGTGAGGACTTTAGTCCATTCGACTAAACTGGGCTGGAAAAGCCGGCCAACATAAAACCAGCCTTAAATCCACTAACGAGATCCAAAGCCGCGAAACAAGGCAAAACAAAAAAACCATCACGCCCAGCCCCTCGAAAAGAGCGCGATTGTCTTATTTTTTGCTCCAAGTCAAAAGTTGATAGAGGCCAGCTATTCCGACCAGAGTGAAAACGAGTCGAGCGGCCGTTGAAGACACGCCACCAAGCACCGTCGAGATGAGATCATACTCCGCGGCGCCGACCAAACCCCAGTTCAGGGCGCCGACAATAACAAGAATCGAAGCCAGCATACCGAGCGATTTACTGTCCATTTAAAACCACCTCCCTTCTGATCTTTTAATTTCCTGATTTAATCATAAAAGAAAGTCCAATCGAAAAACAGTGGATAATTCCCCTTTGACCAACCAGGTAGCCCAACCAAGGAGGGCCAGAAAAAGAACGGCGATCACCAAACCGGCGACCAGAACCAAGATATTAATGATTTTCTTTTCCACTTTCGTTCTCTGCCTCCTCAAAATCGAGCGAGAGGGAGTTTAAACAATAACGCTTGCCGGTGGGCTTTGGCCCGTCATCAAAAAGATGACCAAGATGGGAGCCGCAGTTGCCGCACATCACCTCGGTCCGGTTTGGGCCAGCAGTTCGATCTTCGGCCAGTTTTAGCTCGTCGAGCGACAGGGGAGCGTAAAAACTTGGCTAGCCCGAGCCAGAATCATACTTGGTTTTTGAGGAAAAGAGCCGCTTGCCGCAAGCGCCACATAGATAATGGCCGGCCTTTGTATTTCGATAACGCTCCCCGGAAAAGGCCGGCTCGGTCCCCTTCTCCCTCAAAATCCGATAACGTTTCTCGCCGAGCTCCTCCCGATATGCCTCTTCGGGCTTTTTCATCGCTCCCCCGCAGTCTACACTAACCGCGCGAAACACGGTCCGAGCCTACTTTGAATTTAACCCTGACTGATGATTGCCGCGCTTCGCGCGCCAAACTGAACACTCGGGCGAGCAAAAAGCGGAGTTCCGCACTGATCTTGCTCTGATGGGGGAAAAGGGTATCGGGAAATGCCACAGCACCAAAGCAGAGCTTAGTGCTGGGTAAAATTTTTGTCCCTCGCTCCTATCCCGTAGTGAACGCAAAGCGTTCTACTGCTGGGGTTTCCGTCGTCGCCGTTGCCGAATTTCGTGCCAGTCAAACTGGTCGCGCCGGATTTAATTTGAGAGTCCAACAAAGTTAGTAAATTGTTCAAACGCTGGATTTGCGTAAACAACTTTATTTTCGGCTATATCCAAAATCAGCATCCTTCTGCTATCCTCGCTCAAAGCGTCAAGCGGATTTGATGATCTGCCAACAAGAGCCAAGAAGCCATCTTTAGTCCAATATGCTTTGCCAAACCTATCAAATTCAGAAGGCAAAACAATTAAATCAGTCGAGCTTTTATCTGTCAGGTTATGCTGGAGAAGCACCTGTCTGCCGCTCTTTTGCTGGATATAGAACACGGAATTTCCGTCGCTGGAAAAGAATGGCCTTCTAGCTTCGGCTTTTGCCAAAACCACAAATCCAGTGCCATCAATATTCGCTATTGCTAAATGTCTTGTTCCCTCCGATCCCCTCGGCTCCAGCTCCGCAAAAGTGAAGACTATTTTTCGTCCATCAGGAGAAAAATTAGCTTCCGGAGACAGGGTATTTTCTGTCTTGCCAATTTTTAGGGCAATATTATCTGCTTCGGCAAGATTATTTTGGGATGAAACATACAGGCCCACTTTTTCATCAAAGCCGATAGCAGAGAAAGCTTCTACATATGAGTGGCCGGACGGTGACCAATTAAAGTCGCTATAATCACCATCAAGCTTGGCATAAACGCCTGACACTGTGTCAATCGCGCCTAAACCCACTCCCTCGTAGTGAATTTGATCAAAACTGATGTATTTTCCATCAGACGACCAAACTGGGCTTACTAACCCATAAGCGCCGCTTGTGTCAAAACCAGGGTGAACAGACCATACGGGAGGGCAATCTTCACACTCGCCTTCACTGACTTTACGAATATAAGTTTTTGTTTTTTTGTTTGAAGGTCATAAACCTTCAATCCTTCCTTGTCAGCAAAGGCCAAAGATTTCCTGTCCTGCGACAAAGCCACGCTTGGCGGCAACCCGGTCCAAGCATTGCCAGATTTATCAGCCCTTTTATTTTCAACAAATTCCAAGATTTTTGTCTGTGTGCCACTTTGTAAATCTCTTTTATAGACCGTTGATGTATGCTCGTTTTTTACGGCGTAAACGAGATTGCTCTCGGCTAGATTAGTCAAGGCCGTCACTTCATCCTTTGCGAGCGTCATCTCCCACGCGCTTGAATCTATTAGTAAGGGTGTCGGCGTCGGAGTAGAGTTTTGATTTGCTTGATCGTTAGCCCGGCTCGGTGTTTGATTGCTGCCATTTTTCAAAAAAACAAACCATACTGCCCCTAAAACGCCAACCACAACGAGAGTTGCTAAAATTCTAATCCTAAATCTTTTCAACTCGGCGCTTTTAAGATTACTGACCGGCCTTTCGGAGATTTTATTTTCGGCTTGCTTTTCACCACTATTGTCGGGCGGCGCTTCTGTTTGGTTGTCCATATATTTTAGCTGAACATTTAATTATAAGAGATTTTTAGCGCTAATGCCAAGCGCTTTGGCAATTTTTAGCACTGTGAGAAGCGAGGGATTTCTCCTGCCTTGCTCAAGGCCGCTCATATATGACCGGTGAAAGCCTAACATTTTTGCCACTCCTCCCTGCGACAGTTTCTTTTTTAGGCGCGTTTCCCTAAGTTTTTTGCCGAATTTTGCGACTTCGTTTGTCATAAAGGAATTTATCTTCTTCTTCACCGTTTTTAGGTTTTTAGCAAAACTTGTATGATTGTCAACAGATAGCAATTATTCAACACTACTAGATACGGGTTTTGTGCGCGCGGGTGAGCGGAAAAAAACACAGCCCCTCTTTTTCATGCAACGCATTCTGCAAAGCGAAATACGAAATTCGGCGGTGGTGAAAAGCGATCGCGGAGCGGGACGAGGCTCAAGGAGGGGTTTCAGGGAGGGTACCCGCGCCGCATTTCATTGGCAAAAAATTCGAGCCGCTCCTTCGTGCTTTGATAATGAATGGATTAACAAAATTAAAATGATATTGCAGACGCTTGACTGACAATAAAGATTTGACTTAACTTGGTCGCAATTACTGAACATAGTGCGAACCTACTTTGAACGGAACTGACC
>CAYJQE010000033.1:0-3827 GCA_964372245.1 uncultured Candidatus Saccharibacteria bacterium
GCTTGAAAGAAACATATTCGGTTGTTTCTTTATAGCGAGCCTTGGCGAGCTTGAAAGAAACATATTCGGTTGTTTCTTTATAGCGAGCCTTGGCGAGCTTGAACAAGTCGCAGGTTTGTTATTTCAAATAATCTTTCAGTCGCTTGCTCCTGGGATGTTTTTTCATTTTCTGAAGCGATTTGGCCTCAATCTGACGAATGCGCTCTCGGGTAACACCAAACTCTTTGCCAACCTCTTCAAGCGTGTGCGCTCGGCCGCCGTTGTCAATACCAAACCGCATTCGAAGAATTTTCTGCTCTCGCGGACTCAAATGCTGGAGAAACTCGCTCACATCGCCTTTCAAAAACTGACTGATCGCCTGTTCTGCGGGCGAGAGCGAGTCTTTGTCCTCCAAAAAGTCGCCCAGCTTCGAGTCCTCCTCTTCGCCGACCGGCGATTCGAGAGAGACCGTCTCTTGAGTAATCTTTAAGATCATCTCGACCTTTTCAGTCTCTATCCCCATTTCAGCCGCGATCTCCTGGGGAAGCGGTTCTCGACCAAGATCTTGAACCAGTTGACGCTGGGTCCGAACGAGCTTGTTAATCGTTTCGATCATGTGGACCGGGATCCGGATAGTTCTGGCCTGATCGGCGATTGCCCGAGTAACCGCCTGACGGATCCACCAAGTGGCATAGGTCGAAAATTTGAAACCTTTGGTGTAATCAAATTTTTCAACCGCCCGAAGAAGGCCGAAGTTGCCTTCTTGAATGAGATCGAGGAGCGAGAGGCCACGACCAATATACTTCTTGGCAATCGAGACAACCAGCCGAAGATTGGCCTCGCCCAGTCTTTTTTTCGCCACCATATCGCCCCTCTCAATCCGTTTTGCCAGTCGGACCTCATCCTCGGCCGTCAAAAGCGGAATCCGACCAATTTCTCTAAGATACATCCGAACCGAATCGTCAGCGATATCCTTCATTTCCCTCTCACCAAGCTTCTCTTCGATCTTGCGTCTTAAGACTCCGCCACCGATCTGTTGTTCTGTCTCCCGCTCGACCGAAATCAAATTCCGAGCCGTATCTTCCTCGAGAACTATCCCCTTCCGATCGAAATAATCAAAAAGCGCGTCAATCGTCGAAAGCTCTTTTTCGACCTCCGAAACAGCCTGAAGAACCTCGGTGATAGTCACAAAGCCATGTTCTTTCCCCTTTTCGATCAATCGAAGATAGGTCGGCGTGAAGTAATCGGGAAAAACCTCCTTGATATGTCTAAAGACCTTTTTCGCCATCGAGTCCTCTTTTATTTTATCAGCCCGCTCTAACCATTTAACGATCCTCGATTATACGCCAAACCGATCAGGCTTGCCCGATTAGCGTCATTGTATCAGATCGAGCGACCTCTTTCAAGACCCCGCCCAGATCGCAACAGAGCTTCAAGTTCAGAAAGAAGCCTGACCTTTTCCTGACGATTGCCTTGACTCTCGGCCTGATGAATGGCCAGAGAAAGCTCGGTCTTCCGGCGAAAGAGCCGATGATCGCGGATTGATCGCAACAGGCTTTGGATCTCTTTGGCTCGCTCTTTTTGATCAAGCCCCCGATACCGCTCCTCGGCCAGAAAAGCCACCTGATCAAGAGTCTCCCTCAATTGAGACGGGAGCCGATCAACCTGACCAGCCGATTCCTTAAGGGCAAGAAAAAGCTCGGTCAGTTTTTGATCGCTAAAGGTGATTATTGGCAACTTTTGGAGAAGATTTCCCTCGAGGATAAGCAGGCCCAAGAGCAGCTCCTCGCGATTGATTTTTCTCAACGGCGGCCGCGGCTGATCGGCGGCCGAGACACGAGTGGCCGGCTTGACCCCCTCGGCCGAACGAGTAATTGCCGACTCGTCAATCAAAAGCCGTTCGGCCAGAGATTTCCGATATTCGGCCTGCTCAACCGGATCGGCCGTCAAAAGGATAAGCGGTCTGATCTCCGAAACAATCGCCCTTTTTTCGAGCGGGTTAAGCGACTTCCGCCCGCCAACTGCCTGATCTATTAGGACCAAAACCGCCGGTTGAGCTTCCGAAACGGCCGCCAAAAAGGCGGTCTCGCCAGCGCTAATCAGGTCGGCCGGATCCCGGCCGTCCGGCATCGAAACCAATCGGGTCGGTAGTCCGGCCCGCAAAAGAAGCATCAATGCCCCTCGGGTGGCTTTCCGGCCGGCATCGTCGTTATCAAAGGCCAAAACAACCTCGTCAGCAAAACGTTTGAGCAGTCTGACGTGATCGCCGGTCAGAGCCGTGCCCGATGTCGCAACCGCTTCTTTGAGACCAATCTGGTGCGACAAAAGGAGATCGGTCTGGCCCTCGACAAGAACAATCCGCCGAGTCTTTCTAGTCGCCTCTCTCCCCTCAAAAAGTCCGTATAGGAGCCGGCTCTTCTTGAAAATTGGCGATTCGGGACTATTTAAGTACTTCGGCCCGGGGTCGTTCTCAAAAAGGCTCCGGCCGGTAAAACCGACAATCTGGCCAAAGGCGTTTTTTATCGGAAAGATAATCCGATTCTGAAACCGATCGGCGCCGGTTCTCGAGACCAGACCGGCCAAAACGAGCTTCGACTCCAAAAGGCCTTTCTTGATCAGGGCCCTCGAGCCAAGATTGCCTCTTGGCGCGAAACCGATCTGAAAACGATCAATTGTCGCCCGATCGAGGCCGCGACTTGAAAGATAGTCTCTAGCTTTTTGACCGGTCGGCGAATCAAGGGCGGCCCTGAAGAACCGGCTGGCCAACTGATTGATATCAAGAAGCTCGGTGCGATCATCGGTTTTCGCCCCACCACCAGCAGTCCGGCGATTGATCAACTTAACACCGGCCTTTTCAGCCAGAATCCGAAGGGCCTCGGGAAAGGTCAGGCTTTCGATCTTCTGAAGAAAGCTGAAGGCGTCGCCCCCCTCGCCGCAACCAAAACAACGCCAAATCTGCCGCTCCGGATTAACCATAAAAGAAGCGGTTTTTTCCTGATGAAAGGGACAGAGGCCTTTGTGGTTGATGCCAGAGGCCTTGAGCTCGACGTAAGAAGATATCAGGTCAACAAGATCGATCCGGTCTTTGACCTCTTGAACAGCTTGGTCGGCCATAAGGTTAGAATCTCGAATCGGGAAGCAAGAATCAAGAGAGGACCTCTCCCCGCTTTTTTCTCCCGTCCTCGCTTCTTATCCGCCTCCATTCTGTATTCTCGACGCTCGTTTCGGTATTCTATCACCATGGCCGATATTGATGTTCCCTTTGACTATTTCCGGCATATTCAGGACACGGTCTTTTTAATTGACCAGCTCCTAAAAGCGGCCGAGGATCAGCGGCCGATCAACTGGCTGCCACGAGTCAGACTGATGATCGAGCATCTCGCCATTCTCCGAGGCGACGGCGAGCTAACGAAATTTATGGCTCCGCTCGATCTGCCGAGAGAAAAGATCATGGCCGCCGAACGATCGCTTCACGACCGGCTGGCAAAACTCAAAGAGCTTTTCGGTCAAGAAGGGCTGGACGAGTTTAGAGAGTATTTCGAAAAATTGATCAATCGATAGCCGGAAGACAAGGCGGGATGGCCGAGCGGCCTAAGGCGCGCGCTTGGAAAGCGCGTTGACGCGAAAGCGTCTCCTGGGTTCGAATCCCAGTCCCGCCGCCAGTTAGGAAATGTCTTTGTTGGCTTGAGCCAAGACGAGTTAACGAGAAGGTCCGACGGGAAGAGCGCCACCCTGACCAAGGTTAAGAACGAAATTTAACCAGCGGTGGAACATTGGCCAATACTTTTTGGTGATTAGGGAGAACCGTAACCAAAATAGACATTTAAGAACAGCTTAAACAAATTCTC
>CAYJQE010000034.1:0-3474 GCA_964372245.1 uncultured Candidatus Saccharibacteria bacterium
GTCAAGCCCGTGTCCCGACCGACCAGATCGGTCACAAGTTAGAACTGTTTCGCTCAATCTGTTCAATGGGAATGAGGCAATCAAGGGTTTCAGGGAGAGGGTTGAAATCGCGCTCAACCAACCATTCCGGGTGGTCAAGAATCGGCTGAACGATACTCTCTGGCCTGGTCGAAAAGACTCTCGTCATTGACTCCTTTCTCGATCTCATTGAAGGCCTCGATAACACGAGAGTCGCCGCCGACGCGTCTCGATCTCGGCAAGAACGTCGCCGAGACCCTTACCGACCGCTCCCAGTCAGTCTATGACGATTCTATCGAGAAAGCCTGATAGGCGATGGGCGATTAAGGGCTTCATCTTTAAGAAACGAGGGAAGGCAGAAAAGCCGGAGGAGATAGCTCCCGGCCCGGCCCGAAAAAAAAGCAGCCAAACGACCGGTTGCCGTCATAAACTGCCACCAAAAAGGGCTCGGGCGTCTAAAGCAGATAAACCAAGAAAAACTGGACAGTTTTTTGCCCGCCCGAACACCGGCGCCCCTACCTGGATCTTTTAATTATACCAAGGCCACGGATTGATGTATCTTGTAATTTCAGACATGTCTTCACAAAAAAAGCGATCCGCTTTGATCGTAAGCGTGTCCGGGGTCCGGGGAATAGTTGGCGAGTCTTTAAACGGTGAAATCGCTTATCGGCACAGCTATGCCTTTGGAAGACGTTGTCGAGGCCTTGTTGTTGTCGGGCGAGACTCTCGCCCCTCGGGAGTTAATCTCAAGAAAGCCGCGATCCACGGATTAGTCGATGCCGGGTGCGAGGTGATTGATTTGGATATCGCCCCAACTCCGACGATCGAGATGGCAGTCATAAATCAGCGGGCCAAAGGAGGAGTGATCGTCACGGCCAGCCATAATCCATCGAAGTGGAATGGGTTTAAGTTTTTGCGGTCCGATGGCACCTTTTTGCGACCAAAAGAGATTAAGGAGATATTCGGCTCAATGAGTGGCGGCACTTATATCCGCACAAATCGAATTGACAACATAAAAATACTTGACGGCGCTATTGAAGATCATCTCAATAAAATTGTTCAGTTGATTGATCGAGAGAAAATTCGCAAAAAACGATTTTCCGTCGCGCTTGACACGGTCAATGGCGCTGGCGGGGAAATAGCCCAGATATTGCTCGATCGGCTGAATTGTGAAGTTTTTTCGATCAACGCTGAAATGCACGGCGACTTTGCCCACTGGCCTGAACCAACGCCAGCCAATCTGGAAAGCTTTTCCCGATTCATCCACCAGCACACGGTGGATGTCGGATTTGCCCTTGATCCGGACGCCGATCGACTGGTTCTCGCTTTACCAAACGGAAACATTTTGAATGAAGAATACACATTAGCCGTCGCCATTGATCACTATCTGGGCAACATTAAAAAAGGCCCGATAGTCATCAATCAGTCAACCAGTCGGCTTAACGAAGATATTGCCGAAAAACATGCTTGTCGGCTGGTGCGCTCCCCGGTTGGAGAAACCAATGTCGTCGAGTCAATGATTGAACAAAACGCGGTTTTTGGCGGGGAAGGCAACGGCGGCGTCATTGACCCGCGCCTCCACTTGGGAAGAGACGCCTTGGTTGGGATGGCATTGACTCTAGAATTTCTCGCTTGCGCTGAAATGCCTCTAAGCGAGATCATCAGCAATTGGCCACGCTATACGATTATCAAAGATAAAATTTCAACTGATAGACAGATTTTCGCCAAAATCGTGAAGATCTTAAAAGGTAAGTTCAAGCAGGCGGAAATTTCTGAAACAGACGGCATCCGTTTTGCCTGGTCAGATCGCTGGCTTCACGTCCGCCCTTCAAACACCGAGCCGATAATAAGGCTGATCGCCGAATCGCCGACCAACCAACAGAGTAAGCAACTGATCGAAGAATCAAAAAAACTTTTTGAGTAGCCGCTTATTTGAACACTTACGCAAAACCAACAACCACCAGCCCAAAATCCGACTCTCTTGATACACACAAGAATTTGTTATTATGCGAGTATAAAGTTTGGATAAAAACCAGTTATCGGGTGTAAATTTTGGTTTTTATTGCTTGTATTTCAATTGTCCCATTCTGATATTTTCCAAATATAGTAGTACTTTTTAGGATCATGTTCACCGGCCCCATTAAATCTGTAAAAATTTAAGCCATTTTCGTTTTCATGGCGACCTTGTGTTCCCCAAACGACAGGCATAAGTTCTCTGTAAAAATGCCCCCATTCAATGACCGTATCTTTTACATCCTCTGCAAGGTCGCCCCATGAATCAGAACCGCCTTTCCACCAAAACTGGGCAAGCGGCTTCGGTAATTGAAATACAAGCAACAAATTTTGTTCGTTAATCTCTCCGTCAAGTTCATATTCTTCAAGTAATATTTGAGCCTGTTCACTCCTGGCGATAGTAAAATTAGGAAGAACAAAATTTTTTTCTAACAAATAATCAACTATCTTTTGTGATATATGACGGCGTCCTTGTCTGTATTGCTCTAAAAGCGATAAAAATGTTTGTCTAAAATCTTCGGATAACTCGCTACAAAAAGTGCGTGTTTTTTTGAGGCATTTTTTCATCTCAACATTAAGTTCTTCCTCGGATACTAATTCTTTGATGTTGGGAGAAAGTTGCTTGATCCTTTGTCTAATATCGTCAAACGTTTCAATATCCCAAATATCCTCGGGATGATTTAAGCCCTCCGACCGTCTTATTCTTTCAAATTTATTTGGGTCTGTGAATCTCATAGTTGATTATTTGTTAGAAAATTAATAACTAAAATTTATTCCCGATAACTGGTTTTTATCCAAACTTTATACTCGCATAATAACAAATTCTTGTGTGTATCAAGAGAGTCTGATTTTTGGTGTTGTAATGACATACCTCGCGCCCCACCTAAAATTTTCTAAAAGGGAGAAAGTTCTGCCCGGTCGCGCCCGTTAAGTTTCCGGGCGGAGCGGCGGAGCTCTCAACGCTTGCGGGCAAAAAGTTTCCCTCTCAATTTTACAAAAAAGGTCATTGTCAAAGAAATCTTTGGCTCGAACCTCTTTTTGCGGAGCCGCGGGGCGCGGCTCACCGCGCCGCTGAAAATCGCAAAGAATTCGGGAAAAAACGTCGGCTCAAACCATATTTTGATATTGGGAGAAAGAAAATTTTTTAATCCAATACAGAATCGCCCTCCCGCTTTTGGTTGTGAATGTGCGATTTAAGCCAGAGTTCCTGGCTAAACGAAGCAACAGAAAAATGGAAATGTTCACCACTATGTCTATTACAGATGTACGAAAAAATCTAAAACAATTGATTGTCCCGAAATGTCGCTTCGTTCTGAAAAATTAGATGAGCGGTTATCATCCTTAATCAAAAAAGTTTCTTTGCCCAAAGACTGGGCGGAGGAATTAAATCGTCTTGCTTTGCAAGACCACAAAAACTCCGCCCCGTCTTTGACTGCTTGTGTG
>CAYJQE010000035.1:0-3400 GCA_964372245.1 uncultured Candidatus Saccharibacteria bacterium
TTAATTTTTTACCCGATTGCTTAAAATCGGCCAGCTTTTCAGCCACTGCTTGTGAAGCCGTGGCCGTGCCGCCGGGCGAGTTAACTAATAAAATCACCGCCTTAACCTGACCATCGTCTTGAGCTTGGTTAAGTTGTCGAGCCAATTTTTCAATTGATACAGTGCCCGGTTCGAAGCCAAACTCAGCCATTGGCGCGTCATAGATTAAACCTTCGGCCCGCAGTAGCACGATTTTATCTTCGCCTTGACCCTCGAGTTTTTTCTCTTCAAAGCGGACCGGCTCAACCAGCTCACCCAATTTACCGCCTAGGCGGTTAAGATCATTTCTCTCCCATACTCCAGCCAATGCTAAGCCGGTAATCAAAACACCCCCAAAGATCAACCAGGCTGTTTTTCGTTTCGAGAAAGATGACATGGCTTAATTCGCATCATAACAAAAACCCCTTGCCGGGCATAGCAACGCGGCCCATGATTAAATAATGCCGGCTCAAAAAGGCCGGCGGTGGTTCTGTTCGACTAAAATCAGACCCGAAGTTTGAGATCGCCAACCAGCTTTTCGTACCGCTTCTCGTCGGTTCGGCGGAGGTAGTTAAGCAATCTCCGCCTTCGGCCAACCTTCTTCAAAAGCCCAACCCTCGAATCATAATCTTTAGCATGAACCTTGAGATGCTTGGCGAGATCGGCAATTTCCTTAGAGAGAACACCGATCTGAACCGAGGTCGAACCGGTATCCTTTTTGTGGGTTTGGAACTTATCGATCGTCGACACTATCCTCGACGACGACTTGGCAACCTCGATCGGTTTTTTTTGAACCGGCCCAACAGATTTTTTGTCTTCAAGATCGGTCGTCGCCTTGGCGGCGATCGCGGTTTTCTCTGAAGCCTCGAGTTTTGCCGCCTCTTCTCGAACCGGCTCGATCGCCTTTTCGACCACCCCGACCACCTTTTTGGTCGGCGTCTTTTTGGCGACCACCTCAACCACGGTCTTCCTAACCGAAGCCTTCTTCGGCCAAGTCGCCTTTTCCGCCGCCGTTGATTTTTTAGTCGTCGCCATGCCTCCAGATATTCTAGCCAATGAGCAGAAAAAGTCCAGCCCGAAAGATCATCTCCCCGACTTCAAGTCCTCGATTTTTCGACTCAAGCTGAAAAATCACTCTCTTGATTGAATTTTATCAGACAAAAACGATTCTGGCTCTTCCGGCCCTGAATCGGGTCTGTCAGCCTGAACGATGGCCGAGATTTCCTGAACCAGCCGACGACCATGATCAATCAATTTCCAACCCGGCCGAGAAAAGACGGCCTCGACCGGAGTCTCGAGCCGACCATTGAGCTTGTCAAGCAACCTGACGACAAGCTCATCGCCTTTTGATCGAAAGCGAATCCGACCAAAAACGCCATCGGTTCTCTGAATCAGCAAAAGAGCAAGGGTCTGGCCCTTAACCTGATCGAGAAATTCAGCCATATTGCCGGCAACAGATTCTTCGTCCGCTCCCGATCGTTCAAAGTCTTCTTGATTGACAAAGGTCCAGACAAAACCGGCTTCATCTTCGGTCAGGCGGGACAAAATTCTTCCCCAGAGCTTCAAAGTCGAATAGGGCTTGATTTTATAGAGAGACTCGACTATCTCGTCTTTTTTGCCGCCAGCAGCGACCAGTTGAGCGGCCACAGTCAAGGCTTTTGACGTCGTGGTCGGCGATTGGAATCGGTCGGTGTCGGAAATTAGGCCGAGCAAAAGATTAGTCGCCACCGCTTGGCTGATCAGCGGCCGACCCGACTCGAGGGCCTCGAGAATCGAGACCAAAATCTCGGCCGTCGATGTCGCCGATCGGTCAATAAAGTTGATCTTGCCAAATTGAGTATTCGCCAAATGATGATCAATATTGACGACCGGCAGCTTGGAAAAGAAGGCCGGGTTCTCCTCAAAGATCTTCCCTAAAAGTTTCGGCTCGGGCGTGTCAAGAACGACAACCGCCTGAAACTTTGGGCCGCCCGATTCAATTTTGATTTTCTCCTCGGAAAAACTGCCGCTTGAAGGCGTAACGACAATCGTCAACCGACCGTTCTCTTCCGAGTAACCGATCTTTTCGATCTCATCGCGCTCGGCCATAAACCGAATCAAGAGGTCTTGACTGAAAGAGATCTCTTTCAGGATCGCGCCGGCCTCGGGCAGAAGCGCCAGCCAGCTTGGCTCGATCTTCGAGATCACGGCCGTCGGTTTTTTGCCCAAATTCGAGAGAGCGATCTTAAGAGCCAAGGCCGAGCCTAAACCGTCAAGCGAGCGATGATCGGCGAGGATCAAAATCTCCTCGGCCGATTTCAAAACCTCGACCGCCCGCTGTTTCGGTGTTCGGTCAAAAGCCTTAATCGCCTTATCTTCCTCCGGCAATTCGGAAACCTCCCGACCGTCATCTGATTTGACTGGCTCTGTCATGCGAAAAGCAAGCTAACAAAAAAGAGACCGCGGTGGAAGACTCGGCTTTCTCTCTTCGCGATTTTTGGAAGACGCCAATCGCCTGGCGCCGAGACCGAGACGCGTCGGCGGCGACTCTCGTGTTATCGAGGCCTTCAATGAGATCGAGAAAGGAGTCAATGACGAGAGTCTTTTCGACCAGGCCAGAGAGTATCGTTCAGCCGATTCTTGACCACCCGGAATGGTTGGTTGAGCGCGATTTCAACCCTCTCCCTGAAACCCTTGATTGCCTCATTCCCATTGAACAGATTGAGCGAAACAGTTCTAACTTGTGACCGATCTGGTCGGTCGGGACACTTGGTTGACCGAGGTCGAAAAATCGGCTACCGTCAAGTGGTATGGCAAACACCAGCTCGGCAAAAAAGGCGATCCGCCAAACAACCGCGAGAACGGCTCGGAATCAAGCGGTTAGGCAGGGTCTCCGTTCGAAGCTGAAAGAAGTTCTCGCCAAGAGTCGCGATTTATCGCTCGGCTATAAAACAATTGATAAAGCCGCCAAAAGACGCGTCCTCTCTCGAGCCCGGGCGAGAAGACTCAAGTCGAAGCTGGCTCGAGCCCTTTCGAGCGGGAAAAAATCGAGCGAGTCTCGAGCGCGATCCTAAGCAAGCGACCGACAAAATCTTCTGGCCGAGTCTCAACTAGACGGTCGTTGGTCTGAAACCAGACCGGCAGTCGGAAGGGCAATCTCAAAAACCGAGCCGTCCAATCTGCCTCGACCTCAAGAGCGATCGCGAAGCTCAAGTAGTTCTCAAAGATCAGTCCGGCCTCCGGCGTCAATCGAAACCGGACTTTTTGTTTCAAATACCGCCTGAAGGCCAACCATCGATCAAGCTCGGCCTCGCCTTCCCGAGTAAGAAAGTTTTCCACCGATCGGCCGACCCGAATAAGACCGGCGATCATCAGGCCGATTGAAAAAATGATCGGCCCGGGC
>CAYJQE010000036.1:0-2805 GCA_964372245.1 uncultured Candidatus Saccharibacteria bacterium
GCACCAGCGTGCCATATCACAGAGCTCATGTCTATTTTAGAGGATACCTGCCAAGCTAGAAGATGAACAGAAAATAAGACAAGCTCTAAATTTGTCCTGTAACAGAAGCCTTGCCGACGATTTGGTAAAAGCTGGTTATTTGCCATTTTGCACTTGTCAAACCGAACGGAGAAAATATAAAAAAGGACAGTTTATCATTGATCTCGATCTTGTTATTTTCCAAGATTTTACTTACAACATTAGCGAGATTGAGTTGATGGTCAATGAAAAATCAGAAATTGAAAGTGCGATTGAAAAAATAATAGATTTTGCTAAAGAGCAAAATCTGACAATCACGCCAGTTAGAGGAAAAGTGATTGAGTATCTGAAGCAGGCAAAGCCAAATCATTATCAAATTCTTGTGGAGAAAGGCGTTGTTAAGGATTTTTAAAACTCTTTCCTCAAGGATTAAAAGCTATACAGTCAAACATTGATCAAAACATCGTCACGCAACTGACCGCCGAATCTCAAAAGGACGGCGTTCAGAAACTGTTCGTGGGCGCGGTTATCCCCAGAGACAACAAATTTTTGAATCCTTGAACGAGTGCCGTCCGATTTCATGGGTGGACTCGTCGAGCTTCCAGCGGCACCTTGGGACGCAGGCTAAAGCCTGATGGCGGCGCTCGATCGGGAAGCTCAAGAAAAAAACAGGGCCTGTCGTCGCTGCAGTTGGCGTATCTTGAATGAACCAAGGCGATTTTAAAAATCGGCGTGCAAAGTGAAACAAGTGTCTGTCAGAAAAACAACACCCCCAATTGATAACACCTCCGGGTTTTTTGATCCCCAAAAAACACCCGGACATTTTTGGCGAACGAGCAAGGCCTAGAGGACGCGAGGTGGAACGGCTATCTTGTTTCAGTCATTTTTGATACAGTAGATTCAAGAAGTTTAAATCATGCCTTCAAAAAAGAAAAAACTAATTCTAACCAAAAAACAACGCCAGGCTTTACTGGCGCGATTGGTTAATCAAGCTGGCGAGTCAGCCCAAGTTGAGTCAATCGGGCCAAGTCAAACCGACCAAACCAGCCAACACCTTATTGTAACCAAACCTGAATTAGCAACCAGCCCTAGCGTCAGTTTAAAACAAGAACTATCCCGTTTTGCCATAATCAGCGCAACACTTGTAACACTAGAATTGATAATTTGGATCATCGGCTGGCGAACCGAATACTTGGGTATAGCCTCGGACTTTATCGCCAAAACAATTGGTCTTTGAACCAGTAATGGTGGCTCGGGGCACTATAAGGGTCGCAAAGACCGCTCGCCCAAACTGATCTTTGAGTGTTATAGGTACACACATTTGGCGGGTTACTTAATTGGTAATTTTCAGAAATTCATTGGGATTTTTTCCGTTGAGTCCTCAGTGTTCAAGATCATTGTAATACATATTCCATAATCGAACACAGTAACGCAACTCTTCTCATGATTGGAATGTAGTTTGATCATACAGTTTCTCCTGATCTTCACGGTGCGAACGTTCAACCGTCCCATTCTGCGCGGGTTTCCCCGGATCAATCAAATAATGTTTGATGCCGCGTTCACGGCAGGTAACATCAAGAGCATGAAGCGACTTCACCAGAAGATCACTTCTTTTATTTGTTCCGGTGTAGTAGTTCGTAAACGTGGCGTGATTGTCCGTTTTGATAGAGAGAATGGCAAATGGCGCCCTACGGATTACTTCTTCAAGAAACAAAACGCTATGGAGGTTTATTTGTTCATCATATATTTCGAGATGCCGCCAGCGTGAGGCTCTATCGACTGCCGTATATTGAAAATATGGGCGTCCCGCAACCGCTCCCGGGACATATTTCACATCGATCTCAACGCATTCTCCGGATGCAAGCTGCGCTCTCAGGTATTTGTATTTGTATTTGGTTCGCTTCTCTCGGTAATTCCGTACGAGCCCTTCTTTTTTTTTAGAATCTTCCCGATCGTACGGGTATCGATACGAATACCTTCTTTTTCCAGCTGCCAATGAATTTTCTTCGCGCACTTCTTTGTGTCTTTTCGAATCTCGACAATGCGTTCCTTCAACCAAATCGGGGTTTCGATGCGGTATCGCTTCGGCTCGGTTGATTTCGACTCCAAGGCAGCTTCTCCGCCGTGCCGATATGCGGCGAGTCACCGTTCCAAGCTCCGTTTGCCGTAAGGGCATACTTTAGCGGCATCGACCAGTTTTATCTCTTCGCGCGTTATGGGCAAAACCCATCTTAGACGTTCCTCTTTTATTATTTTTGACATAGATATGGTCATATCTCCCTTGGTAGGGAGAAAACCGCCATATGTGTGTGCACATTACCAATATATTATGCCGAAAGAATTGGCGACAAAATTATTTGAAATGTTAGATGTTGAGGAACAGAAAAATAAACATACCGCGTCAGTGGTAGTTTTAGAATTGCGAGAAGAAGAACAAAACATTTCAAAAAACCTCGCCAGACTTACAGATGTGTATGTCGCGCAAGATATTGAGCGAGAGGACTATTTAAACAGGCGTCGCTCGCTTATGTCCGACAAAAAGTCTGTCAAGGAACAAATAGGGCGTCTTTTAAGAACTCCATCCGCGTGGATCGAACCGACGCGAGAATGGATAAAAGACGCTTTAACACTGTATGAAATCGCCAAAACGAACGACCTCCCCTCCAAAAAAATCTTCGGCTCGAACCTCACACTAAAAAACCGCGAAGCGGTCGGAAGTGGCTTAAATCCTTGGGCAGAGCTTCGAGCGTCCCATCAAAAAGTTGGTCTCATGTCTCTAACTCGGAT
>CAYJQE010000037.1:0-2350 GCA_964372245.1 uncultured Candidatus Saccharibacteria bacterium
CTCGATAACACGAGAGTCGCCGCCGACGCGTCTCGGTCTTGGCATCTCGGTCAGGCTGATCGGCCGGCCGGCCCGCGCTTTAAGGAGGCGGTTATTTAGATCGGAGCCGAAAGCCCTTGAGGGCCTCGTAGAGCGGACCAAGCAGCGCGCCAAAGAAAAAAACCACGACGATTTCCTCAATCGGCAGTCCCGAAAGGGTTAGGCCGGAAACTTCGTCAAGGAGCCAGTATTTTAGGAGTCCGCCCGGCGGCAGCCGAGGACCGGCTAAAAGGATCAAAAGATAGGTTGCGCCCAAGAACAACCCGGACAGGAGGGCATCCCAAATAAGGTCAACTCGGACGATCAGGAGGATGGTGAGAGCGAGGATCAGGCCGATCAAGATCGAGAGGGCAAGCGACAGACCGCTGCCGAGGATCAAGAGAACGGTCGCCAACGGCGAGAGCGCCAACCAAATAAGCTGATGACGATGGCTTAGCGGCTCCGGCGCCAAGTGCTTGCGAACGAGGACCTCATAGAGGACGGCCGCCACGCCACTCATGCCGAAGGAAAGGAGGAAGCTCTCGACGATGAGGTCCCTAACGGCTTTCGGTTCCAAAAAAAGGATATAGATCTGATTCAAAGTCGTGGCCAAGAGAAGAAAAAGAGAGCCCAGAAGAGAAGAGGTGATCATCTCCTTTCGAAGGTCGGGCCGAATCAGATAAAAACCGAGCCAGAGAACCAAAAAAGCGATTATGACAGTGACCATTCCTCCTCCTTCAAGTCTTATTAAATCTTATCGCCTCGATTCGGACAGGTCAATTTAAGACCGGAAATTCTTTGGTTGACCGATGTTCGGGGCTGAAATATAGTTATATAATGACTTTTCGACCAACGAGGCGGGCCGAGATTGCTCGGATTTTGAGCCTGTCTTTGATCATCGGGCTTTTCTTTCTCGTCTCAAACTCGAGAGCTTTGGCCCTCCATAACACCCGGACCCCAAAAACTCAATCGTCCTTCGCCCCCAAGAAAGCGGCTCGATCCTCGGCCCGACCGGTCGGCCGATCGGCCTCAAAAGTCCGGATCCCGCCACTCCGGGCAAAGTGGCGAAATCCCAGCCTCTACTTTGGAATCACCGTCCATCCTAGTGGCCAATATGGCCAGGTTCGAGATTGGCAGATCGAGTCTCTCAAGCGACTTGGGGTCAAGTTCGTTAAAATTGACTATGTCAACAGGCTCGGGCCGGAAGAAAATGACAGCTTTATCAACGCTCTTTACGAAGCTGGCTTTGAACCGGTTCTGATCATTGACTGGAAAAATCAGGATCATGTCCCGTTTGCCGCCATCGAGTCAGAACAATTCGCTTACGCTATCGCTTCGGAAATCGCCGGCCGCTACAAGGGCAAAGTCAAATATTTTCAAATCTCCGGCGAGATGGAGAACGAGATCCTGAAGGGATCGTCATACAATGGCATTGGTCGGTCTGATTACAACCTGTCCGAGTTTTATCGCTTTCTGCCTTGGATCAGAGGAACCTTAAACGGCCTGAAAGACGCCAATCCCGAAGCCCAACGAATTATGTCTTTCCAGTACACTCATGTCGGCTTTCTCGATCTTTTGAGAGATCGGGGCGGTCTTAATCAATATGAGATCATCGGCTGGAATATCTACTCCGATCAAGCCTATGAGATGGAGCGTTTTCGAGTCGGCGAAGGCTATTTTGATGTGCTCTCGAATCTGGTTTTTCGCGGCAAGTCAATCTGGCTGACCGAGGTCTCGAGACGACTTGGCGCGAGAGACGGCAACGAGGTCGCTCAAGCCCAATATCTTCAGCAGATCGCCAATTATGTCAAACTGACGCCCGAGATCTCGGCCTTTTTCGCTTTTGAATTGGCTGACCAGCCGGAGATTACCGATCAAATTCAAGACCGGTACGGCCTGATTGAGCTTAAAGGCTCCGACTGGCAGACCAATTCGGCCTTTCGTCGCGACCGGATTGGCTTTGACGCCTACAAAAAGATCATCATTGACTGGAAGGCCGGACTTTAGTTGGCCTCTGGTTCCCAATCCGAGATTTTAAGATCTCATCGTTTGACTTCTCGATTCTAAAGCGTCGCCATCCGAGATTCGGAATTTGTGGTCGAAAAATTCTCTGTTCAGCCGTGGTTATTCTCTGTTTTGACTTCAGACTGGCGTTTTCTTGATTCCAAGCCGGCAGTTCGTTGCTCGACTGGCCAACCTCGGCTTCCATCTTTCGGTCGTTCGGTCGCGACTGGTTTTTCGGTTTCGAATCTGGTTAAATAACGGTGATCCGGGGTAGCTCAACGGTAGAGCGGCTCCCTGTTAAGGAGATGGTTGCCGGTTCGAATCCGGC
>CAYJQE010000038.1:0-2169 GCA_964372245.1 uncultured Candidatus Saccharibacteria bacterium
GCCCTGGGGAGGAATCGAACCTCCATCGCCGGTTTAGGAAACCGATGCTCTGTCCATTGAGCTACCGGGGCCGAAAAACAGGATCATTATAGACTCTTTGGCTGGTCTTTGCTTGACAACTCCCTCGACCTCTTTCAATGATTCACACTCCTGCTAGAATGACTACAACCGATGATGCCGAACGATAGAATGAAAATAGATGTCTCAACCTCGACCATTCTTCGGGTGGTCGGGGTGCTGTTGGGCCTTTACACTCTTTTTTTGGTTCGAGACATAATCGTTCTTTTCTTCTTGGTTCTGGTGCTTGTTTCGGCTCTTTCTCCGGTGATTGAGCAGTGGTCAAAAAAAATGCTTAGGAGCATGGCCGTCGCCCTGATGTTTCTGTTGATCCTGTCAGCTCTAAGTCTGATCGGTCTTTTAATCGTCCCGCCGGCTGTCGTCGAAACCAGAGAATTGATCAACCGATTTCCCGATATCGTCAGCAATTTCGTTCCCATTTTTAGCCAATTCTGGGCGACTCAACCTTCGGCTGACGCGATTAACACCTTAAGAGATCTGGGTGATTCACTGACTCGAGTCTCCGGAACAATCTTTCAAACGACGCTCGGCGTTTTTGGCGGCTTGGCGACATTTGTGACCGCCCTTATCCTGGCTTTCTATCTTTTGCTCGAAGAGAGGGAACTTCGCACCTTCTTCTTGTCGCTTGTTCCGCCGGACAACCGGAGGCCGGTCCAAGATATTTCTGATCGGATTGGCAAGAAGATGGGCGACTGGCTTCGGGGTCAACTCTTTTTGATGCTGACGATTTTCTTTTTGACCTTCATCGCTCTTTCGGTTTTGCAGGTTAAATTTGCTTTGACGCTCGCCGTCTTAGCCGGCCTTTTGGAAATTGTCCCCTATCTTGGACCGGTTCTATCAGCTATCCCGGCGATTTTAGTCGCTTATACCGATTCGCCGGTTAAGGCGCTTTTAGTCTTGGTTCTCTTTGTTGTTATTCAGCAGCTCGAGTCGTCGGTCATCGCGCCGAAGATTTTGCAGCGAGCGGTCGGCCTCTCACCGGTTATTATCATCATCGCTCTTTTGATAGGCGGGAAGCTCCTCGGTGTCTTGGGAGCGATTTTGGCTGTTCCTTTAACTATGGCGGCGACTATTTTGATTGAAGAATTGCCGAGATTTAAAAACAACCGAGCCGCCAGGGCTTAACTAAAAATGAAGACCATTGCTCTTAACCGACGGGCTCGGCGGGATTTTGAGTCGCTTGAAACTTTTGAGGCCGGCCTTCAACTGCTCGGGCCGGAGATAAAGGCGGTCAGAAATAACCGAGTCGCTCTTCAGGGGAGTTTCGGTCGTCTGATCGGCAAGGAGCTCTATCTAGTCGGCGCTCATTTTTCGGTTTTGGAAGGCGATCCGACCAGAAGTCGAAAGCTTTTGGTTTCAAAAGATGAGTTGAAAAAATTGATCGGTCGGCTTCAAGAAAGGGGACTGACTCTTGTCCCGATCAGGCTTTATCTCAAAGGTCGGTGGGCGAAAATCGAGCTTTCGCTGGCGCGCGGCAAGAAACGCCATGATCGAAGGGAAAGCTTAAAAAGGCGGGAGGCCGAAAGGCTGATCCGGAACTGGCCAGACTGAAGAGAGGCCCGGCCGCGAGTTCAAGAAAGACCCGAAAACGATGCCACTTGCTTTCGGGTCTTGACGTGTCACTTCTTTTCCGCTAAGTGCATTTGATAAATTACGCTTAGCGGACAGCCGATCATACAGAGGGAGAGGATCACCATCTCCCAAAGTGCGTCGGCTTCGACAGTGGGGGGAAGCCTTGCCGCCATGACCGCGTTCGCCAAGACGGCAAACCATCCGGTCAGCGACAAGACAACCGGTCCCATGATCAAGCAGCAAAATATCTTGCCGGACCGCCATTCGTGATCAATACTGTTAACCACGATGACAAAAGCGGCAGATATTTTGAGGAGATCCAACATCTCAGGTGTTATTTCAAGCATCACAACCCTCCAGCCAAAGATTTGCTCGAATTCTCCCATCCAGACGAAGAGATTCGAGCCGAAAATGCAGCCCGCGAGCATTCTGTCAAAATCAGATCTAAAAGTCAAGTCCCGAGTCTTAAAGTCTGATCCTGGATCGAAAGTTAGCCGTGAGCTCATCTTTGACGGCTCT